>NZ_JBWKWP010000002.1:0-455784 GCF_059422285.1 Curvibacter sp. GW821-FHT01G03
AGGGCCAACGCTTGCCGCTGTCCTCTCCGATCACAGCCTCAGCGCCTGCGCGTACCCCGTCAGCTCCACGTACCCTCGGCCCAGCAGACGGCCTTCTGGGGCGAACGTGCATCAATTGGCTCGCCCCGCAGCCGATCCTGGTGCCATTAGGTATTCATGGCCAATGCAACTGGTGTGGCCTCTTTATCCTGCCTGTGATGTGGAGCGCTGATCTCGCTCCATGCAGGCCACCCAGCTATGGCGCAGGCCTGTTGAGGCTGAATGAGCCCGAGACGCGGCGCAGTCAGAACTCCGCGCCTTCGACCAGAAAGCGAACCCTGCGAACGCCTTGCCATTCATCGGCGTCCAGCCGAAACGCGAGCTTGACTCGTTTGGGCAATGGCTCGGTATGCCCAAACCAAATGCCATCCACGGCATCACCCTGGTGCTTCAATTTCAGGGCCAGGTGCTTCTCCCCCACCAGCCTTTGTGACACCACCTCCAGTTCTTCGCTGAAAGTAGGGGGTGCAAATCCTTGACCCCATACTTCACGGTGCAAGGTGTCGACGACATCGGTGCGTCGGTATTCCGGCGCCAACGGGCCATCGGTATCCAGACGGCGGGTCAAGGTGGCTGCGTCAAGCCACTCATCTGCCACTTGGGCCAGCGCCTGTGAAAAGGTGTCGAAGTGGGATCGGGGGATTGAGCACCCGGCCGCCATTGCATGACCGCCAAATTTCAACAAGACACCAGGGTGGCGTTTGGCCACCAAATCCAGTGCATCGCGCAAGTGAAAGCCGGGGATCGACCGCCCTGATCCCTTGAGTTCGTGCTCCCGGCCTGGCGCCGCGCTCGCCGCAAACACGAACGTTGGGCGATGCAGTTTGTCTTTGATGCGAGAGGCCACGATGCCCACCACGCCTTCGTGGAAGTCGGGGTCGAACACGCTGATGGCTGAAGGGGCGGCCTGGCCTTCTTCAAAAAGAGTTTCAGCGATTGCGAAGGCCTGTTCACGCATGCCACCCTCGATGTCACGCCTCTCGCGGTTGATGCTATCGAGCAATTTTGCCAGTTCGTCGGCTCGACCGGCGTTGTCTGTCACCAGGCATTCGATGCCAACCGTCATGTCGGACAGCCTGCCCGCCGCATTGATGCGGGGGCCCAGTGCAAATCCGAAATCAAAGGTTGTTGCTTTGCGCGCATCACGCACTGCGGCGCGAAACAAGGCCTCGACGCCCGCTGGCATGACCCCTGCACGAATCCGCTTGAGACCTTGGGCGACCAATCGCCGGTTGTTTTCGTCCAACTTGACCACATCGGCCACGGTGCCGAGCGCCACAAGGGGGAGCAGGTCATCCAGTTTGGGTTGAGGACGCTCCACATACGCGCCACGGCGGCGGAGTTCAGCTCGCAAGGCCAACAGCACATAAAACATGACGCCAACACCCGCCATGGATTTGCTGCCGAAGTCGCATCCGGGCTGGTTTGGATTGACGATGACATGGGCATCCGGCGTTTCGGCGGCCGGCAGGTGATGGTCGGTGATCAAGACCTGAAGCCCTAGTTCTCGGGCGCGGGCGACCCCTTCCATGCTGGCAATCCCGTTGTCGACCGTGATCAGCACATCGGCGCCCATGGCCTTCACCCGCTCCGCAATCGGCGCGGTCAGGCCATAACCATCAATGACCCGGTCGGGCACCAGGTAATCCACGCGTTGCGCCCCCAAAGCACGCAAGCCACGCAGGGCTACCGCACAAGCCGTGGCGCCGTCACAATCGTAATCGGCCACGATGCACAGGCTCATGTTCGCTGCGATGGCGTCAGCCAGAAGTTGTGCGGCCTCTTGAGCCCCTTTGAGGGTATGCGGCGGCAGCAGATGGGCCAGCCCATCGTCCAGTTCTTCCTTGTTCTGCACACCCCGGGCCGCATAAAGGCGTGCCAAAAGTGGGTGGATGCCGGCTTGCTCCAGGGCCCAGCAGGCGCGAGGAGGGATATCTCGTTCGAGTATTTTCATAGTGACTCCAGCGCCTGCCTGAATGCAGTTGTGCCTTGCCAGCGAGCTGCCAACCTGGACAGCAGACCATTGCGCGGGCCATGCCAGCTTTGCAGAGCCAGCTCGCCGCACAGCGTCAGTTCTATCGGTATACCCTGGCTTGCGATGCGGAGGCATTGGGCCATCGGTCCGGCGTCCAATTGCCTCCAGGCGTCTGTCCAGGCGTTCCAGTCCCCTGCCAGCGCGGGCCTGCGCAAGTCATCCAATACCTGTGGCGCAGCCTGCGGCGCCTGCCATCCCTGGGGCAGGGCGCCACAGCCACTGATCCAGAAGGAGTTGATGCTTGGCGCACCTTGCGCCTGGCGTGCCTCGCTGAACGCGTGCGTGTACAGCAGCATCTGGGTTTCTGTTTGCAAGCGCCTTAGCAGGTTTGCAGAGGGGCCCTGAGGCATCCATGCGTCAATCGAGCGTCCGATCACCCGATCCAGGCTGGGCGCATGCAACTTTCGAAAAACTTCACCACAGGCCAACCACCGCTCTGGGCTCTTGTAGTGCAGTTCGATGCCGTCGTCTTTGAAAAACGGCGCCAAGATGTCAAGCAGGGCACGCGACTCGGCCTCGCCCAGCCCCAAGGCCTGCGGGTCGCTCATGGCGATGTGGCTGCTCCCAACCTGCCAATGACAAGGGGTGATCCAGCTCCAGGCATGTTCCATGGTGGCTGGCCCCAGCCACTGCAGGGCGTCCCAGGCGGCCCACGGTGTGGGCGCTGCATCCAGCGAGGTGCCTTCGGGCAAGCCCATCGCCTGGGCCAAGGCCCATTCATGAGGCAGTGTGGGGCTGTCTTCACTTGGAGCGTGGCGGGTGCCTGGGCTCAGCAGTCGGCTCAACTGATAGAGGTTGGGTAACTCCCTGGGGCCAAGCGCCTGTTGGGCGCCTTCGGCGGAGCAATGCGCATAGGGCACGATGAGCCGCACCATACGGCTAGCGATATTCTGTTCTGACATGGGGTGTATTGTCCGGGATGCCACAATCTCGGCTCCATGCAAATCCCTTACGAATTGGCCTTGGGCTGGCGATACACCCGCGCCGGCCGTGCCACACGGCGCAACGGCTTCATCTCATTCATCTCCGGGGTCTCCATGCTGGGCATTGCGCTGGGCGTGGCGGCCCTGATCATTGTCCTGTCGGTCATGAACGGTTTCCAGAAGGAAGTCCGTGACCGCATGCTCAGCGTGGTGGCACACATCGAGATCTTCACCCCCCAGGGTGACGCGCTGCCCGATCCGTCGCTGACGCTCCAGGAGGCGAGACGCCATCCTGAGGTGCTGGGCGCAGCACCCTTCATCGCTGTGCAGGCCTTGCTCGCCCGGGGCGACACCATGAAAGGGGCCATCGTGCGCGGCATCGACCCCGCGCGTGAACCGGAAGTCGCGGACATGGACTCCGCCCTCAAGCAAGACGTGCTGCAACGCCTGGTGCCTGGGCAATTCGGCATCGTGCTTGGCGCCGACCTGGCCCGCAGCCTGGGCGTGCGTACAGGCGATCCGGTGACCTTGATCGCCCCCTCAGGCCAGGTCACGCCCGCGGGTGTGGTGCCCCGCCTCAAACAGATGACCGTGGTCGGCACCTTCGACTCCGGTCACTATGAGTACGACTCCACCCTGGCCATGTTGCACATGGAAGATGCCCAGCGCATCTTTCGCCTGGAGGGGCCCACCGGCATTCGCCTTCGCATTCGCGATCTTCACCAGGCCCGCGAGGTGGCCCAGCAACTGGCCGGCAGCCTGAGTGGGGATCTGCTGATCAGCGATTGGACGCGCCAGAACAAGAGCTGGTTCGCGGCCGTTCAGCTTGAAAAACGCATGATGTTCATCATCCTGACCCTGATCGTGGCCGTGGCCGCCTTCAACCTGGTCAGCACCCTGGTCATGACCGTCACCGACAAGCGCGCCGACATCGCCATCTTGCGCACGCTGGGCGCCAGTCCGGCCAGCATCATGGGCATCTTTGTCGTGCAGGGCGCGATGGTGGGTGTGATCGGCACCTTGGCGGGGCTGGTGCTGGGCCTGGCCATTGCCTGCAACATTGATGTGATCGTACCTGCCATCGAGCAAGCCTTCCACGCCAGCTTTTTGCCCAAGGACATCTATCTCATCAGCCGCATGCCCAGTGACCCGCAGCAGGGCGACATCCTGCCCATTACCCTGATCTCGCTGATGCTGGCATTTGTGGCCACCCTCTATCCCAGTTGGCGTGCCAGCCGGGTCAACCCTGCCGAGGCCCTGCGCTATGAGTGATCCAACCCTCTCCAACACCGTGCTGCAAGCCCGGGGCCTGAGCAAGCGTTTCACCGAAGGCCGGCTGGATGTGTCGGTGCTGCAGGGCGTGGACCTCAGCATCCGCGCTGGCGACACCGTGGCCATCGTCGGCGCGTCCGGTTCGGGCAAAAGCACGCTGTTGCACTTGCTGGGCGGGCTCGATGCGCCCAGCGCCGGTGAGGTCAGCCTCATGGGCCAACCCCTGTCGCAACTCGACCCTGCCACCCAGGGGCGATTGCGTAACCGGCACCTGGGCTTTGTTTACCAGTTCCACCACTTGCTGCCTGAGTTCAGCGCGCTGGACAACGTGGCCATGCCCCTGCGCATCCGCCGTGAAGCCGCAGCCGTCTCCTCCGAGGCGGCGCGCCGCATGCTTGAGGCGGTGGGCTTGGCCGATCGCTTGCACCACCGACCGGCGGAGCTTTCTGGCGGCGAGAGACAGCGCGTGGCCATCGCCCGCGCCCTCGTAGCCCAACCCGCCTGTGTGCTGGCGGACGAACCCACAGGCAACCTTGACCGGGGTACGGCCGAGCAGGTGTTCCAGCTGATGCTGCAATTGGCCCGCGATCAGGGCACCGCCTTTGTCATGGTCACCCACGACGAAACCCTGGCGGCACGCTGTGCCCGCCAAATGCGCCTGGTTCGGGGTTGCCTGGCCGAGGAGCGCACGGGCCAGGCCACCAAGGTGCCCGCATGACGCTGGACTGGTTGGATTTCGATTGCAGCGAAGACACCGATGAAGGGGGCACCTTCGACGCCATGGCATCGGTCTGGCCCGAGCAACTGCCCCTGGTACTGGCCGAGATCGCCGCGGTGCTGAAATGGGCGCGAGACCACTTTGGCCCTGAAAGGCCTCTGGACCATGGCGGTGACTGGGACGTGGATCTGCAGGCCTGGTGCGAGACCCAGCCCGTGCACAGCCTGACCGTGAACCTTCACACCCCAGGACTGGTGGTTTCAGAAGAGGCCCCCGGCGAAGAGCGGGTGCGTCGCACCGTCACCCTTTCACTCTGTGGCAGCGTCACCTTCGCTGAGGCCATGCGCGAGCGATTCGCACTTTAAGTCGCATCGCAACTGCCGCTGGTCACGGGTCATGGGTGCGAGCGCCGTGGGCCAGGGTGAGTTTGACCCGGTCCGGTACGGGGCCTCAGGCGGCTGCGGACAGGGCGTCGGGCCCGCCATGGGCGCTCACAGACGGCGCTGCTGGCGACGGTTCGCTCACCTCTTGGCCTTGAACCTGGTTGGCTGAGGCTTGAACGCGGTGGCTGACCGTGACCACGGAGGGTGCCTGTCGGATCAGTGGGGCATGTAGGTTGATAGGAGCATCAGGCCGGATACGAAGTCTCAGAATATTCATGGCATTGACCGTGGGGTCTGCTTCACCCGTCACCCCCGGGTGAGCGCGGTCATGACGCAGGAACACGTGCCTCCATGGTCTGCTCTTCGCCTCCGCGGGATCTTCTGAAAAGAGGGGCAATCACCCCGCATTTCGGGGCATCAAAGCTGCCGACCGGCTTGGCGCCTGTCACGGTTATCGACCGTTGAACGTGGGGCTTGACCTCTTTTTCTCAGACCGTCACTGGCAATCCACATTCACCAGCGACAGCTTGCCCGCGACAATGTTGCCGCTGCCATTGCTCACGCTGCACTTGCCTTGCAGCGGTTGCTGAGCCACCACCACCTGATAAGGTGTCCCCGCGGGCAGTGAGTTCTTGAATTGGAAGAAGCCGTTCTGCGCCAGCAACAGCGACAGACCGTTGGTGCTCAGCGTCACGCTGGTGCCCGCTTGCAGCCCGGCCAGGGTGCCGCCCAGCGAAAGGCCGGTATCGCAGGCCACTTTCACGGCAAATACCCCATCGCCTCGGCTGTTCACCTTGCCACTGCCACTGCTCACACTGCAGTTCACGCCGGCAGGCTGGGTGAGAACGCTGACGTTGTAGCGTTCGTCAGCCTTCAGTCGCGTGTCAAAGCGGAATTCACCGTTGCGCGTCAGCGTCAGATCGTCGTCGGCATTGTTTTGCAGCACAAGTTGCTGGCCACTGGGCAGCCCGCTCAGCGTGCCACCAATCGGGGCGTCGGAGCCCTGGTCATTGCAGGCGCTCAAGAGAGCGCTGCTCAAAAGGCAAAGGCCCCACAAGGGCCAGACATGTTTTTTTGCAGCTTTTTTTGCGGGGGGCATGGGCCAAGTCCTCAGTGTCGGTGAGAGCCCGCGCCAGGATGGGCGTGGGGCGGCTGTTGTGGCAGCCGCGACAAGGTAGATACCAACCCCCGGTAACCTGGGTCAGATCGGCAAGATTCAAACAGTCTGATGCAAGGGTGCGACCGTTGGCCCTTTCGTGAGGGTCAGCGGCTCATCACGGAGCGCAACACCTGGGCCAGTTCGGCCGGGGCAAACTTGGCCACATAGGCATCGGCGCCCACGCTCTTCACGTGATCCTCGTTGGTCGTGCCTGACAGCGAGGAGTGGATCACCACCGGCAGCCCGCTGAAACGCACGTCTTGCTTGATGTTTCGCGTCAGGGTGAAGCCGTCCATCTCGGGCATCTCCAGGTCAGTCAGCACCAGGGCCACCTTGTCGCGGATCGTCAGGCCTTCCTTGCGCGCATCGGCCTCGATGCGTTGCAGCGTCTCCCAGGCCTCTTTGCCGCTGCGGGTCATCACAAAGGGGGCTCCCATGGCTTCGAGGCTCTTTTCCATCAGCGTGCGGGCCATGGGCGAGTCGTCGGCTGCCAGCACCACGCTGCCAGGGCGCAGGTTGAGCGAGGGGCCAATGGTGCCCGGGTTCACTTCCTGATCGGGGGTGGGGCTGACGCGACGCTGGATGGCTTCCACATCCAGCACCTGCACCAGGCGGGTGTTGTCCACATCGCCGTCCAGGCGGGCAATGCTGGTCACCATGCCCGAGGCCGCGTTGCCCTCGGCCGCCAGCACCTGCGTCCAGTCCAGGCGCACGATCTCTTCCACCGCTTCCACCGCAAACGCGATGGTGTGGCGTGCAAACTCGGCCACCAGCATGATGTTCAAACCGGTCACCGGCTGGCATCCCACGATGAACGGAAGGTCGATCACCTGGATCACCTGGCCGCGCAGGTTCACCACCCCGAGCACACCCTTGGCGGCCCCGATGATGGCGGTGATCTTGGGCATCTCCACGATCTCTCTGACCTTGAACACGTTGATGCCAAACAGCTCAGACCTGTCCCCATGAGCATCCTTGCCCAGGCGGAACAACAGCAGTTCAAATTTGTTGGTGCTGGTCAGGTTGGTGCGCTCGTCGATCTCTCGTTGGGCTTCTGAGGTCATGGCGGATTCCACTTGTGACAAAGAAAAACACAGTCTAGCCCCAACTTCGCGCTATGGGGCGTCAGAGTGGGGCCTGGCACCGGTTTCGCAGTGCGGCTTGCGTTGCCTCAGTCAGGAACAGTGGGTTTCAAGCCACGCGGCCGAACCAGCTTAAGGACAAACCCGAGGCCAGCAAGACCAGTGCCGCCGCTGCCAGGGCCAGCAAGGCACTGATCTCGGTCTCGTGGGTTTCCAGGGCCAGCCGTGAGCCCAGGGTTTCGTAGACCTGATGCAGGGCCTCGGCCGAAGCCGCATGAAAGTACTCGCCCTGGGTGCGCGCTGCCACCGCCTTCAGCGTCTCCTCGTCCAGTCGCACCCGCATTGACCAGCCTTCAAATCCCACGGTATCGCCATCCACCGTCCCCACCCCCACGGTGTATACGCGCACCCCGCGCTCTGCGGCCAGGCGGGCGGCCTCCAGGGGATCGACCCCCGTGGTCCTCTGGCCGTCCGTCAACATGATGATTGCCGCCGTGGTGTAAGAGCCTGCGGGTACAGGCTGCCAGGGCTGTGGTCTGGTGGCCTCCGGGCTGCCCAGTGGGGCTGCGGTGATGGTGCCGGCCCCCCAATGGGCCAAATCGATGCCGGCCTGGGGAAACAAAGTGGCCAGCGCCACCACCAAGCCATTGCCGGTGGCCGTGCCCCGTTGCAGTTGAAAGCCATCGATCGCCTGAAACAAGTCCTCGTGGTTGCGGGTCGGGGCCTGGGCCAGCTGGGCGCTGCCGGCAAAGGCCACGATGCCCACGCGCACGGGCCTTGGCAGGCTGCGGATGAAGGCCTTGGCCGCCTCCTGGGCCGCCACCAGCCGGTTGGGTTTGACGTCGGTGGCGCGCATGCTGCCCGACACATCCATCACCAGCAACAGGGTCTGTTGTTCGCTGGGCAGGCTGATCCGCGCCACCGGACGGGCGGCGGCCAGCAGCAACAAACCCCAGGCCAGCAAGAGCAGGGCGGGTGGCAAGTGCCGCCGCCAGCGCCGGCCCGGCCCCATGGCCTGTTGCAGCAGGCCCAGCCCCGGGTAGAGGGTGGCTGCACGCCGGCGGCGCAGCAGCAACACGTAAGCCGCCACGGCCACCGGGCACAAGGCCAGCAGCCACAGCATCTGGGGCCACAGAAAGCTCATGTGGGGGCCTCCGCCTGAGGCCATCGGTTCTGAGGTCTGGGGGCCTCGGCAGTCAGGCCTCTGCGCAAGCGCACAAAGCGCCGCAACTCGGCCGCCCAATCAGCGGCCGTGCTCAACGCCAGGGCGTCGACCCCGGCGCGGCCAAAAGCCTCGCGCAGGCGCACACCGCGTTCTGCCGCGGCCTGGGCAAAGCGCTCGCGCAGGGCACGGTCGTGGCTGTCCACCCACAAGGCCATGCCGCTTTCAGGATCCCGCAGGTGCAGCAGGCCCAGATCCGGCAGCGCTTGCTCCAGTGGGTCCAGCAGCTGCAGGGCCACCACATCGTGCTTTTGGGCCAGGCGTCCCAGAGGGCGCTCCCAGTCGATCTGCTCCTGGAAATCGCTCAGCACCAGCACCGTGCTCCGCCGGTGCAGCGTGGCGCCGGCCCGGTGCAGCGCTCGGGCCAGGGCCTGGGGGCGCGTTGCAGCGCTGGCGGGTGGGCCTGCAGGGCGGCGGCTGTCTGGCCCCTGGTCCAAGGCATGGCGCAACTGCGCGGCCCCCTGGCGTCCGCCCAGAGCGCGAGGGCTTTGTCGCAGGCCCTGAGGGCCGAACTCATTGAAAGTCAGTGTGCCCACCCGGTGGCCGTGCTCCAGCCAGGTCAGGGCCAAACCCCAGATCAGCTCTTGCGCCAGGCGGGCTTTGCTGTGGCGGCCCGAGCCGAAATGCATGGAGCGGCTCTGGTCCAGCACAAACCACGCGCTCATGTCGCGCTCTTCGTGGAACAGGCGCACGTGGGGGGTGTGCAGGCGGGCCGTGGCGTTCCAGTCGATGTGCCGTACCTCGTCGTGCGGCTGGTATTCGCGCAGGTCCGCCAGATCCAGGCCGCTGCCGCGCAGCAGGCTGAGATACGGCCCGGGCCGCCAGCCCTGCAGCCGCTTGAGCGCAGGCCAGTCCAGCTTCATCTGGGCTGGCCGGGGCCCGAAGGGCGCAGCCGTGTCAGATCGATCCAGGGCGTGGGTCGTCATGCTGCAGGGCTCGGGGTGGCGGGCTGATGCGGCCCATCAGCCGGTTGATCAGGCTGTCGGGGCTGTGCCCCTCGGCCAGGGCTTCATAGGACAAGGTCAGCCGGTGGCGCAGCACTTCGGGTGCCAGGTCCGTCAGGTCTTCAGGCAGTGCGTAGCGCCGGCCACGCATCAGCGCCAGTGCCCGTGCGCCCTCGGCCAGCGCGATCGTGGCCCGGGGGCTGGCCCCGGCGTTCAGCCACCCCTGCAGCTCGGGCAGACCGTGTTGGGCCGGCTGCCGTGTGGCCGACACCAGTCGCACGGCGTACTGCAGCAAAGCTGGGTCCAGGTACACCTGCCGGCAGCAGGCTTGCAACGCGACCAGGGCCTCCATGCTGGCGACTGGCCGCACGGCCACCGGCGGGGCGATCGCCCGCTGAACGATCGCCAGCTCCTCCTCGTCGCTCGGATAGCCGATGTGCACCTTCATCATGAACCGGTCCAACTGGGCCTCGGGCAGGGGGTAAGTGCCCTCGGTCTCGATCGGGTTCTGGGTGGCCATCACCAGAAAGGGGCTGGGCACCCGGTGGGTTTCGCCGGCCAGGGTCACCTGGCGCTCTTGCATCACCTCCAGCAGTGCACTTTGCACCTTGGCCGGCGCGCGGTTGATCTCATCGGCCAGCAGCAGGTGGGTGAACACGGGGCCCAGGGCGGTGCTGAATTCCCCGTTGCGCGGGTTGAACAGACGTGTGCCCACCAGGTCGGCTGGCATCAGGTCAGGCGTGAACTGGATGCGCTTGAACTGGCCATGCAGTGTCTGCGCCAGTGTCTTCACCGTGAGGGTCTTGGCCAGCCCGGGCACGCCCTCCACCAGCAAGTGCCCCTGCGCCAGCAGCGCCACCATCACGCGCTCCAGAAACCGGTCCTGCCCGACCACCACGCGCTTGATCTCGTAGAGGATCTGCTCCATCAGGGCGGCGGTGTCGGCGCCGGGCGCGGTCTGCGTTGGGGGCGGGGCATCCATGGGCGGGTTCCTTGTTCTGGCAGGGGGCTTCAGAAAGGGGGCATGCCGGCCGCCGTGGCGGCGCTCTCGATCGGTACGGCAAAGCCGATGCCGATGAAGGTTTTGGCCGCACCGGGGTTGAGGATGGCCGTCACGATGCCCACCACCTCACCTTGGGCCGTGAACAGGGGCCCACCTGAGTTGCCCGGGTTGGCTGCCGCATCGAACTGAATCATGTGGTTCAGTGTCTGGCGTCCCTGAGGCGAATCAAATTCGCGGTCCAGCCCCGACACCACGCCTGCGGACACCGATGGCCCGATGCCGTACGGAAAGCCGATCACCCCCACGGTGTCGCCCGGGTGCAGGCTGCCGCTGCTGGCCAGGGTGGCGGCCACCAGGTCATCGGGCACGCGGCTGGCCTGCAGCACCGCCAGATCCTGCGCGGGTCGGGTGGCCACCAGGGTGGCGCTGGCGCGCAAGCCATCGCTGAACACCAGGCCGATGCGTTCGGCCCCTTTGACCACATGCAGGTTGGTCAGGATCAGGCCGCTGTCCACCAGCACCACGCCGGTGCCGACGCTGGTCTCATGTCCTTCGCGTTCTTCACGGCCTCGCGTATTGCCTTGGTGGGCGGGGCGTTCGGCCCGTTCGTGGCCAAAACCCACGACCCGAACCACCGAGGGCGCCACCCGCTCTGCGGCCAGTGCCACGGCTGAACGCAGCGGCTGGGTTTCGAGGCTGTGCCGCACCGCGGCATCGATGTCCTGCTGCGTCAATGGGCGAGGCCGGGGTGCCAGTTGCCAGCCCAGCAACAGGCCGGCAAACAGCAGGGCGGCGGCGCTGATCCAGGCCGGCGCCCGGGTGCGCCAATGGGCTTGTCGCGCAGGGGCGGATGGGGTGGCTGGGTTGGCGGGGGGGTCTGGGTGTTGTGCGGTCGTATCGGTGGCCTGGGGGGCCTGGCTCGAAGGCTCTTGTGGAGAGGGGGGCGCGTCGACCGGCACGGGCTCCCGGGCCGTGGCGGCGGCGGGAGGGCGGGGTGGGATGTACAAGGCGGGCCTGCGCATGGGGTCACCTGTGTCCTGGGGCATGGGCACGGTGCCGACGCCTGGGCAAAACCTTAGCATGGTTTGCCGTCGGCTGCACGGCCCGGGGAGGCCGTGCAGCCCTGGCGCTTCAGGCATCATCGGGTCCATGTTGTTCTGGCTAGACACCCATTGCCACCTTGACGCCCCCGAACTGGCCGCCGATGTCGACCAGGTGCGCCAGCAGGCCCGGGCCGCCGGGGTCGGGCACTGCGTGCTGCCGGCGGTCGAGGTGGCCCATTTCGAGGCGGTGCGCTGCCTGGCCCACCGGCACGGCGACAGCTATGCCCTGGGCATCCACCCCCTTTACACCCCACGGGCGGCCGACTCTGACCTGGACCGCCTGGCCCAGGCCCTGCAGGTCGCGCAGGCCGACCCGCGCCTGGTGGCCGTGGGCGAGATCGGCCTGGACGGCTTTGTGCCGGGCCTGGACATGGCGCGCCAGCAGCATTTCTACCGGGCTCAGTTGCGCCTGGCGCGGCAGTTCGATCTGCCGGTGATCCTGCACGTGCGCCGGTCGGCAGACGCACTGCTGGCCGCCCTGCGCTCGATCGGGGGGCCCGGTGCGGGGGCCTGGCGGGGCATTGCCCATGCCTTCAATGGCAGCTTCCAGCAAGCCGAGGCCTTTGTTCACCTGGGCTTCAAGCTGGGCTTCGGCGGGGCGCTCACCTACGACCGGGCGTTGCAACTGAGACGCCTGGCCACCGAACTGCCGCTGGATTCGCTGGTGCTGGAGACTGACGCGCCCGACATTCCGCCGCACTGGCTGTACCGCACGGCGGCCGAGCGTGCGGCCGGCCTGCCGCAGGGCCGCAATACGCCGGCCGAACTGCCCCGCATCGCGGAGGTGCTGGCCGGCCTGCGGGGCCTGCCCCTGGCCGAACTGGCCGCGGCCACCACGCGCAATGCCTGCTCGGCCTTGCCCCGACTCGAAGCCCTGCTGGCCGGGGCCGCGCCATGAGCGAGCGCCTCACAGGCCTGCCCCCGGTGCTGGGGCCAGAAACCCGCCTGCTGGTGCTGGGAAGTTTTCCGGGTGCCCGCTCACTGGCCCAGCAGCAGTATTACGGGCACCCGCAAAACCAGTTCTGGAAGATCCTGTCCACTTTGTGGCAATGCGACCTGGTCGCACTGGATTACCCCGATCGGCTGCAGCAACTGCAGCGGCGCGGCCTGGGGCTGTGGGATGTTTATGCCTCGTGTGAACGCGAAGGCAGCCTGGACAGCGCCATCCGCAAGCCCTTGGTCAATGACCTGGCCAGCCTGCGTCAGCGTTGCCCCTGCCTGTGCGCCATCGCCCACAACGGCGGCGAAAGCTACCGCCATGCCCGGCACACCCTGGCGCTGGGGCTGCCGGTGTGGCGCCTGCCGTCCACCAGCCCGGCCAATGCGTCCCAGACCCTGGCGCACAAGCTGGCCGCCTGGCGCGAGGCCTTCGAGTCGGCCGGTCTGCTCTGAGTGCCGGCTGCCTGCGCTTCATGCGCTGGGCGGGCCTGCTACAGTGCTGCACCGTTTTTCACCCGCACAGCCATGGCCCGCAGCAAATCCACCCCCACCCCCGTCGAACTGCCTGAAGTCAATTTCTCGGACTGGGACGGTGTGCGCAGTCTGCACCTGGGCACCGAATGGATCCAGGGCACCATGCTCATGGACGCCCCGTACGACATCGAACTGGAGTACGTGCAACGCATGATGGCCTGGCTGCTGTTCACCGACCCGGCCCGCTTGACGCGCTTCCATGCCATGCAACTGGGCCTGGGCGCCGGCACGCTGACCAAGTTCTGCCGCAAAAAGCTCAAGGTCACCACCACGGCCATCGAACTCAACCCTCAGGTGTTGCATGCCTGCCGCGGCTGGTTTAAGCTGCCGCCCGACGACAGCAAGCTGCGCGTGGTGATCGCCGACGCCGCCGAGGAAATCCGCAACCCCATGTGGCACGGCGTGGTCGATGCCCTTCAGGTCGACCTGTATGACCATGAGGCGGCCGCTCCGGTCCTTGACAGCGCCGAGTTCTATGCCGATTGCCGTCAGTTGCTCAGCGAAGACGCCTGCATGACCGTGAACCTGTTCGGTCGCTCCTCCAGCTACGAGCGCAGCGTCGAGAAAATGGTCGAGGCCTTTGGGGCTGACGCCATCTGGGCCTTCAAGCCCACCCGCGAAGGCAACACCGTGGTGCTGGCCCAGCGCACGCCGTCGCGCCCCAAGCGCGAAGTCTTGCTGGAGCGCGCCGAGCTGATCCAGAGCCGCTGGGGCCTGCCGGCCACCAAGTGGCTGCGCGTGTTCAAGCCGCTGGTGTCACGCCGCTCTGCCTGAGCGTCTTGGCCTGGGCCTGGCACCTGCCGGTGCAGGCCCGCGACAACGCCTTTGCAAAGGCTTCGAATCAGCTTGGTGAACCGGTGCCGTGCCAGGGCCCGCGTGGCCGCCGGGCGCGTTATGCTGGCGGTTGCGCCGCCAAACCTGGCGGAATCACCGGAACCCAGCCGTCATGAGTGCCACCGCGCCCCCTTCCGCCAGCGCCACCCCACCTTCCAGCGTCCCCCCGTCCGCCGGCCTCACCATTCCCTACATCGGTCTGCTCGACTGGCGGCGGGTGGTCGATTGGCTGCGGGCCGACGGCGTGATCTCGGCCGAGCAGGCCGAGCGCACCGTGGCACGCTGTTCGCAGGCTGAAAGCGCACAGCATCCTCTGGTGCGTCTGGCCAGCGTGGCCATGCTGAGGGCCTCCAACGGCCGGCCGTTGGACCTGGAGGAGCTCACCCAGTACATCGCCGGGCGCGCCGGGGTTGAGTACCTTCGCATCGATCCCCTGCGCGTCGACGTGGGCAAGGTGGCCGAGACCATGAGCGCCGCCTACGCCGAGCGCCACCGCGTGCTGCCGGTGCAGATCACTGCCAGCGAGGTGGTCGTGGCCACGGCCGAGCCCTTTGTGACCGATTGGATCAGCGAAGTCGAACGCCAGTCCCGGCGCCGGGTTCGGCGTGTGGTGGCCAACCCGCTGGAGATTCACCGCTACACCGCCGAGTTTTTCGCCTTGGCCAAATCGGTGCGTGCCGCGCAGAAGGCGGGGGCCAGCAACAACGCGGCGAGCTTCGAGCAACTGGTCGAACTTGGCCGCAGCAACAAGCAGCTTGATGCCAACGATCAGGGCGTGGTGCGGGTGGTCGACTGGCTGTGGCAATACGCCTTCGACCAGCGTGCCAGCGACATCCACCTGGAACCCCGGCGCGAGCAGGGCGTGATCCGCTTTCGCATCGATGGCGTGCTGCACTCCGTCTACCAGATGCCCATGGGCGTTCTCAACGCCATGGTGGCTCGCGTCAAGCTGCTGGGTCGCATGGACGTGGTCGAGCGCCGACGCCCGCAGGACGGTCGCATCAAGACCCGCAACCCGCGGGGTGATGAGGTGGAAATGCGCCTGTCCACCCTGCCCACCGCCTTCGGCGAGAAGATGGTGATGCGCATCTTCGACCCTGACACGGCGGTCAAAGACCTGGACGCCCTGGGCTTTTCGGCCCACGACGCCCAACGCTGGGAGCAGCTCACGCGCCGGCCTTACGGCATCATCTTGGTGACCGGGCCCACGGGTTCGGGCAAGACCACCACGCTGTATTCCACGCTCAAGCGGATGGCCACCGACGAGGTCAACGTCTGCACCGTTGAAGACCCGATCGAAATGATCGAGCCTGCCTTCAACCAGACCCAGGTGCAGCCCCAGCTCGACTTCAGCTTTGCCGAGGGCCTGCGCTCGCTCATGCGGCAAGACCCGGACATCATCATGGTGGGCGAAATCCGTGACCTGGAGACCGCCGACATGGCGGTCCAGGCGGCCCTCACCGGCCACCTGGTGTTTTCCACCCTGCACACCAATGACGCGCCCTCGGCCATCACCCGGCTCATGGAGTTGGGCGTGCCGCCCTACCTGCTCAACGCCACGGTGCTGGGGGTGCTGGCCCAGCGCCTGGTGCGCACCTTGTGCCGCCAGTGCAAGGTGCCCGACGAGGCCTTCAGCGCCGAGACCCTGGCCGACTTCGTCAAGCCCTGGAAGATCAATGCCAGCGGTGGCTACCGCCCCTACAAGCCCGTGGGCTGCGTGGACTGCCGCATGACGGGATTCATGGGGCGCATGGGCCTGTACGAACTGCTCTCCATCAGCGAAGCCTTCAAGGATCGCGTCAACCGTGAGCCCAGCCTGGATGCGCTGCGCCGCCAGGGCGTCAGCGATGGCATGCGGCCGCTGCGCCTGGCCGGAGCGCTGCGCGTGGCCGAAGGCCTGACCACGCTCGAAGAAGTGCTCAGCACCACCCCCCCTCTGGATTGAGGGGCCGGTCGGGGCCATGACCGCCCCCACAAGCCTGCGCATCGTGCTCTGCTACTCCCTGGTAGCAGGGTTTTCCTTTGTTTGGATGGAGCGTTGTGGTGACGCTTGTTTAGTCAATTTGGGTTTTCCCTTGGATTTGTGCTTTTCTGGGCTGCCGCTGCTCCAGATTTGCGCTGCGTCAGTGACTTGGTAGGTGATATCCACATCTGACAGCTTCGTGAAAGCCACCACAATCGCCCAGTCGAAAAATTCTTTCGAGGAGATACTTCGTGAAAATCAAAAGTCAAAAAGACTTTTTTTCCGGCCTCATGTTCATGGGGGTCGGTGTCGCGTTCGCATGGGGTGCCACGACTTACAGCGTGGGGTCTGGTGCGCGCATGGGTCCTGGGTACTTTCCCCTCATGCTGGGCATCCTGCTGGCTTTGATCGGATCTGTCATCACCTTCAAGGCGATGGTGGTCGAGACCGAAGGTGGCGACAAGATCGGTGCCTGGGCCTGGAAGCCCCTGTTCTTCATCCTGGCCGCCAACTTCGTGTTCGGCATCCTGCTCGGCGGTCTGCCCAGCATTGGTTTGCCGGCCATGGGCATGATCCTCGGCATCTACGCCCTGGTCATCATCTCCAGCCTGGCGGGCAATGAGTTCAGCCTCAAGGGTGTGCTCGGTCTGTCCACCATCCTGGCGATTGGCAGCTACCTGGCTTTCGTGGTCCTGCTCAAGCTGCAGTTCCCGGTGTGGCCCAGCTTCATCACCGGCTGAGCATTGAGGAGTACAAAAAATGGATTTGATGAATAACCTGGCGCTCGGTTTTGGCGTTGCCTTCACGGGCCAAAACCTGATCTACGCTTTCGTCGGCTGTCTGCTGGGCACCCTGATCGGTGTGCTGCCTGGCATCGGCCCCGTGGCGACCATCGCCATGCTGCTGCCCGCCACCTACGCGCTGCCCCCGGTGGCTGCGCTGATCATGCTGGCCGGCATTTACTACGGTGCTCAATACGGTGGCTCCACCACCGCGATTCTGGTCAACCTGCCGGGCGAATCCTCGTCGGTGGTGACCGTGATCGACGGCTACCAGATGGCTCGCAAGGGCCGTGCGGGGCCGGCGCTGGCTGCGGCGGGCCTGGGCTCGTTCTTTGCCGGTTGCGTGGGCACCTTGATCCTGGCCGCCTTCGCGCCGCCGCTGACCGAAGTTGCCTTCAAGTTCGGCCCGGCCGAATACTTCTCGCTGATGATCCTGGGCCTGATCGGCGCCGTGGTGCTGGCCTCGGGCTCTTTGCTCAAGGCGGTGGCCATGATCGTGCTGGGCCTGTTGATGGGTCTGGTCGGTACCGACGTGAACTCGGGCGTGGCCCGCTTCAGCTTCGACATCCCTGAATTGACCGACGGCATCGGCTTCGTGGCCATCGCCATGGGTGTGTTCGGCTACGGCGAAATCATCACCAACCTCGCCCAGTCGGACGAAGACCGTGAAGTGTTCACCGCCAAGGTCGAAGGCCTGTTCCCGAACAAGGAAGACTTCAAGAACATGATCCCGGCTGTGCTGCGTGGCACGGCGCTGGGTTCTGCCCTGGGCATCCTGCCCGGCGGCGGTGCGCTGCTGGCTGCTTTTGCCGCCTACACCATCGAGAAGAAGACCAAGCTGCGCCCGGGTGAAGTGCCCTTCGGCCAAGGCAACATCCGCGGTGTGGCAGCCCCTGAGGCCGCCAACAATGCCGGTGCACAAACCTCCTTCATCCCGCTGCTGACGCTGGGCATCCCGCCCAACGCCGTGATGGCGCTGATGGTGGGTGCCATGACCATCCACAACATCCAGCCGGGCCCGCAGGTGATGACCAGCAACCCCGAACTGTTCTGGGGCCTGATTGCCTCGATGTGGATCGGCAACGCCATGCTGATCATCTTGAACCTGCCGCTGATCGGCATCTGGATCAAGCTGTTGACCGTGCCTTACCGTTGGTTGTTCCCCTCCATCGTGCTGTTCTGCGCGATCGGCGTGTACTCCACCAACAACAACACTTTCGACATCTGGATGGTGGGCGGCTTCGGCTTCATCGGCTACCTGTTCAACAAGCTGGGTGTGGAGCCTGCCCCCTTGCTGCTGGGCTTCATCCTGGGCCCGATGATGGAAGAAAACCTGCGCCGTGCGCTGCTGCTGTCGCGTGGCGACTGGAGCGTGTTCGTGACCCGTCCGTTGTCGGCTGGTCTGCTGGCCGCTGCCCTGCTGCTGCTGATCATCGTGCTGCTGCCTGCGGTCAAGAACAAGCGCGAGGAAGCCTTCGTCGAAGACTGACCCCGGCTGCTTCGGCGAGCCCGCCTTTGGCGGCTTCCGGGCCTCAAGTTCAAACGGCACCTTCGGGTGCCGTTTTTTCTGGGCGGGGCGGATCGTGGAAGGCCAGCCTTTGGCATGCGTCACAATGCCGGCTGTCCCGGCCGGGCCGGCCAACCCTGAGAGACGCATGAAGCTGCCCTTTCCCATTTCGCAACATCCCCAGCGCGTGGCGCTGCACAACGAGATCCACGCTCGCCCGCCGGAGGCTTTGCAGGCGCCGCTGGTAATCTCGCACCTGGTCATGGCCTGTGATGCCCGCGAACGCGAGGCCAGCCGTGAGCACCTGGCGGCCCTGCTGCGCAACCACCACCAGGCCTTGCCCGACGCCAGTACCACCCACTTGCGCACCGATCTGGGCCCCTGGCGGTTGCGCTGGGAGCTGCACACCGAATTTGTCAGCTGGAGCTTCAGCCGCAGCCTGGAGTTGGCCGATCTGGACCGCACCGAGCCTCCCACGGCGGTCGGGCTGGCGCCGCAGGAGTGGCTGGCTGGCTTGCCTGGGCGTTCTTTCTGTGCCGTGCACCTGATCGTGCAACCCGCCTCGGCGGGCGACCCCGAGGAGCGGGTGCGCCGCTTGTTCCATGAGGATTCGCTGGTGGCCTCTCAGGTGGCCGATGGGCATGGCGAGGTCTATACCGACTTTGCGATCCACCCTGACGGCTTTTCGCGCATGCTGCTGCTGGCCGGCAGTCTGTCGCCGCGCCGCTTGGGTCGCCTGGTGCAGCGCTTGTTGGAGATCGAGACCTACCGCATGGCGGCCCTGCTGGGCCTGCCGGTGGCCCGTGAGGCAGGGGCTGCCTTGTCGGTGGTCGACCGCGAACTGGCCGCCCTGGCCGAATCGATCCGGGTGGCAGCCCGCCAGGACGAGCCTGAACTGCTGGACCGCCTGACCCGCCTGGCCGGCCAGGTGGAGAGCCAGTACGCGCTCACCCACAGCCGCTTTTCGGCCAGTGCCGCGTATTTCGAGCTGGTCGACAAGCGCATCCAGGACATCGCCGAATCACGGCTGGCGGGCATGCAGACCATTGGCGAATTCATGGAGCGCCGCCTGACCCCGGCCCGCAGCACCTGCGAATGGGCCGCACGCCGTCAGGATGCGCTGTCACAGCGGGTTTCGCGCATCAGCAACCTGTTGCGCACCCGGGTCGAGATCGAGCAGCAACAAAGCAGCCAGGACCTGCTCACCACCATGAATCAGCGGCAGGGCCTGCAGCTCAAGCTGCAGTCCACGGTGGAGGGCTTGTCGGTGGCCGCCATCAGCTACTACATCGTTGGTCTGCTGGGCTACGTGGCCAAGGGCGCCACCAAGGTGGGCTGGCCCTGGAGCGTGGAGTCCACCACCGCGCTGGCCATTCCCGTGGTGTTGCTGGCAGTATGGTGGTCGCTGCGGCGGCTGCACCACCGCATCGTGGGCAGCGACGGCCATTGAGTCGGACCGCCTCGGGCCGGGTTCATCATTCCATCGGGAGCTTTTCTTGCAACGACGACACCTGATCGGCCAGGCGGCAGCCCTGGCCACCACTGGTTTGGGCGCTTCGGGCGCCTGGGCTCAGACGGGCTATCCCCACAAGCCGGTGCGCCTGGTGGTGCCTTTTCCGGCCGGCGGTGCCACCGATCTTTTTGCCCGGGCCCTGTCGCAGAAACTCGGTGAGCGCCTGGGCGGCTCGCTGGTGATCGAGAACCGCCCCGGCGCAGGCGGTGCGATCGGCTCAGATCTGGTCGCCAAGGCGGCCCCCGACGGCTACACCCTGTTGCTGGCCACCTCCAGCACGCACTCGATCGGCCCTGCCCTGGGGGCCCGCCTGCCTTATGACACGGTGCGTGATTTCACGCCCATCGCGCAGGTCGGCAACGCGCCCAGCGTGATGCTGGTGCCCAACAGCTCTCCCGCCCGCAACATCAAAGAGTGGATCGAGCTGGCGCGCAAGAACCCGGGCAAGCTCAACTACGCCTCCAGCGGCAACGGCACCATCGTGCAGCTCACCACCGAGTTGTTCAAGGCGCAGGCCGGGCTGTTCATCGTGCACATTCCCTACAAAGGCACTGCCCTGGCGATCCCTGACCTGGTCAGCGGCAAGCTCGACGTGTTGTTTGATTCCTTGCCCACCGGCATGCCCCATGTGCGTGACGGGCGCCTGCGTGCGCTGGGCATCACCACGCTCAAACGCAGCCCATTGGCGCCCGAGCTGCCGCCGATTGCCGACGTGCTCCCTGGGTACGAGTCCACGACCTGGTTTGGTCTGTACGGCCCCAAGGGCCTGCCGGCCGACCTGCTGCAACGGATCAACGCCGCAGCCGCTCAGACCCTGGCCGACCCCGAGGTCAAGGACAAGCTGCAACGCATGGGCATCGAGGCCGTCACCGGTTCACCGCAACAGTTGGCCACCATGGTGGCGGCTGACACCGCCAAGTGGAAGAAGATCATCGTCGAGCGACGCATCAGCACCGATTGAGGTCGATCCGGCGCCAGGGCCGTGCAGGGTCCGCCGCCGGCATCGCCTGAATCCGGTGCATGCACCGCGGGGGTGACCCGGTCTGCGGCCGGTGCAGCGACGCCGGTTTGGCAATCGGCGTACAAATGCCCTGCAAGCCGCTTGCCGCCGGCTTGTTTCAAATACATGGGCGGGCTGGGCCGGCCTGGCACGGTGCATGCTGAACCTCTGCATTCCCAACACTTGAGGAGTGCCTTCCATGCCATCCGCATCCCCTGCCGGCCGTCCCCATGTCTGGGCGCGCTGGCGCCGTCTGGCCGTGAACACCGCCGTGGCCTTGAGCGCAGGCAGCGCGTGTTTCGGGTCATGGGCTGAAACCGTGGTCCGTTACGGCATGTCGATGGCCGACATTCCGCTCACCACCGGCCAGCCTGACCGTGGGGCCGGGGCCTATCAGTTCACCGGGCACACCCTGTATGACCCGCTGATTGCCTGGGAGGCCAACATCGGCAGCCGACCAGGCAAGCTGATCCCTGGCCTGGCCACCGAATGGAAGGTCGATGCCAAGGACTCTCGCAAATGGGTTTTCACCTTGCGCCGGGGTGTCAAGTTTCACGATGGCTCCGAGTTCAACGCCGACGCGGTGGTCTGGAACCTCGACAAGGTGCTCAGCGACAAATCGCCTCAATACGATGCCAAGCAGGCCGCGCAGGTGCGCCCGCGCATCCCCTCGGTGGCCAGTTGGCGCAAGGTGGGTGACTACGCGGTCGAAATCACCACCAAGGACGTGGATGCCCTGTTCCCCTACCAGTTGCCCTGGTTCCTGATTGGCAGCCCCACGCAATGGGACAAACTGGGCCGCGACTGGAACAAGGTGGCCAGTCAGCCCTCGGGCACCGGTCCGTTCCGTCTCGACAAACTGGTGCCGCGTGAACGCGCCGAGCTGGTGCGCAACCCGGGCTACTGGGACAAGACCCGCTTGGCCCATGCCGACCGCATCGTGCTGATGCCCATCCCCGACGCACTGACCCGCGCCAACGCCCTCATCAACGGCCAGGTCGACGTCATCGAAACGCCGCCGCCCGATGCGCTGGACCAGCTCCGGAAGGGGGGCTTCAAGGTGGTGAGCAATGTCACCCCCCACGTCTGGCCCTACCACTTCAGCACCTACCCCGGCTCGCCCTGGGGCGATGTGCGTGTGCGCAAGGCCGTCAACCTGGCGATCGACCGCGAGGCCATCGTGCAACTGCTCAACGGCCAGGCTTCGGTGGCCCGGGGGCAACTCGACCCCAGCAGCCCCTGGTTCGGCAAACCTCACTTCGACATCAAGTACGACCTGCCGCAGGCCCGTGCTCTCATGGCTCAGGCCGGCTATGGCAAGAACCGGCCGCTCAAGGCCAAGGTCATCATTGCGCAGGGGGGCAGCGGGCAGATGCTGTCGCTGCCCATGAACGAGTTCATCCAGCAAAGCCTGGCCGAAATCGGGGTACAGATCGAGTTCGAGGTGGTCGAACTGGAGAACCTCTACCTGCACTGGCGCAGCGGTGCCAAGGCCGACATGAACGCCGGCAAGGGCATCAGCGCCATCAACCTGGGTTATGTCACGGCCGACCCGTTCTATGCCCTGACGCGCTTCATGGACAGCCGTTACATCGCGCCCAACGGCGTCAACTGGGGCGGCCTGAATGATCCGCAGGTGGACGCCACGATCGACAAGATCCGTACCACGTTTGACACCAAGACGCAGGACAAGCTATTGGCCTCCCTGCATGAGACCCTGGTCGACCAGGCCCTGATGCTGTGGGTGGTACACGACACCAATCCGCATGCCCACTCGCCCAGGATCAAGCACTTTGTGCAGGCCCAGCACTGGTTCCAGGACCTCACCACCATCGGCTACTGAGCCGGGCTTCACGCCATGTCTGAAGCCTTGCCCGAGGCCCACACCGAGCCGGTAGCCGCCTTGTCCGGCGTGCCGCGTGGGCGCCTGGCTGAACAGGTCTTCCGGCGGCTGGCCGATGACATCGTGCTCGGCCACTTGCAACCGGGCCAGCACCTGGACGAACAGGCCATGGCCGCGCGCTACCAGGTCTCGCGCACTCCGGTGCGGGAAGCCCTCAAACAGTTGGTGGCCACTGGCCTGGCCGATTACCGACCCAACCGCGGCTCCATGGTGCGCCGGCTGGACGCGGCCGAGCTGGACCTGATGTTCGAGGCCATCGCCGAACTGGAGTCGGCCTGCGCCCGGTATGCCGCCCTGCGCATGGACGAGGCGCAACGCCAGGCCCTGGCCGAGGCCCATGCCCAGGGACGCCTGGCCATGCAGGCTCACGACATGGAAGCCTACGATCAGGCCAATCTGCGGCTGCACCAGTTGGTGCTTGAGGGGGCCCACAACGCCCATCTGACCGAGGCCGCGCGCGCCTTGCGCACCCGGGTCAAGCCCTTTCGGCGCGGCCAGTTCACCCGCTTCGATCGCCTGGTGCAGTCGTACGAGGAGCACAGCCGCGTGGTGGAGGCCATCCTCGCGCACGACGCGCTGGCCGCCCACCGCGAAATGCGCGCCCACCTGCAGGCGGCACGCCAGGCCACGCGCCTGCTGGCGCCGCAGTGGCGCGATCCCCCGTCAGCGGCATGAACCCTCCGGCGGTGCGATAATTTTTGACTGCCCGGTCAAGCCGGGTCGGCCCGCATCGCACCCCGATTCCTCAACCCCTGCCACCTGCCTGAAGGCGCGAACCCATGAACTTCGATTACGCCAACCCCTACCTCAGCACCCGTCTGCCGGTGTTTGCCCGCAACGTGGTGTCCACCTCGCATCCGCTGGCGGCCCAGGCCGGCCTGCGCATGCTCTGGAAGGGCGGCAATGCGGTGGACGCTGCGGTGGCGGCCGCCGCCGCGATGACCATCGTCGAGCCGGTCAGCAACGGCCTGGGCAGCGATGCCTTCTGCATCCTGTGGGACGGCAAGGAACTGCACGGCCTCAATGCCTCGGGCCGCGCGCCCCAGACCTGGACCCCCGACTATTTCAAGGCCAAGTACGGCGCCGAGGCCAAGAACCCGCCCAAGCGCGGCTTCGATGCCGTCACCGTGCCCGGCGCGGTCAGCAGTTGGGTGGCCATGAGCGAGCGCTTCGGCAAACTGCCCTTTGCCGACCTCATGGAGCCTGCCATCGAGATCGCCGAGCGTGGCTACCTGCTGCCCACCGTGGTACAGCAGAAGTGGGCCGCCGCCACCCCTGAGTTGCGTGGCCTGCCCGGCTTTGCCGATGCCTTCCTGCCCTGGGGCCGGGCACCGCAGGTGGGCGAGCTGTTCCGCTTTCAATCGGCGGCCCGCGGCCTGCGCGCGATTGCCGAAACCAAGGGTCAGGCCTTTTACGGCGGCCAGATCGCCGAGGCCATCGAACGCTTCTCGGCCCGCCATGGCGGCAGCATCACGGCGCGCGACTTTGCCGAGTACCGGCCTGAATGGGTGAAGCCCATCGCCCAGAACTACCGTGGTTACACCCTGCATGAGATCCCGCCCAACGGCCAGGGCATCGCGGCCCTGATCGCCCTGGGCATCCTGGAGAACTTCGACATCGCCTCGTTGGCGGTGGACGGCATTGACTCCCAGCATCTGCAGATCGAAGCCATGAAGCTGGCCTTCGCCGATGTGTACCGCTACGTGGCCGAACCCTCGGCCATGGAGGTCACGCCCCAGCAGATGCTCGACCCGGCCTACCTGGCCTCGCGCGCCCGGCTGATCGACATGAAGAAGGCGCAAGACTTTGGCGCGGGCAACCCGGTCAAGGGCGGCACCATCTACCTGACGGCGGCCGACGAAGACGGCATGATGGTCAGCTTCATCCAGAGCAATTACATGGGCTTCGGTTCGGGCTGCGTCGAACCCGAGTTCGGCATCAGCCTGCAAAACCGCGGCCATGGCTTCAGCCTCGACGCCTCGGCCCTCAACCCGGCCAACCTGGTGGCACCCGGCAAGCGGCCTTTCCACACCATCATCCCGGCTTTCCTGACCCGGGATGGCCAGCCGGTCATGAGCTATGGCGTGATGGGCGCCAACATGCAACCCCAGGGCCACATGCAAACCCTGGTGCGCATGCTGGACTATCGCCAGAACCCGCAGGCCGCCTGCGACGCCCCGCGCTGGCGCTACAACGCCGGCCTGGAGATCAACGTCGAGGCCGCCATGCGGGCCGACACGGTGCAGGGCCTGTCCGAGCGCGGCCATGTGATGGAAGTCATCAACGACTCCTACCAGGACTTCGGTGCCGGCCAGTTCATCTGGCGTGCGGGCGACCCCAAGGTGGAAGGCTACGTGGTGGCCAGCGACCCGCGCCGCGACGGTCTGGCGGCTGGCTTTTGAGGGCCGGGCCTGATTCGATCCTGCATGGTGACGCAGGTGCACGGCTGGGCCGGCCATGACGCGTTCCCATGCCCCCGATGCCTCGCGCCGCATGGCGAGCGGCCTGGCCCTGGCCAGCCTGGGCGCCATCGCCTTCAGCGGCAAGGCCATCATCGTCAAGCTGGCCTACCGGCACGGTGTCGATGCGGTCACCCTGATCATGTACCGCATGCTGTTTGCGCTGCCCATCTTCCTGGCCATGGCCTGGTGGGCCACCTACCGCCAGGCCGTGCGCCCAGCCGCCCTCAGCGGGCGCGACTGGCTCGGTGTCCTGGGGCTGGGCATCAGCGGCTACTACCTGGCCAGCTTTCTTGACTTTGCCGGCCTGGCCTATGTCAGTGCCAGCCTGGAGCGGCTCATCCTCTACCTCAACCCCACCCTGGTGCTGCTGTTGGGGCGGGTGTTGTATGGCAAGCCCATCACGGTGCGCCAGGTGGTGGCGATGGGCGTCAGCTATTGCGGTGTGCTGCTGGTGTTTGGCCACGAGGTCAACCTGCAAGGCGGCCAGATCGCCTGGGGCACCCTGCTGGTGTTTCTCAGTGCGGTCAGCTATGCGCTGTACCTGGTCTACAGCGGCGAGATGGTGAAGCGCATCGGCTCGCTGCGCCTGGTGGGTTTGGCCACCTCGGTGGCCTGCCTGTGCTGCCTGCTCCAGTTTGCCGTGCTGCGCCCTTGGTCGGCCGCCCTGGTGGCGCCCGAGGTGCTGTGGCTGTCGGTGCTCAATGCCACCGTGTGCACCGCGGTGCCCGTGTTGATCGTGATGATGGCCATTGAGCGCATCGGCGCCGGCCTCACCGCACAGACCGGCATGATTGGGCCGCTGTCCACCATCCTCATGGGCGTGCTGATCCTGGGCGAGCCCTTCACGGCCTGGGTGGCGGCGGGCACGGTGCTGGTGATGGCGGGCATCTTTGTCGTGACCCGGGGCGCACAGCGCCGGGGCTGATGACAGCCTGCGCTGCCAGGGCGGATCACCCTGGCCAGCGCGGAGATGGTTACCAGCCGTATCATCGGCCTCCAACTGAACACTCACCTCATTGGAGCAAGACATGGATCTCGGAATTGCCGGCAAATGGGCCCTGGTCTGCGGGGCCAGCAAAGGCTTGGGCCTGGGCTGCGCACAGGCCCTGGTGCGCGAGGGCGTCAACGTCGTGATCGCTGCGCGTGGTGCCGAAGGCCTGCAGGTGGCCACGGCGGGCCTGCTGGGCGATTCGTTGCGGCCATCGGCCACCCAGGTGCTGAGCGTGGCCAGCGACGTCACCACGCCCGAAGGCCGCGCCGCGCTGTTTGCCGTGCCCGGCGGCCCCGGGGTCAACTTCGACATCGTGGTCACCAATGCCGGCGGCCCACCCCCCGGCGACTTCCGCGACTGGGACCGCGAGGCCTGGATCAAGGCGGTGGATGCCAACATGCTCACGCCCATCGAGCTCATCAAGGCCACCATCGACGGCATGGCCGAGCGCGGCTTTGGCCGCATCGTCAACATCACCTCCAGCTCGGTCAAGTCGCCCATCGACATCCTGGGCCTGTCCAATGGGGCTCGCAGCGGCCTGACCGGTTTTGTGGCGGGGGTGGCGCGCAGTTCGATCGCGGCCCGCGGCGTCACCCTCAACAACCTGCTGCCCGGCAAGTTCGACACCGACCGCCTGGCCGGCACCCTGGGCGCTGCCGCCAAGAAAAGCGGCAAGCCCATCGAGGCCATCCGTGCCGCCCAGCAAGCCCAGATCCCGGCCGGGCGCTACGGCAACCCGGCTGAGTTCGGTGCCATTTGCGCCTTCCTCTGCAGCGTGCACGCGGGCTACCTCACGGGGCAGAACATCCTGCCCGATGGCGGGGCCTACCCCGGGACCTACTGAGCCCGTGGGCCGTGGTGCTGCCTGAGTGCGCCAGTGCCCTGGGGCGCCACGTGAGTGCATTCAGGGCGACAGATGTGACCGAAGGTCGTTTGTCATGGGGACTTGGGCTTGGTGGGGGCATTTCAGTGCCTAGAGTGTGATGTTCATGGGTGCGCCTGATTCTGTGCAGTCGACACCCGCATCCCACCTCCGGCCCTTGGCCCCCGCACTGACCATGACCCACCTCCTGATCTGTGAGAACCCCCTGTCCTCCGACTGGCAGCTGGGTCTGCTGCCGCCCAGACAGGGCACCCTCGAGCTGTTGGGCTGGGCGTGCCGAGAGCCCGGCCTGGAGGGCGGTGTGCCCCAGCCGGTCCAGCAACTGCTGGCGCGTGTTTGGGTGGGCGTGGCCCGGCTGGAGTACCTCTTTCATGATCACCCGGGGCGCAGCGCTTGGGCTCATCTCCTTCCCCGGGCCTGGCGCGGGCCTGTGTTGCCACGCTGGACCAACAGCACCGACCCGTCACAGGCACAGGCCTTGTTCCACGATTCGGGGTGCCAGTGGAGCCTGCAAGGCCAGGTTTTGCTCTTGAGCGAGGTTCAAAGCCCTTTGCCGAGGCTGGAGGCTGTGCCGCTGGACGTGCTGCTGTCAGACGACTGGTGGCAATTGGCCCCGCCCTTGAGGGCAGCCGGGGTGGAGGCCGTGGTGCGCCCCGGGGTGGATGGCGCGGTCGCCGGCCTTTGGTGGCTGGAGGCCGAGCGGGGTCGTGAGCCGACAGGCCTGCAGCAGCGCTGGCGACAGGCCCTGGCGAGGGAAGTGGGGTGTGGATCGGCCAGCCTGAGCGTGGTCAGCGAAGAGGAGTTCCGCGACAGAGTGGCCCATGCGCTCAGTGCTCACGCCTTGGGCGGCGCCAGCACGTAGGCCACGATCTCGATCTTCATGCCCGGCACCACCAGGGCGTTCACGCCCATGCTGGAGCGGTTGGGGTAGGGGGCTTCGAAAAACTCGCGGTAGATGCTGTCGATCACCGGCATGTCTTTCACGTCGGTCATGTAGATCAGCACCTGGGCCACATCGGCCAGGGTGGCACCTGCGGCTTCGGCGGCCTTTTTCAGGTTGCCGAAGGTCAGGCGGGTCTGGGTTTCAATGTCGCCAGTGAACACACTGCCGTCGGCCTGCACCGGTCCGTGTGCGGTGAACACGATGCCGGCGCCTTGCACGGCCCACGAAAAAGGTTGCTTCAGCGGCGGCAGGCCGATGTCGATGACTTGTTTGCTCATGGCAGGTTCGGAGTGGTGAAGGGGAATTGAAGGGGCTCAGACCCGGGCCAGCAGGGACAGCGTGGCGTCGCCCAGTGGCGTGCCGGGTTCGCACAGGTCGAGCACCACGTCGAAGTGGTTGCGGGCCGGTACCTCCAGGCTGGGCACCTCGGGCAGGCCCTGGGCCTGCAGCGCCTGCCCGAAGGCGCGGCTTTGACGTTTGAACTCCGTGGTCTCGATCTCGCCCCAGGCCAGCACGGTGTGGGCAAAGCCTGCCAGGCTGTAGTGCAGCGGGCTCACGCGGCTGGCGCTGTCGGGCGTCAGGCTTAGCGCGGTGTTGATCGAGGTGCCCACCAGCGGGGCCAATTCGTACACCCCCGACACCAGCACGGCCCCGGCGGGCAGGCCGGCCTCGTGCGGCCAGCTGCGCAGCGCGCACATGGCGGCCAGGTGCGCACCGGCCGAGCTTCCGGCCACCACGATGCGGGCCGGGTCAAAGCCCAGTCGGTCCGCATGCTGGTGCAGCCAGACCAGGGCTGTGCGGCACTCCTGGACGATCTGCTCGACCGTGGCTTCCGGCGCCAGGGTGTAGCCCACGGCCGCAAAGGCATGGCCCGCGGCCAGGCAGGCCGGGGCGGCAAAGCAGGCGCTGTGCTTGGACAGCTCCTGCCAATAGCCGCCATGGATGAACACCAGCAGGGCGGGCGCTCGGCTGCCCGGCTGGTTGCCCGGCTGGGTGAGCGGCGGCAGGAACAGGTCCAGGCGCTGGCGCGGCAGGCCGCCGTAGGCATGCTCCTGGTGGGGCAGGGCCCGGGCTGTGTCGCTGCGCTGCTGGTACTGCTGCAGAAAGGGGCGGTAGTCGCCGCCGATGCACGAGCTGGGCGAATACGCCTGCTCGCGCTCGGCCAGCCCCAGTTCGGGGGCTGCCAGTCGTGGGGGGAAGGGCTGGTCGTTCACGGGGGCGATCACTGGGCCTTGTAGCCAGCGTTCTTGACCATCACCGTCCAGTCCTTGTGGGTGTGGGCCACGCGGGCGGCCAGCTCGGCCGGGCTGCTGCTGGCGGCGCTGATGCCCAGGGCCGCCAGCTTCTCGGCAAACACCTCCGACTTGACCACCTTGGCCAGGGCGGTGCTGTAGCGCTGCACCAGATCGGCCGGCAGGCCGGCTGGGGCGAACAGGCCGGTGTAGATCATTTCTTCGTAGCCTTTGATGCCCAGTTCCGCATAGGTGGGCACGTCGGGCAGCAGGGCCAGCCGGCTGGTGCCGTTGACCGCCACGATGCGCACCTTGCCCGCCTTGGCCGGTTGCAGCATGGCGCCCACCGAGCCGATGCCGGCGCTGATCTGGCCGGCCATCACGTCCTGGGCCACGGGGGCATCGCCGCGGTAGGGCACCGAGCGCAGGTCGGCGTCCAGGGCCTTGGCCACGATACCCACCGCAAAGTCGGGCGCACTCGCAGGGGCCGGCACGCCCACGCTGCCACGGTCGGGGCCGCCCTTGGCCCATTGCGCGTACTCTTTCAAGCCCGCCTTGGGGTTGCCGACCACACTGGGGTTGATCACGAACACATCGGGGTTGACGGCCACCAGGCCGATGGGGGCGAAGTCCTTGGCGGCGTCGTAGCCCGGGTTGAGCACGGTCAACGGGATCATGGCCATGGTGTGGCTGTTCGACAGGTACAGGGTCTGCCCGTCGGGCTTGGCGGCCTTGAGCAACTGGGCCGCGATCTGGCCGCCCGCTCCGGGCTTGTTGTCCACCACCACCGGCTGGCCCAGCTCCTGTTGCAGGCCCTGAGCCAACTGGCGCGCAATCATGTCCGAGCTGCCGCCAGCGGCAAAGCCGACCAGGATGCGGATGCTGGCATTGCTCTGGGCCAGGGCCGCGCCGGTGGTGCTGGTCAGGGCCAGTGCCAGGGCGCCGAGCAGGAAGTGGTGGCGGTTCATGGATTTCCTTTCGAGGGGGTGGGTGCTTTTGTTGTTAGAGCGTGTTCAATGTCTCGCACGAGGGAGGCATTGAACACGCTCCTAGAAAATCTTGCCGGGGTTCATCAGGCCCAGTGGGTCCAGGGCCTGCTTGATCTGCCGCATCGCGGTCAGTTCGGCCGGGCTGCGGCTCAGGCCCAGGTAGGGCGTTTTGTGCAGGCCGATGCCATGCTCGGCCGACACGCTGCCCCCGTAGGTGGCTAGCAAGCCGTAGACCAGTTCTTCGACCGCCGCCTCGGCCTCGGCAAACGGCAGCCCGCCCAGCGAGCGCGCGTCGGTGCTCAGGTGCAGGTTGCCGTCGCCCAGGTGGCCGAAGCGCACACTGTGTTGCCCGGGCCAGCGCAACGTCAGGGCGTCCACGCAGGCCTGGGCAAATTCGCCGATCACCGCCAGGGGCAGGCTGATGTCGAAATTGATGGGCTGCATGCGGGTCGGAAACTCGGCCGTGGCTTCACGGATGCGCCACAGCGCTGCCGCTTGGGCGCGCGAGGGCGGCAGCACCGCGTCCACCACCAGGCCCTCATCGAGGGCCTGGGCCAGCAGTTCTTCCAGTGCCTGCTGCAGAAGGGCTTCGTCTGCGCCTGTGACCTCGGCCAGGGCCAGAAAGGCGTGCGGCTCGGCAAAGGGTGGGGGCGCCGTTTTCCAGGCGAGCGACAGCTCGACAAAGTCACGCCACATCAGCTCGAAAGCCGCCAGGGCCCCCGGGAAGGCCGCCTGCAAGCGGCCCAGCAGGGCCATGGCCGCCTCGAAATCGGGCAGGGCCAGCAGCACGGTGGCGCGCGCCAACGGGGCCGGGCGCAGGCGCAGCATGGCGCGTGTGATCACCCCCAGCGTGCCCTCGGAGCCGATGAACAGTTGCTTGAGGTCGTAGCCCGTGTTGTTCTTGATCATGGGGCGCAGCATGTCGAGCACGGTGCCGTCGGCCAGCACCACCTCCAGCCCCAGGGCTTGTTCGCGCATCATGCCAAACTGGATCACGCCGTTGCCACCGGCGTTGGTGGCCAGGTTGCCACCAATCTGGCAACTGCCGCGCGCACCCAGGTCCACCCCGAAGGCCAGACCGGCTTCGGCCGCCGCTTCCTGCACGGCCTGCAGCGTGGCGCCGGCCTGCACAGTCATCGTCGCGGCCCGCCTGTCCACCTCATCGATGCCTTTCATGCGTTCCAGAGACAGCGTCACCCCGCCGGCCACCGGCACGGCTGCACCGGCCAGGCCGGTCAGCCCGCCTTGCGGTACCACCGCGATGCGGTGGCGGTGGCAGATGGCCAGGGCCGCCGACACCTCGGCCGTGCTGGCGGGGCGCAGCAGGGCCAGCGGGCGCACGGGCGGGTGACCACTCCAGTCGGTGCAGCGCGGCAGCTCGACCTCATCACCCAGGCGCACGCCCTGAGGGCCGAGCGCGGTGAGCAGTTCGGCCAGGCAGGCCGTTGCCGGGGCGGTGTCGGCGTTGACGTCGACGCTGGGCTGGATCATGCGGCTTCCAGCACGGCGGCGATGGCGTTGGCCACGTGGGCCAGGTTGCCATCGGTCAGGCCCGAGACACACAGACGACCCGAGCGCACCAGGTACACCGCATGCTCGGCGCGCAGGCGGTCCACCTGCTCGGCGCTCAGCCCGGTGTAGCTGAACATGCCGCGCTGGCTCAGCAGGTAGTCAAACGAGCGGCGGCCCTGGAAGCGCTGGTTCAGCGCGGCGTGCAGGTGTTCGCGCATGCGACGGATGCGGGTGCGCATGGCCGTGGTCTCGGCCGTCCACAGGGCCAGCAGCTCAGGTTCGTTGAGCACCTGGGCAATCACCTGGGCCCCGTGCATCGGGGGGGTCGAGTAGTTGGCCCGCACCGTGGCCTTGAGCTGGCCCAGCACCCGCTCGGCGGTGGCCGCATCGGGGCAGACCACGCTCAGGGCGCCGCAGCGCTCGCCGTACAGTGAGAAGTTCTTCGAGAACGAGTTGGCCACCAGGCAGGTCAGGCCGGCCTCGGCCATGGCACGGGGAGCGAAGGCGTCTTCGTCCAGGCCGTCACCAAAGCCTTGGTAGGCCAGGTCGATGAAGGGGATCAGGTTGCGACTTTGCAGGACCTCGATCACCGCCCGCCATTGGCTTTGAGTCAGGTCGACGCCGGTGGGGTTGTGGCAGCTGCCATGCAACAGCACGATGCTGCGCTCAGGCAGGGATTTCAGGCTGGCCAGCATGTCTTCGATGCGAACCGAGCCTGTGAGTGCGTCAAAGTAGGGGTAGTTCTGCACCGTGAAGCCGCAGCCTTCGAAAATGGTGCGGTGGTTTTCCCAGCTGGGGTCGCTGAGCCACAGGCCGCTGTCCGGAAAGTAGCGGCGCAGAAAGTCGCCACCCACCTTCAAGGCGCCCGAACCGCCCGGGCTTTGCAGGGTGGCGATGCGCTGGCTGAGCACCGCCTCGTGGGCGGCACCGAAGATCAGGCGTTGCACCGCCGCACGGTAGGTGGGCAGACCGTCGATGGGCAGGTAGGAGCGGGGGCCGTTGTGCTGCATCAACGCGGCTTCGGCTCGGCGCACCGAGGGCAGCAGCGGCACCTGGCCGTTTTCGTCGAAGTACAGGCCGATGCTCAGACTGACCTTGTTGGGGCGCGGGTCGGCCTGGAAGCCCTCCATCAACGAGAGGATGGGGTCGCCCGGGAAAGCGGGCACATGGGACATCAGGGCGGACTGGCTTGGGTTCATGGCAGTTTGTCTTGGTTGAAAGTTGCTTTGTGCGTCAATTGTGTTGCCGCTCTTTGTTCAATCCAACAAAAATTTGATTTGTGGATAAAAATACCCGTTAATAATTGATTGGTGGAATATTCATGCAAATTGAGCTCGATGAAACCGACCGGCAGTTGCTTCGTGCCCTGCAGGGCAATGCCCGCCTGACCACCAGTGACCTGGCCCAACTGACGGGTTTGTCGCAGTCGCCCTGCTGGCGCCGCATCCGCCGGCTGGAGGAACTGGGCCTGATCGAGGGCTACCACGCCCGCCTGCAGCGCCGCAAGCTGGGCTATGGCGTGGTGGCCTTTGTCAGCATCAGCATCGACTTCCAGAACGAGCAACGCTCGGCCGAGTTTGTGCAGGCGGTGCTGAGCATCCCCGAGGTGGTGATGTTCCATGGCGTCACGGGCTCGGCCGATTTTCTGCTGATGGTGGTGGCCCCTGACCTGGACGCCTACTCGGCCCTGTTGCAGCGCCGCCTGCACCGCCTGCCCGGCGTGCGGCAGGTGCAGACCAGCTTTTCGCTGGAGGAGTTCCGGGGCTTCGAGTCGCTGCCCATCCCGGGCGCGCCGGCCTGAACGGCCTGCATATCGTTGTGCGAAACGCGTCGTTGTGCATCGTCCAGGGCACTGCTGCAATCCAGGCTTTCTTTGTCAGAGGAAGCTCACCATGCATCGTCGTCGTTTTCACCAGTGGCTGGGCCTGGCGGGTACCGCTGGGCTGTTGACGGGCCCGGCCCTGCCGGTGCGCGCGCAAAGCCGCCCGCTGCTCAAGGCCGGTGACCAGAAGGGCGGGTTGCACGCCTTGCTGGAGGCCGCAGGCGAACTCAAGGGCCTGGGCTATGACATTCAGTGGACCGAGTTCCCGGCCGCGGCGCCCCTGGCCGAAGCCCTGAATGCCCAGGCGGTGGACCTGGGGCCGATTGGCGATGCACCGCTGATCTTCTCGCTGGCCGCGGGCAGCCGCGTCAAGGCCTTTGCTGTGAACCGCTCGGACGCCTACGGCACGGCGGTGCTGGTGGCGCCCAACTCAGCGCTCAAAGATGCGCGCGACCTCAAGGGCCGCAGCGTGGCCACCAACCGTGGTTCGATCGGGCACTTTGTCACCCTGAAGGCCCTGGCCTCGGTGGGCCTGAAAAGCGAGGACGTGCAATGGCGCTTTCTGCCGCCGGCCGAAGCCAAGCTGGCGCTCAGCACCGGGGCGGTGGATGCCTGGGCCACCTGGGAGCCCTACACCGCCCTGGCCGAGACGGGCGGCCACGCCCGCGTGCTGGTGAGCGGGCGCGGCCTGTGGAGCGGCCTGAGCTTTCTGGCCGCCACCGACACCGCACTGCGCGACAAGCGCGCCGTGCTGCTGGACTTTGCCCAGCGCTCTGCCCGGGCGCAGCGCTGGGCCAGCCAGCACCCGGCCGAATTTGGCGACACCCTGGCGCGCATCATCGGCATTCCGGCCGAAGCCGCCCGCCTGCAGTTCGAACGCCGCCAGACCCGCTGGCAGGCCATCGACGCGACCGTGGTGGCTGAGCAGCAGCGCACCGCCGATTTCTACTTTGAGGCCGGCCTGATCCGCCAACGCCTGGACACCAGGAGCACCTTCGACACGGGCTTTGCGCTCGGCAGTTGAGGCTTCTGGCGCGCCTGGGGCAGGGCCTAGCCCCTGCCCACAAAAACCGATTTGCGCTCACAATGGGGTGTTGAAAGAATGGCCGGCACATGTTGACGTGTTAGCGGCCTTGCAATGCGTAGCTTGGGAGGGCTGGCTTATTCTGGCGGACAGGTATCCGCAGAAAAGCTGGAGCCGGGCTGGCGCTTTTGTCACTCTGCTTGAGGGAGCGTGCATGCCTTCCTGCGATACCCGATCCGACGACCCGGCCCTTTTTTATGAGGCCGTGCTGCGCTGTTGCGACGACGCCATCATCACCAAGACCCTCGATGGGATCGTGACCAGTTGGAACCCCGCGGCGCAACGCCTGTTCGGGTATGCGGCCCACGAGATGCTGGGCCAGCCGCTGTTGCGCCTGTTTCCGCCCGAGCGCCAGAACGAAGAAAGCTTCATTCTCGAGAAGATCGTGCAGGGCGAGTGGGTGGACCACTTCGAGACCGTGCGCCTGCACAAGAGCGGGCGCCGCTTGCAGGTGTCGGTCACCATCTCGCCGATCCGCGATGCTGAGGGGCGCATCGTGGGGGCTTCGAAGATTGCACGCGACATCAGCGAGCGCGTCGAGCTGTGGCACCGCTCCCAACTGTTCCAGGCGATTGTCGAGTCCACCGACGACGCGGTGATCAGCAAGACCACCCAAGGCATTGTCACCAGTTGGAACGCGTCGGCCGAGCAACTGTTTGGCTACCGGGCCGACGAGATGATTGGCCAGCCCATGCTGCGCCTGCTGCCCCCCGACCGCCAGGGCGAAGAGGCCGAGTTCCTGCGGCGCATCGCGGCGGGTCAGCGCATCGCGCATTTCCAGACCCAGCGCTGCCACCGCGACGGGCGCCGCCTGGCCGTGTCCGTCACCATCTCGCCGGTGCGCGATCACCTGGGCCGCGTCTCGGGGGCCTCCACCATCGTGCGCGACATCTCGCACCAGCAGCGCCTGGAGGAGCAACTGCGCTTGACGGCCAGCGTGTTCACCCATGCCAATGAGGGGGTGGTCATCACCGACCCGCAGGGGCGCATGGTGGACGTGAATCAGGCGTTTGAGCGCATCACCGGCTACGCGCGTGAGGAGGCCCTGGGCCGCACGGCCCAATTTCTGCGCTCCGGGCGGGATGGTCCGGACGTGGTGCTGCGTCTGCTGTCCGATCTGCAGGCCCAGGGCCGATGCCAGGGCGAGGTGTGGAGCCGGCGCAAGACAGGTGAGGCCTATGCCGGCCTGCTCACCGTGAGCCGGGTCGACGATGCCGCTGGCCAGCCTCAGAACTACGTGGCGCTGTTTGCCGATGTGACCTCGATGCGGGTCCAGCAGGAGAGGCTGGAGCACCTGGCCCATTTCGATGCCCTGACCGGCCTGCCCAACCGCCTGTTGCTGTCCGACCGCCTGCGCCAGAGCATGGCCCACAGCCGTCGCCACAGCCAGGCGCTGGCGGTGCTGTACCTGGATCTGGACGGTTTCAAGGCCATCAACGACAGCCATGGCCACGATGTGGGCGACGCGCTGCTGGTGGCGGTGGCGGCCCAGATGAAGATGGCCCTGCGCGAGTCCGACACCCTGGCGCGCATGGGGGGCGATGAATTCGTGGTGGTGCTGGGCCAATTGCCCGGGGCCGAGGCTTGCCTGCCCTTGGTGGATCGCCTGCTGCTGGCCTGTGCCACCCCCTTGCGGGTGGGTGAGTGGTTGCTGCAGGTGTCGGCCAGCGTCGGCATCACCTTGTTCCCGCAGGACGACTCCGATGTCGATCAGCTGCTTCGCCATGCCGACCAGGCCATGTACCAGGCCAAACAGATGGGCAAGAACCGCTACCACCTGTTCGACCCGGTGCACGACGCCCGCATGCGCAGCCGCGCCGGGGTGCTGGCGGCCTTGCGCCTGGGCCTGGACCAGCACCAGCTTGAGTTGCATTACCAGCCCAAGGTCAACATGCGCAGCGGCGCGGTGGTGGGCGTGGAGGCCTTGCTGCGCTGGCACCACCCCAGCAGCGGCCTGCTGCACCCGCCGGCTTTTCTGCCCTTGGTCATCGGCCAGGACCTGGAGGACGCCCTGGGTGACTGGGTGCTGCGCGAGGCGCTGCGCCAACTGGACGAGTGGTCGCGCCAGGGCCTGGTCCTGGGCCTGAGCGTCAATGTCGGGGCCCGTCAGATGCTGCAAGGCGGCTTTGCCGCCCATCTGCGGGCCTGCCTGGCCGACTTTCCGCAGGTCGACCCCAGCCGGCTGGAGCTGGAAGTGCTGGAGAGCAGCGCGCTGGAGGACATCCACCAGGCCTCTCGGGTCATGCGCGAGTGCCGCGACATGGGGGTGCACTTTGCGGTGGACGACTTTGGCACCGGCTACTCCTCGCTCACCTACCTCAAGCGCCTGCCGGCCGAAACCCTCAAGATCGATCAGAGCTTTGTGCGTGACATGCTGGTGGACGAGGAGGACCTGGCCATCGTGCAAGGGGTGATCAGCCTGGCCAAGGCCTTCAACCGCCAGGTGGTGGCCGAAGGGGTGGAGCACATCGAGCAGGGCCGCCGCCTGATCGACATGGGCTGTGAGCTGGCCCAAGGCTACGTGATTGCGCGCCCGATGCCCGCGGCCGACTTTCTGGTGTGGCTGGCCCATTGGCAACCTTGTGCCGCTTGGACGAGCGCCAGGCCGCCGGCACAGACTTGATGGGCGGGCACAATACACGGATGCCCAGCCTTTACGAAGCCATGAACTCTGCTCTTCAGTCGCACTGGAAGCAGCACCAGAACCAGTACCCCCGATTCATCCTGTCGCCTGAAGACCATGCCTCGCTGATGCACGAGATTGCCGTGGTTCGCGAGGTGTTCGGCCCCTCGGCCCTGGAGTTTCCGCGTGACCAATACCATGGCGCGCCGATCGAGATCCGACCCGGGGCGGCCCCCACGGTGGTGGCGTTGGACGGCAGCGAGACCTTGCTGGCGCTCTGAGCGCGGCGGGTTGGCAAGGCCCAGGGATCGCCCTGTTTTGTGGCGCGGCCAGCCTGGGTGGCCCGGTTTTGCACCAAACCAGGGCATCTGGACAGGCCTGTCAGGGCAGGCAGACATCTTGCATGGCGGTGATCTTTTGAGACCCACCACCACAGGACCCGTCATGATTCCCTGCAAACGCCAATCGCTGATCACACTGGCCGGCTCCGCGCTGGCCCTGTCCCTGGGCCTGCTGCAAGGCGCCCACGCCCAGAACGCCCTCGACGAGGTGCTGAAGAACAAGACCCTGCGCCTGGCCATTCCGACCGACTTTCCGCCCTATGGCTTTGTGGGCACCGACCTCAAGCCCCAGGGCCTGGACATTGATGTGGGCCTGCTGATTGCCGACAAGTTGGGCGTGAAGGCCGAGCTGCTGCCCGTCACCAGCTCCAACCGCGTGCCCTACCTGCAGACCCACAAGGCCGATCTGGTGATCTCCACCCTGGGCAAGAACGCCGAGCGCGAAAAGGTGATCGACTTCACCGTGGCCTATTCGCCCTTCTTCATCGCCGTCTTCGGTCCCAAGACCCAGGCCTTGAAGGCGCCTGCCGACCTGGCCGGCAAATCCATCGGCGTGACCCGGGGTTCGGTGGACGACACCGAACTCACCAAGGTGGCCCCGGCCAGCGCCGAAGTGCGCCGCTTCGAGGACAACACCGCCACCATCTCGGCTTTTGTGGCCGGCCAGACCCAGTTCATTGCCACCAGTGCCCAGGTGGCCGGCGCCATGATGGCGCGCAACCCGCAACTGGGCACCGAATACAAGTTCGTGCTCAAGGATTCACCCAACTACATCGGTCTGGCCAAGGGCGAAGACAAGCTGCGCCTGCGCGTCAACGAGATCCTGCTGGAGGCCAAGAAGAGCGGTGACTTGGACCGCCTGGCCGTGAAGTGGCTGGGCCGCCCCGCGGGCGATCTGCCGCAATGAGCGGCCCCATCCGAACAAGCTGGCTCTGATGGCTGGCGAAGCGCTCTGGCGCCTGGACGCGACCGCGCTGGTGGCGGGTTACCGGGCGGGTCACTTCACGCCCGAGCAGGCCTTGCTGGCCTGCCTGGCGCGGGATGCGGCCACCCGCGATCGCCTCAATGCGCTGATCTGGCGTGATCCTGAAGGCGCGCTGGCCGCAGCCCGGGCCAGCACCCGGCGCTGGGCCCGGGGCCAGCCTCTGAGTGAGCTCGACGGTGTGCCGGTCACGGTGAAGGACAACCTGCATGTGCAGGGCTGGCCCACCCGCTGGGGCAGTCGCCTGTTGCCCGAGCTGCCACGCCCGGCCGACGAACTGCCCGTGGCCCGGCTGCGCGCCGCCGGTGCCGTGCTATGGGCCAAGACCCACCTGCCCGAATTTGCCATGCAAGGCATCACTGACAACCTGCTGCACGGCCCCTGCCACAACCCCTGGGACCTGGGCCGAACGCCTGGCGGCTCGTCGGGCGGCGCTGCGGCCGCCGTGGCGGCCGGCGTGGGCCCGCTGGCGCTGGCCACCGACGGCGGTGGCTCGATCCGCCGGCCGGCCGCCCACTGCGGGGTGCTGGGCTTCAAACCCTCGGCGGGCCGGGTGCCGCGGGCAGGCGGCCTGCCCGAGATCTTTCTGGACTACGAGGTGGTGGGCGGGCTGGCACGCAGCAGCCGCGACCTGCAGGCCCTGCTGGAGGTGCTGGCCGGTGGCGTGAAGGCCGCTGTGCCTGAGCCGCCCGCCCGACCAGCCCGCATCCTGGTATTGCCCCGTTTTGGCCAGCATCCGGTACAGGCCGGGGTGCGTGAGCGCCTGGGCCAGGTGGCCGAGGGCTTGCAGGCGCTGGGTCATGAGCTGGTGCAGCCCACGTCGTTCGACCTGGCCGACGATCTGAACCAACACTGGCCCAGCCTCAATGGGGTGGGCCTGGCCTGGCTGCTGGACACACCTGTGGCCTGGGCCCGGCTGGGCACCGGGCAGCCGGCACCGGCGGACCTGAGCCTGGCCGGCCCGGTGGCGCAGGCTGCCTTGGCGGCCGGGCGCCAGGGCACGGCGCAAAGCCTGTTTCGCTTGCTGGCGGCCATCCATGTGCTGCAGCAGACGATGCGGGCGCTGTTCGAGCAGGTCGACTTTGTGCTCACCCCGAGCACTGCCTGCGTGGCCTGGCCGCTGGGCGTCAGCCACCCCGAACAGATCGATGGGCAGCCCGTGGGCCCGCGCGGGCATGCGGTGTTCACCGCCCTGGCCAATGCCGCCGGCCTGCCCGCCATCAGCCTGCCGGCAGGGCTGGTGGATGGGCTGCCCTGTGGCCTGCAATTGATCGGCCCGGCCGGTGCTGATGCCGCGCTGCTGGCCCTGTCTGCTCGACTGGAGCCCCATCTGCGGCAAGGGCCCCTCTGGCCGCCGGGCCTGGAGCCCGAACCCGCCGAGGTCCCGGCATGACGCCAGCGGCCCTGGCCCAGGCTTTGTGGCAGGCCCGTCAGCCCGGCCAGCCCCGGGTCAGTGGCCCGGTCTGCGATGCCTCGGCTTTGCCCGACGCGGCCGCTGCCTATGCCGTGCAGGACCAGAGCCTGCGCTGGCTCGGCCCGGTAGGGGGCTGGAAAGTGGGCGCAGCCGGCCCGACCCAGAACCCCATCTGTGCACCCCTGCCCGCCGCCGGCCTGTTGGCTTCAGGCCTGGCCCTGAGCCCACCCCGAGGCGCCTTGCGCGGCCTGGAGCTGGAACTGGCCCTGCGCGTGGCGCGCGACCTGCCACCCCAGCAGCAGGGGCTGGGTGATGCCCCTTTGAATACGGTGTTCGATGCGGTGCTGCCGGCCATCGAGTGGGTGGACTCGCGCTTGGCCCTGGGGCAGGCCAGCCCGGCCTTGGTGCGGCTGGCCGACCTGCAAAGCCACGGCGCTTTGATCCTGGGGCCGGCATGTGCACTGGGCCCGGCCGACCCCGAGCCCGATCTGCGGACCCTGAGCGCCACCCTGTGCTGGAACGACCAGACGGTGGCCCGCACGGTGGGCGGCAACCCGGCGCAAGACCTGCGCCGGCTGGTGGATTGGCTGATCGGGCACACGGCCCGGCGGGGGCTGCCACTGCGGGCTGGCCAGATCGTGACCGCGGGCTCCTGCACAGGGCTGCTGTGGGCGCCGGAAGGTGGGGTGACTGTCCAGGGCCGGCTCGGGCCTTGGGGCGAGGTGGGGCTGAGTCTAGGGCCTGTTAACAGGCCCTAGTCTTCAAGCAGTGAGGTGTTCTGCGCCTTGCGGATCAGCAAGGTCATCAGCAGCGCGGCCGCGGCCGAGGAGGCCAGCACCGGCGATTTGCCGATCACATCGGCCAGGCGCAGCAGGGCGTCGGTGCCCACCAGCTGCACGCGGTCAGCCAGGGCCACCACGTCATCCGCGCTGATTTTCTGCAACTCCGGGCCCAGGCTTTGCAGATCCTGCCAGCCTGTCTGCAGTTTGAGGCGCGCAAACGCCCCATGCGCCACCGCCACGGTGGCCAGCACGCCCAGCGGGGCGATCATGCGCTGCAGCAGGCGTGCCTTCAGCGGCGGGCTGGCGGATTCATACACCTGACCGATCAACAGGGACAAGGCCTTGCCTTGCTCTTCGGGCGATTCAGCCGTCACGGCGCGGGCCAGCTCGGGGCCGCCGACCTGGCGTGCCAGTACAACAGTGGGGAGGCCGGCTGGCACCAGCGTTGGCTCAGTGTTCAAGCTCATGGACATGCTCCTTGAAAGTGGGTTTCGTTGAAGCAGGGAGAGCCGAAATCATCGTCGTGAACGGCTGCTTTTCAATGACGATCGTGGTAACGGCATGTAATGTTTTTGTGACTTGGCGAACCCACTGTGAGCGTTTGCAGCACGCAAGATCGGTTGTCATTGGGTGGGGGGATCGCATTCTGGTCTTGCGGCAAAGCCAGAATGAACAAAGCCCGCTGTCGTTTCCGAAGCGGGCTTTGAGGTTACCTGTGAGGCTTGTGAGTGGTGGGTCCTGAGTGACTCGAACACTCGACCTACGGATTAAGAGGCCCCAGCCTAAACGGGCCGCCAGGCCGCATGAATTCTAGGTTTCCAATCCCGTTTGTCTCATATTCGCCAAGTTCACCCTGTTCGGTTTTGCCTGCGGAGAATTTTTTGAAAACACTGTATATGAGACTCACAAGATGGCCACTTCGTTAGGCTCGGCCAGTTCGCTCCACCGTGCTTTGATGTACTTTTCGGTGGTGCCCTTGTCGGCGTGGCCGCACAGCATTTGAATTTGCTCGATGGGCGTTCCTGCACGCCACATGTCCGTGGCCCCTTTGCCCTTCAGATCCCGGAACCCGAAGGCAGGGATCAGGCTCAGGCCATTTGCTGCTCGTGCCTTGTTGGCCCGCTTGATGGCCGCAGTCAGCATCGACATGATTCCGCTGTACCCATAGGCCTCTCCCCGGCGGTTGTGCACAAGGGGTTGATCCAGGCGCGGAATTGCGCCCGCTGCCGACAGGATGAGCATCTCCAGGCGCTCGCTCAGGCGAATCTTGATCCGGCGCCCTGTCTTTCCCTGCTCAAAGTCCAGCATGCGTTGCTTGGAGTGCGGGTCTCGCGCCAGGATGGCGGGCGTCCAAAGGATGATGTCGCTCTCTGGCCGCTGGAGCGTCCGATATGTCAGCTCCATCAAGAGCCGCACCTGGATGCCGGCCGCATTGAAGACTGCCATGTACTCCTCACCCGTCACGTAGCGCTCGCGCTTTGATTCGGGGTTGCCCTTCGTTCCGCTGGCCTGCATGCAAGGATTCACCTGCAGCGTCGAGTGCCCATTGCGCATGAGCCAGCTCAGGCAAGAGCTCAAGCAGGCCTTTTCTCTGTTTGCCCGAACGGGCCGCCCCTCCTTTTGGCCGATGTCCAGGTAGTTCTGCACATGGACCGGCTGGACGTGCTCCGGCAGCATGGTGCCGAAGAAGGCCTTCAGTGGCTCGCAGTTCTTTTTGTAGTCCGAGAGCGTGCGCGGCGCGAGGGTGCCGGCTTTGACGCGTTCGGCACACTCGACCAGGAAGCGATCCAGCCAATACCCCAATGTTCCGTACACCCCCGCCGGATCGTTATAGAGGACCGCTCGCTCCTTTGCGGTCTTCAGGTCGGTGCCAACGCGCTCCCAGCGCCCATCGCGGTGCCGATAGTAGAAAGCACTGTTTTTGAAGGTCAGCCGCGTTCCTGCCAGCCCCAGTGGATCACCGTCTTTGCGCTTGCGGCCCATTCTTTCGGCTCTCCAGGTAGTTTTTCAATGCTGCAGGGTTGGGGCCCAGTTGGGCGTTGCCCTGCGGCTCGCCGAAGCGAGCCGCACCGAGGACTCGTTCAAACTCGCTGCGGGCGATCAAAGCTCGCCCGTTTGGTTTGGTGTTGACCATCAGTCCGAGTTTCTTCAAATACCGGCACTGAGCCCCAGGAAGGCGGAGTGGTTCGCAGATTTGGGCGATCTCCGCATCTGTGAGAAAGGGCAGGGTGGAGCTAGTCATGAGTTGGCTCCCAATCCTGCGCGCCGAAGAAGCTGCACAAGTGCTGCTGCAGCCTGCAGCGGTACGACGCCATTTCCGACCTGACGGAGCTGGTGAGTGCGGGATTCGTCCACCAGATAGGCCATCCCATGAGCCAGCATGCGAACGCCGGGTTCAACCGCCGGGGCAAGGTCCGGCCTGTTGGCGACAATGGACGGCCATCGAGGGTCGATAGGACCGGGTGCGAAAAGTGGTGCTCCACGAAGTTCGGAAGCTGCTCGCCGCCGGAGTGCTGGCGGCGCGCCTGGCTTTCCTGGCTGTTTGGCGTCCGGAAATCCCTGCTGGCCGGGGTCGGCCATTCTGCGGTCGCGGCGTGCCACAGTGACTGCCCCCGTCTCCCGGTTGCCGTGCACATCGCCCCGCCGGATTGCTCGCAGTCCTGCGCCGTTGGCGTGGGCCATGACCCCACCTGCTGGGTCAGCGAGCTGCCCGTCATGGCCGGCGTCATCCGGCCGCCTCGATCGCCGTCCGACGCTGAAGGCGTGGTCCAGTTCATTGCCTGGCCCGTCAGCGTCAGCCGCTCGGCACCTGCAGCCCCCTGGTCTCGCGTGTACTGGTTCCCTTGAGAATTTGAAACACTGGGCGTCATCCAGGTCGACGCCTCCCGGTTCAGATTGGCACCCTGGGTGGACCTCAGATCCGGCCCGGGTCTGCGCCCATCGTGCGCACAAGGGGTGCTCCATGCGCCAGGCAAAGCAGAACCACCGGGCCCGCCCATGGCTGGCACCCACATCGGCTGCTGACAAAGTGATCCATTCCGCATGCCACCCGCGGTCGGCCAGTTCTCCCAGGACGCGGGCGGCGGCGCGTTCTTCGAGAGCCCCTTCGGCTTCGTCCACAACGGAGGCGGTGGCAGTAGCGATGCCTGCGACGTTCTCCAGAACGAGGCCCCGCGCACCGCAAGCGTCGGCGATGTCGAGAACCCGGAAGAAGAGCCCTGAGCGCTTCCCGTCCAGGCCAGCCCGGCGGCCAGCAATGGAGAGGTCCTGGCACGGGAAGCCCGCAATGACGAGATCCACGCAGTCGCGCCAAGCTGCGCCGTCGAAGGTGAGCAGGTCAGACCAGACAGGCGCCGGATCAAGGGCTCCCGCTTCCATAAGCGTGACAAGCTGGCTGGCGGCAGGGGCTTCCCGCTCCACGTAGCAAACGGTTCGGTGCTCGATCCCAAGATGAGCGAATGCGGCGCGGACGCCTTCTCCGAGCATGCCGACGCCTGCACAGAGCTCGATGGAGTGAAGGGGGTATGGAGCCACATCAGAACTCCCCCTGAGCTGCGGTTGTTTCGTAGTGGGTCAGGGTCTTGACCAGCTCCAGCGTGCTCTCCGCCAGCGCCTGCAGCGACCCATCGTTCACGATGTCCGCATCCGCCGGAATGGTGTAGTGCCGCTCGCTCACATGGCTGGCCGTGTCGGCCGCCAGCGTGGCCACCTGCGGGCGGTGCACACGAACCACCTTGGCGCCCAGGTTGCGCAGCATGTGCTCCTCCACCACGTCGCGCAGGTCTGTCACCACGATGCGGGTCCAGCCCGTGCCCACCTGGCGCTCGATCCAGCGTTTCACGATGGTGGCGTAGTAGCAGGGCACAAACCGGCGCTTGTAGCTGGCCCAGCGTTGCATCACCCAGCGGGGGCTGCGTGGCTCGGTCAGGCTGTCGCCGCCATCGGCCACCCAGCGCATGAAGGCCGGGTCGCTGCACATGCCGGCGGCCAGGGCCGGCAGCGGGGTTTCTTTGGTGGGGCGGTGCGTTAGCAGGCGCATGTCGATGCGCCAGGCTTCGGCCACCTCGCGGCGCAGGGCGTCGGCAAAGGCGATGCGGGCAAAGCCATGCGCCGGGGCCAGCACTTCGGCCACGGTGTCTTTGCCCACGTCGGGGCGCCCCGTCAGGGCAATGATCAGCGGCCTGGTGGCCGTCGCAGTTTGAGGGCTCATGTTCTTCTCCACAGAGCGTTAGGTTGAATGGGGGCGGGGGATGGCAGTGGCGCGGCTCATGCAGCACCTCGACTGGCACGGGCGGGCAGGGCCACCACGGTGTCGGGTAGCTCAAGCGCCAGGGCTGTCGTGGCCAGGCGCTGGGCTTCGGCCGCTTCGCGCTTCAGGCGGGCAAAGGTCTTGCGGATGTCCGTCGCCACGGCGGGGCGGTACCGGAAGGCCTTGTCGGCAATGCCCAGGCGGGGCAGGGTCGGTTTTGCGGGCATGGTCATACCTCCTGTGATGGATTCGTCGTTCAGAAACTCAGGGAAGGGGCCCGGCCGAGGCCGGTGGCGGGCTGGATCGGCACCGCAGGGGTGGTCCAGTCCTCGATTTCGTGGCGCCCGCAGCCCAAAAAGGCCCGGCGCAGCTCGCCGGTGAGGCGGGCCGTACAGTTATTGAAACCAGTCCAAGGCCGCGCCATGCTGGCGCGGCTTTCGGGGTTTTGACGCCCCTCCACCACGCGCTTCCACAGCTGCCTGCGAGACACCAGCCAGCGGCCCGAGGGCATCTCAACTCCCACGGCCACCTTCTTGGGCACGGTCTCGCCGTACTGGTTGACGGCCTCGGTGCAGCGCTTGGCCACCTGCAGGGTCCACTCGGTGCGCTTGCGGCATACCCCGCCCATGCAATGCATGTAGCGGCTCCAACTGGCCTGCTCTTCGCCGTGGCGGTGCACAGCGCCCCAGGTGCGCCAAGCCACCGGCTCGCCCGTCATCCGGGCGTGCTCCACTTGGTCCTTCGTCACCCGGCGCATCTCGCGCCACACCGTCACCGGGGGCTGCCCGATGGCTTGGAACTGCCGAATGCGCCACAGCGAGGCCCAGGCCTCCACCCGCTGCGCACCGGTCACGGCGCCCGAGTCCACGTTGAACATGTCGAGCTGGTCGCCACCAGGTGCGTCCAGGTGCTGGCCGTCTTCGCCAAGCTGGCCGCCCACCACGTTCTTGGCCACGTACTTGACCATGTAGCCGGCCGCGCCGCCCCGGGTCATGGGCTTGAAGTGGGCTCGGTTCTTTCGGGCGCCAGGCTGGGTGCCGTCTTCGCTCAGCCAATGCTTGCGCAGGATGAACTGCACCCGCTCCATGGCCTGGGGGCTGTCTGTCCACAGCAGGGCATGCCAGTGCGGGCAGCCGTCGTGGTGCGGCTCGGCCACCCTGAAGCCATACACCTGCAGCCCCTCGCGCTGAAACTCAGCCCGCGACCTGGCCCACATCGTGCGCAGCCAAAGCTGGGCATCCCGGGGGCTGGCCCCTTCGTACTTGGGGTTGCGCCGCGGCGGCTGGCGGCTGCCCTTGGCCGGGAACAGCGCCGAGTGAAACCGGCTCGGGCAGGTCAGCGTGGCAAACGTGCCCACGTGGCCGGTTGTATCGGCAAACTCTTCGCAGCCCCGGATGCGCGCCATCAGCTCACCGCGCCGCACCTCGGGGTTGGCCACCGACACGGCCGCCAGCTCTTTCAGCGTGTACACCTGGCCTGCCTCATTGCGCACCAGGCACTTGGCCAGCAGCGCTTCATTGCGCTTGAGCTGCAGCAGGCGACGCTCCACCGCCTCGTTCGACACATAGGCCCCGTCGCGGAAGTTGACCAGGCCCTGCTTGATGAAGCCGTGCTCTAAGAGCCGCGCCACTTTCTTGCGCAACACCTGCCGCCACCAGAACAGCGACTTACCGCGCTCCACCAGGCTAGCCGCTGTGTCGCCTGCTGGCGGCTCCACGCCCAGCGCCTTGCACACCTGGCGCACCAACTGGGCCTGCTCGGGCATGCTCAGCGGTGTGGGCCACAGGCTCAGCAGCTCGCCGATTTCATTGGCCACGGTCTCGGCGCGCTGGCACACCTCCACGTCGGGCATGTTCCAGGTGATGACCTCGCGGTGGTCGGTGCGGAACTTCTGAAGGCGATCCAGCCAGCCCGAGTAGCGCTGCCAAACCGGGTCCGATGGCGGTCGGATCGCCATCGCGTCGATGCTGCGGCCCCACTGGGCTGGTACCTCGGCCTTGATGCGGGCGGACAGATGCCGAGCCTGCTGCTGCTCCACGGCATACCAGTCCATGTACACATGCCGAGCCATCACCAAAGCCCCGTCAGTGCGTGCAGCGTCTGAAAGCCCTGCCGGGCGGCCCGCGCTTCGCGCTTGATCGCCATGCGCTCGGCCTCGGGCAGCTCACGCCAGTCGCGGTGCGACAGGTCGGACAGTTCGCCATCCACCCCGGCCAGCAACAGCAGCGACATGCGCAGGCCATGCTCCAGCCGAGCCCACTCCCGCGACTCGGCATCCGACCAGCGCTGCTGGCTGGCCCGCTGCACAAACTCGTCGCGCAGTTCGTTCAAGCGGCGGCGGTGGGGCAGCGCCCTGGGCGCCGGCGTCGCGCCGGCGCTTTCCGCCGAGGGTGAAGCCACAGTGCCCATCAGGCGGCCCCCAGCACCCGAACTGCCGCCACATACCAGGCATCACCGTAAAGCTGCTCCACCCAGGCCAGGGCCTGCAGCCGGTTGCCAGCGCCGCGCACCATCAGACGCCGCCGGCGGTGGTGCATGTCGAAGTGGGTCACGCGAAAGGTCATGACGCCCTCCGTTCCAGCGGGGGCAGTGCCGCCTTTTTCACGGCACCCTTCATGCACCAGTCGTAGGCCAGGTGCTCAAACCGGGCGCCCATGTCGCTCACGCCATGCAGGCGGTTCAGCAGGTCGTGCACCTCGGCCCTCGGGCGCGCATCCATGCGCAGCACCGCCAGGCAGTCATTCAGGTGGCGCTCGTCCAGCAGCCGCAGGTCGGTCAAATCGAAGCGGAAGCGCTGGCCGTTGTACAGGCCCAGCAACAGGGCCGCGCACACCTTCGCGCCCCCATGGCATCCCTGGGCTGTTTGCCACAGGCGATCAAGTGCCGCCAGTGGATCTTGTGCGGATGTATTCATGCTGCCCTCCGCACACCCAGCCCGGCATTCATGCCGCGCACCCGGCCGGCAGCGGCCCGCAATTGCGAGGCGATCTCTTCAGCCTCGTCGGCCGTCACCACGTAAATGGCCGAGAACGCACCACCCCAGGCATTTAGCTGCACGCTGGCCGGCACGTCTGGCAGGCTGCTCTTGAACGCGGCCACCTGCAGCAGGCTCTTCTCTGCGGGCTTCTCATGGGGGCGCAAGACAGACCCGTGGGCCACGGCGCGGCCAAACGACTGGGCGCCTGGCGAGGCGCAAGGGGCCTCGATGGGGGCAATGGACATGACTTTTCCTTTCTTCAGGGTGAGCAAGTCCCGCAGGGCCTCCGAACAGGCACCGCAGGGGCGAAACAACAGGAAGGGGGCGGGGCGGCTAGGGCTTAGCCGGGGCTCGGGTCGAGCTCGAACAAGTCGCGCGTGGTCGGCGGGGTGAGGGTGGGCTTGTAGTCAGCCGAGGGCATGGTGTTCAGCTGATGCTGAATGAGCGATCTGCGGGCGTGCCGACTGATCGGCAGCATCACCGAGGGGTCTGGAATCGCACTCGGGCTGATGGTGTGCGACACCGAAATGATGGCCGCGAAGGTATGGCCACATTCCCAGTTGGTGCACACCGCCACAGCGCTGCGTGTCAGCTCGGTCACCTGAGCGCTGTTGCGGATGTAGGCTTTGCTTTTGCAATGGGGGCAACGCATCCTCATGAGGCCATCTCCGCAAGAGGTAAAACCCAGTCAACCGAAAGCATCGGCGCCGAGTTAAGGGTGAACCAGTCGTTGGGCACGCGAAACCTTTGGTCAGTTCGAGGTTGCGGCGTTCTTGTTGCGAAAGTCGGCCAGGCCGCGCAGCAACATCAGGCGCGAGAACGAGGCCAGCGACCGCGACTCACTTTGGGCGAAGGCCTCAACCTCAGCACGCTCTGCGGGCAGCAAGCGAATGGGGATAGGTTTTTCGGTGACGACGCCTCGCGGGGCGCGGCGTGCTGCTTGGACTTGGGAGGACATTGCGTGCGATATCCTTTGTGTAAGGAAGAATTTCACTGTGAGCCGAAGTCTAAGGCAGAAATCTGCGTGTTGCAATAGATGAGCGAAGAAATCCGTGTGAACATCGGCGCCCGCTTGCGCGAAGAGCGTGAGCGTCTCGGGCTTTCCCAACCTGCATTTGCAGATCTAGGGGAGGCGTCTGCGCGCACCGCCCAAGATTGGGAGCGCGGTGTTTCCGCTCCCAAGGGGGACTTTCTGGCTCGTGCTGCTGCTGCCGGGGTTGATGTGCTTTACGTGCTCACTGGCCGTAGGTCGACCCCGTTCGAGACGACGATGTCCGATGAGGAGGTCGCATTGGTCGAGAACTACCGACGCGCCAATCCCAGTCGGCAGATGAGCGTTCGAGACGTTGTTTCCGTTCTCGCCCAGACCGGCGGTGATTCGTCTCGATCCGATGGACCCCGCGTGGTCATCGGTGGTGACGTTCACCAACAGATCGAAGGCGGTGCCACCTTCAGCGCCCCCGTCAGCTTCAGTTTCAGCTCTGCAAAGAAGCGCAAATGATCAGATGATCTTCTGGTGCAGCGGGCCGATGGCGCTCGCTTCGAGCTGGGAGACGATTTTGAGTCGGAGCGTTGAGATTCGCCGGGATGCCGGCCAGGTGGTGACGGGGGATGCTGTCACCAACATTCAAAAGTTGGTGATACCGATGTCGGCCCGAAGTCAGGGTGACGCGCATGCTTTTTTTTGGGCGCTCTGAGCGTCGGCTTGCTGCTGTCTGTGGGGGGCTTTGGATGGCATCTGGCTGCTGAGCGAGATGGCGGCGCCGATCCATGGCTGTGTCACTACCAAGGCGAGGCTTACTCACTAGGCAGCGTGATCGAGATGGTCAATGACGTGGCGAAGGCGTGTCGGTTGGTGGATGGGGTGCCTGTGTGGGATCGGTAGTCCCGATCAAGGCTGGCCGTTCGTCTGTGAGGCAGAGCTTGGTGAAAGCTGGAAGTAGATCCAGATGTTCAGGGCCCTTGGTAAAGCCGCGTCAGAGGGCAAGGTGGAGGGATTTTCGCTGACGATCTTCAGCGAGAGGGACCACGGAGTAGTGTGGTTTTATGCGGATTTACTCGTCACTGGAGTACCACGACTGATATCTAGAAGATGTTGGAATCATGCGGCGGCCCTTCCTCAAATTGCATGTACTGCAAAGTAACTGAAGGTTTGTGACGTCATTGATGCCTCCTTCGGCCAGCGGAATCATGTGATCGTAGTGCTCGGTTTTGTTGATTGAAACGATCCCGGTGAGGTCCGTATTGCATGCCGAACACATTCCTCGATCTCTGAAGAATACCGCTTTTTTTGCCCATTCTGGAATGTGAACTCTGGTCGGAATACCATCGCTTTGGAGCCAATCCTGCTCCTCTGCTGCTAAATCCATTTTTGTTATTTGTCCAACGATGTTGGCGATATAGCTGTTTAGGTTTGAAAGAAGGGTTCGATTCCCAAATAAAATATGGAAAACCTCTTGAGTCAGGCGCTCCAGTAGGGCATCAAGTTCACCTGTAAGCCTTAGTTCTGCATAATAGTCGTGAACAATATCTTCTGTTGAGTCTGAAATATCAATGCCTTCTTTTTTTAGCCAAGCGTGAAATCCTTGGGTGTCAATTTCATGGTGCTTTAGCGCTTGATCAATCCATAATTTTGACCGAGAATTATAGGGGGTCGTGTCAATAGTGGATTTCTCAAGGTGTTCGTATATTAAATTTTCAATAACATAATTCGCAAAATCGTGTAAAACACTCCACTTGGGGAAAGCTTGAAGGAATACCCATGACTCTCTGTCTTCATGCCAATTGTTTAAATTGCGCAAATATGGTGTGATGTCGTTGAGCACGTTGTGAATAATGTTGGCATAGTAGTATGTTTCAAAAAAATCCATTCGTATTAGTGGCTCTCGCATGGTGTGGTCTCTCGTGAGATTTATTTGATTTTGGTATTTTGAAATTGATTTGTTTGGGAGTCTACATGTCTTATTCTTTTGTGATTGATTTGCATGGCCGCAAATCAGGTTTTATGAAATGACATGTGGGCTGTAGGCGGGATGGGTTGTTAATTAATGCCTCGCTTTGTGAAATGTGTCCGTGCTAAATTTGAGTTAACCATGGATATTTCTGAGCCGTAGGATAATTCGGCGTTTAGATTGAATTTTCTATTGAACTGACGAAATATCGGAATGCAAGATTTGAGCGGGTTCGCCAGGATTGGTGTGTATCCATAGTTCGATCAGAGGAAGATCACCCATTTTCTTTGCAACTTGGCAGACCCGATCTGCAGCTGCTAGAGCCTCAAATCCAAATATTAGATAGATCGCTCGTCTGTAATTGACCTCGGTGCGAAAGAGTGCAAGTGTTTTTAGATCTTTTCTGATCTCGCGTCGTTGAGCGTTTGCAGACTTGACCTCGATGATTGTGTTATTACTGCCCATGTCTCCAGGACAATGAACTAATAAGTCAGGTTTGGCGTAGTCTGCACCAAGCATTCGGAGGATAGGGTGGGCCACCTTATCGAGTTCGCCGTTCAAATAGAACGGGGTATCGGTGGGCCATTGGCATCGAATCTGATGATAGAGTTCGTAGCAATAGACACGCTCTCGGTAGACTGGATCTCCGCCATCGAGTTCTATCTGAAAGTATGCCGGCTTAATTTGCGCTGTTGCGTTAAGTAGAAATCCGGTTAACTGTTGCATCACGAATTCCTCGATCTTTAATCGATCAATACTAGAACATTGCTATGGGATTTCGGAAGGTTTGTGTATTTAGGTCGGGTCTCTTTTGTCGTTTGCGCTGGGCATTGGGACACGCTGCAGGACGGAGTTTGCAAGTTCGAAAATTGGATTAATGGTGGCCGCTTTGCTTTCCTCAAGCATTTCGGTTGATTCCCCGCTCTTCAATACAAGGGTTGTGGGTTCTTGCAAAAGGGTAGTTAAAACGAGTACGGCTGCATCAGATGTATTCGGTTGATTGATTGTCATAAATGCAGCAAGAAAATCTGCTCGACGTTGAGCCATACGATGGAAGCGCCTATAGTCATCTGAAAGTGACCTATATTGCCTAAGCAAAAACCAAGCGACTGCCTCCACGAAAATTAGCATCGCCGTCGGCCTAAGACTTTGCATAAAGAACGCTTCTGTCTTTGTGTCGGCTCCAATTGTAGGAAGAGAGGCGTAGAAGGCTCCTACACCTACAAATGCCATGGCTATACCGGAAACTAGCATTATTGAGGAGCGCTGATAGATATCTAGTGCGCGATCTCTTGCAAACTGCACCTCATCTTTTAAGACGGATGTATTGTCGGTGGCCTTGGAGAGTGAGATTGTGTCTTTATTTAATTGAGATATTTCTTTTGAATTTGCGAGGCTTTGGGGGTCTGTTTTTCTGGAATGGCCTTCTCTATTTGCTCCAATGATTCTTAAGGCGTAGAGAAGTACTAACCATAATCCTGATAGTGCAATCATTGTATCGTAGCGATACGTTACTAAATTCTCGTAATCGAATGATATTCCGTCTTCGGTGCGATGTGCTGTTATTTTAATTAGGTATTCTGCTAGCAAGGTTGAGTGTATAAGGCGACTGTCTATGGCCTTGTCGAGTGTTGGGTTGAAGTTTAGCCGTGTGGTTAGATTGTCTTTTAGGTATCCCGAGCTCTCGGATTGAGGCAATCCATTGGCATACTGTTGCGCAGATACGACTTCTTGAATAATCAAAATTGGAACAGATGCAGCGATAAAAATCCATGCGACCGAAAGCCATCGATTGGAAAATGATGAAATGAAGCGCTGCTCTCCTGACGTGAGTTTGGATGAGAAAAATTCTCCGACTCTGGAAGCTAGGCGTCTTGGTAGATCAAAAAAAGATTCCGGCATGCGATAATTTATTTATGTGTGATAGATGACGTTCGCCCCGTATTCGAGTCAAGGTCGGCCTTGTTTGGGGCGCTGATCGATTGACGAGGTTAAATACTCAGGAAATCTCGGTCGCTTGTGCCCACATCGGGTTGAAGAGAGACTCCAGAGTCATTTTGTAGGCGGTTGTCGAATGGAGGCCAACTGCTGACTCAATTTGATCTGTCTTGCCGAAGTCGGCGCTGGCAACCCAGACAGTCCCTGGTGCAACTAGTACAACCTTTGCATTTGTCTTTTGGTGTAAAGCGATACGTATTAGCTGAAACCTAGACTTTAATTGCTGTGCTTCTAAAGAAGCACGTGTATTTGCAATGATGGAAATGTCTCTGGGTCGTTTGCCGACTATTCGCGAGATGTACTCAACATCAGGAAGGGCTCCAGTCATTATGTAAATTGGGCCTGTATCGCTTCCAATCTGAGATAGGCGAGTATTCCATGTACTCGCGCAAATTGACATTTTTGCGTCTTCGCAAGAAAAAGAAAATCCACCGTTGTCGTTGCTGAATGCCATATCGTTTTTCCTCCGCCAATGGAATGCCGTGTGCTTCTCTTTCTTCACATGGTGATCTGTGAGTCCATTTTTTTCAAACACTATAGCCTACACGCTAGACTTGCCGCCGCAACGTGTGTGATCTTTAAAGCGGTCGAAACGTCTCAGGGTGCGGTTCAACGTTGGATCTTGCGCAGCACAACTAAGAATCAGCTGGGGACGCTTAGTCTAGGATTGAGGTCTGATCAGTTGTTATCTGTCGCCGCTTTGAGTTCAGAGTCAAGTTCCATTTCGACAGCATCCTTAGGTATTGTTCCTGTCTCCATCTCCACCCGCGTGGTAAGCCCCCCATCTCCCAGCTGGTGCACAAGCCGCACCACCAGCCAATCCGTCGCATCAATATCGCCCTTGAACCCTTTCACGGTGACAGGCGTCTGAGGCATCAACTCAGGCCGCCCCACGGCCAGGCTCAGCTCCAGGTTGGCGGCGCCGCGCGCAATGCGATTCATCTCAGCACGCGCGGCGGCCAGCGCATCGGCCTCGCTGCCGTAGGTGTCCTTCAACCGTTTCTCATGACCCTGCTTGCCCACAAGCACACCACGCCGGCGGGCCCGACCCGCGTCGTGCCAGTAGGCCCGCACACCGCTGTAGCTGTCGCGGTCGCTGATGTGAAAGCGGTGTTGGTCGCCGTCCTGGCGCGTGATCGTGACCTTGACCAGGGGCTGGCCTGAGCTGCTGCGCGTGCCGTTGATGGGCAGGAACACCAGGCGCTCCTTTTTGACGGTGGCCACGGCGTCGTGCTGGGTGGCAAGCCGGGTCAAGAAGTGCAGGTCGCTTTCACCGGTCTGGTCGATGTGGGCGATCTTCACGCTCGCCAGGGCCTCGTCTACACGGCCCTGCAGGTCGTGGCGCTTTGCGATGGTGCCTACGATGTCGCCCAGGGTGGTGGCATGCCAGCTCTGGTCGCGGCGAATGCGCAGGCTCTTGCGCATGTCGGCGGCACGGGCACGGATGTGCACCTGGTCGGGCGAGCCGCTGTGCTCCACTTCATCCACGATGAACAGGCCTTTGTCGACCAGGGCCTGGCCGGCCCAGCCGATGCGCAGCGCGATCTCGGCACCGCGCGGGGGCAGGCGCACGGCGCCGTCACTGTCGTTCAGCACCAGATCAAGCTGGTCGCTTTCATTGCCCCGGCATTCGCTCAAGGCTAGGCTGATCAGGCGGGCGTCGATGGTGGGCGTGATGTCGCGCCCGTCAATCGTCAGGCTGAAGTCTGGCGCGCGGTAGGGCGCCCGGTCTTTGTAAGGGATGGCCGCCATCAGATCCACCAATCCACGGGCCAGGTCTCGTCTGGGTTCACGCCCCCGCTGGCGTCGGCCATCCAGTCGTCGACCCGGGCCAGGCTCAGGTCAAACGAAACGCGCCGCGGCACGCCCTGGGCCACAAACACCGAGCTGGTCTCACTGATGCCCTCAATCACCCAGGCGCCGTACACGCCGCCGGCGCCGTCCACCATGGCCCAGGCCCGGCCGCTGTCGGCCATGTCGCGCAACTGGGGCAGCGACTGGCGCTTGCCCATGAATTCGGGCACCTGCACGCCGGTCAGGTTGATCAGGTCATCGCCTGGCCCCACAAACTGCCGGGCCGGGCGCTGGCCGACTCGCGCGTTGCTGGGGTGGCGCCAGGTGGTCTGTCGCTTCAGTTCTTCAAAGGCCAGGGTGTTCAGGCTGAACACGAACTGGCCGAGGCTCATCATCATGGTGGCTTCCTCAATCGATATCGCTCATGCTGGACAGCACCCGCGACCGGGCCGCCCGATCGCGCCGGTCCAGCTCGGCCGACACGGCGCGGGCGATGGCCTGCGGGTCCATGCCCGGGGTGGCGTTGATCGTGATCTGGTGGCTGCTGGGCGGTGCGGCTGCTGCAGATCCACCCGCACCTGCCTGGCGGGCTGCCATCACTGGGCGCTGGGCCAGCACCAGGGGCTGAGCGTCAGCGCCAAGGCTATCGGCCGCCATGGAGGCACCGGCCACGGCCGTGCCCGCCATGGCCAGCACAGCGCGGCGCACCAGGTCCTGGCGACCGGTGATTCCCAGGGCGGTGCCCTCGCTGATGAAGCCGCCGGCCTCCATGAACACCCGGCTGGGGCTCTTGATGCCCAGGCGGTCGCGGAACCACTGAGCCACCGAGTCGGCCGCGCCGGCAATCGTGTCGCGCACGGCCGCCAGCCGGCTGGTGATGCCATCGGTCAGGCCCGCCATCAGGTCGGCGCCGGCCTGCAGGAAGCGGCTCTTCAGGTCCACCACGTACTGCCACGCAGCCTGGCCACCGGTGCTGATGCTGTTCCACCAGCCGCTCACGGCCCCCGACAGGGTCTCCCAGATCGCGATCAGCCCGCCCTTGATGCCGTCCCAGTTGCGCCAGACCATGAAGGCGGCCACGGCGATCAGCGTGAGGGCGATGCCGATTGGGTTGGCCAGCATCAGGGCCCCCAGTCGCGCGATGGCCGAGCCGGCGCCAGTCAGGATGGGGCCCAGCACACCAAATGCCCGCCCAGCCATGAAGCCGACCTTGTACAGCAGGCCCATGCCCGGCCCCAGGCCGAACAGCTTCACACCCAGCGTGGTGACCAGGTAGCGCATCAGGATGAACTTGCCAGCCAGTAGGCCGACCGGAATCAGCACGGCGCCCAGCACGGCCAGCAGAGCAGAACCGGCCAGTACCACCTTGAGCACGCCAGAGACGAGGGAGCGGTTTTCAGAAACCCAGGCCGAGGTGCGCTCGAGCACGGGGTTGATGCCATCCATCAGCTCGATCAGCGCCGGCTTCAGCCCCTCTCCGATCTGCGCCTTCAGGTTGAAAGCCCGGTTCTCGGCCATCTTCCACTGCGCCGACAGAGTGGCGTTGCGGGCGGCGGCCTCGCGCGCCATCGAGCCCTTGCCGGCATCACCGTTGGCCAGCTCGCGCTGGCGGGTCAGCTCCTCTGGCTTGTCAACCAGCTTGGCCAGGGTGTCGCTGTGCTCCAGGCCCACCAGCTCGACCATCACGCCGATGCGCTTGTCCTGGGGCAAGGCTTGGATGGCGCTCAGCACCTGGGTCAGGGTACCCATGGCGTCGGTGGCCATGCCCTTCTGGATGGCGGTGTCCTTCAGCCCGATCTCGGCCAGGGCCGCGTGGAACTTCTTGGTGCCCTTGGTGGCCGCAGCCAGCTTTTGCACGATGGCATTGGTGGCCGTGCTGGCGGTCTCTTCGCGCTCACCCAGGGTCAGCAAGGTGCTGCCCAGGGCGGCGGCATCCTTGGCCGACATGGCCACGGTGGACACCACGCCCGAGGTGCGGTTCAGGAAGCCGATGATGTCGGCCCCCTTGCTGATGGCGTTGTCGTCCAGGTAGTTGATCGAGTCGGCCAGGCCCCGGATCTCGGTGAGCGGGATTTTGAAGTTCTTCGCCACCTTGCCCATGGACTCGGTCACCTGGTCGGGCACCGCGTCGAAGGCGGTGGCCATCTCGCTGGCCATCAGCGTGAATTCTTTGAGCTGGTCGGTGGGCACCTCCATGCGGGCCGCGGCCGTCATCATGGCCGCGATCTGGGTGGTGGCCAGGGGCACCTGGCCCGACAGCTCGCGCACTTGGAGCTCGGCCTGGCGGTACACCTCGGTGAGCCGGCCCATCTCATCTCGGGCGCCCGGCACCTGGCGGGCAATGCCCAGCATGGCGTCCTCATGGGTCGCGAAGTCCTTGACGGGCGCCATGCCGATGTCGATCCCCTTGCGGCCGGCTGCGTTCATGGCCACGCCGGCGCCCACCACCAGGCCGGCCTTCATGCCCTGGCTGGCGGTGGTCTCGCGGATCTTGGCCAGGCGCGAGAGCTGGGCCTGCTGGCGTTCCACCGAGCGGGTGGTGGCGTCGATCTGGCCGCGCAGCCGGGCCTCGGCCTCGGTGACGTTGCCGATGCCCATCTCTTTCATGGCCCGGCGCACGGCGATCAGGCGCTGGCGTTGGGTGTCGCTGGTGGCGTTCAGGCGCTGCAGCTCTTTCTCGGCGGTGGCGATCTGCTGGGCCAGCTTGCGCTGCTCGGTAGCCGTGGCCGGGGTTTCCTGGCGCAACTGGCCGAGCATCACGGTGGCCACCTTGGTCTGCTGGCCAGTGGCCGCGAGCTGCTGCTGCAGGGCGCGCATGCGGTCGATGGCGCCTTGCTGGGCGTTCAGGTCGCGCAGTTCCTTGCGTGTTGCACTCAGGGCCTGGGCCGTGGCCTTGCTGCCCTGGGTGATGCGTTTGAGGGGGGCCAGGGCGCGGTCTGCCAGGTCAAGCACCACGCGCAGGCGCAGCATGTCTGCAGCCATGTTGAGTTTTCCTTGGGGTCAGTCTTCAGGGGTCAGGCGCTCGATGGCCAGCTCGCGCCAGGCCATCAGCTCGGACACCGTCATCGGGGTCATCTCCGACAGCGGCCAGTGGAATGCCACGGCCAGATCGGCCATGGCGCCCTCTATGCGTTCAGGAAGGCCTGCACCTGACCCTTCGGCAGCAAAAAAGCGAGCACCTCCCCGCCCAGGGCCACCAGGTCGACCGGGTCGAGGTTGGCCACGTCGAACTTGGTGAGGGTGGGCGAGCTGATGCGCGGCAGCAGCACCTGCAGCGAGTCGACGTCGACGCGCATCAGGGCCGACAGCGACAGGCCGCGCAACTCGCCGGCCTTGGGCTTGCGCAGGGTGACGGAGCTGATGGTCTGCTCGCCTCGCTGGATCGGAGTGTCCAGGGGCACCACGGCGGTGTCGGTTTGGGCTGCAGGGATGGCGGTGGGGGTGGCGGCGGTGGTGGATTCAGGGGTGGTCATGGGATTTTCGGAGATTGGGTGATGGTTGGCTAGGCGGCCCGCCAGGGGCCGCCCGGGATGGGCATCAGATGCCCGGATCAAATGCCCAGTGCGGCGCGCACCTGCTGCATGCGGTCCACGCCATTGACCAGCTCGATCATGTTCACCACGTCGATCTCGATCAGTGCGGTGCCATTGACCGTGAGCTTGTAGTAGCTGATCGCCGACTTGATGCTGATCTCGGTCTTGTCTCCGCCCTTGGCCTTCCCCGGGTCAAATTCCTTGTGGCGGCCGCGCACCACGACCTCCAACGAGTCGACGGATTCGGAATCATCCGACTGGAGCATGCCGGCGAAGCGCAACAGCACACCGTTGTGGGTTGTGACGCCCCACTGCTTGAGGATGTCGGAGATCCAGCCGGCGGCCTTCCAGTCCATCTCCATGGCTTCCGAGCCGAGATCCAGCTCGATCTCGCCGTTCATGCCGCCCGAGCGGTACTTCTCCATCTTGCGGGTGAGCTTGGGCAGGGTGACCTCTTCGGTCTCGCCGACATAGCTCACGCCGTCGACGAACAGGGCAAAGTTCTTGAGTTTCTTGGGCAGTCCCATGAGGTTCTCCAGTGATCAGGGGTTGAAAAGGTGCTGCGGGCTTACAGACCCGTGCCGACGCGCACGGCGAAGTCGCTGAAATAGCTGTCGGTGATGCGCTGCTGGAAGCCCAGGTCTTCCAGGGGCGGCACCGGGGTGTAGTCGTAGTCGATGCGCAGCTTGCCGACCTTCAAGGTGGCGGTGGTGTTGACTTCTTCGTCGTACCAGGCCTTGCCGTCGAGGATGTAGCCGCCGCTCTTGAGCTCGCGGAACTTGGCGTTGATGCCCTCCAGGATGTCCTTCACCAGGCTGGGGTGCAGCGGCTTGTCCACCGCCCACATGTGGCCCTCGGCCATGGTGTCGGCCAGCACCTGGGCCGTGCGCGTGGCGCTCTCGAAGGCGAACAGCTCCTCACTGCTGGTGGTTCGGCTGCCCCAGAAGCGGTAGCCGCTGGATTGGATCAGCGTGGTGACGCCGGCGGCATTGAGCAGGCCCGCGTCGGTGTCGGGGCTCTGCAGGTCCCAATGCACGTCGCGGCTGATGCCCTGCACGCCGTTGATCGGCACGTTGGACAGGGTCTTGTGCCAGCCATATTCCTGGTCGATGCGCGCGCGCAGGCCCATGGCATAGGCCACGGCCGGGGCTTCGACGATGCCGGCGGCATTGACGTCGAACTTCTTCCAGTTGGGCCACAGCAGCATGAGCTCGCGGGCGCCGAACAGGTCGCGGTAGGCCGTGGCGCCGCTCACATCCTCGCCGTGGGCTGCGGCATAGCCAAAGCCGCGCAGCTTCTGGGCCACCGACACCAAGGCGTCGGCCACGGGCTCGCTGTCCAGGCCTGGCGCGCCCAGGATGCGGGGCTTCACGCCGAGCTGGGCCTGGGCCGCCAGCAGGGCCTGCAGGCCGGTGTAGTGCCCGCCCACGCTGGTGCCGATCACCTTGGCGTCTTGGTCGGCCTGCTTGGCCTGGGGGTCGGCGCCCTGGCCCTCGGCCACGCGCACCACCACCAGGATGGGGCGGGTCTGCTCGCTGATAGCGGTGAGGGCCGGGGCCAGGGTGCCATGCACGCCGGCCTTGTCGATGGCGGTGTTGATCTTGGTGACCAGCACCGGGGTGTTCAGGGGGAACACGGTAGCGTCGGCGTCGGGCGCGGTGGCCACCAGGCCAATGATGGCCGTCGAGATCATGGTGATGGCCTGCAGGCCGGCAGAGATTTCCGTAACGCGTACGCCGTGGTGGTAGTTGGCAGAAGACATTGATGGCTCCAGGTTGAAAAACTTTGAAAGAGGGAGATCCGGCGGTCAGTTGCGCAGCGCCGGGGGCTGTTGCAGGCGGCGCTGCTCGGCCTCGAAGGCTTCTCGGCAGTGGTCGGTCTGCCAAAAAAACAGGGTGTTGATGGCGCGGGCCGTCCAGCCCCAGACGGGCAGGCCCTTCTCGCGCATGCGGTGGGCGCGCGATGACAAGGTTTCGTCGGGTTCGCCTGCCAGTACGGTGTTGGCGAGCTGGTCCAGGCCGATCAGGATGCTCAAGATCCAGCCACCCATGTCAGGCCTCCACCACGTAGATGGTCAGACCGGCAAATGCCATGCGGTGCTCGGGCGGGATGGCCTCATTGATGGCGTCCTCGGTGACGCTCCAGACACCCGACTCGGGCAGCGTCACCCGAAACCGGATCCGCCCCTGGGTCATGGTGCCCAGCAGCACCCGCTCGCGGCCGTCGCGTGAGCGCAGCGGCATGCGAAAGGTGTCATCCAGGGGCAGCAATGCGCCCGCCAGCCCCACCCGTAGTTCGGCCTCGGCCTGCAGTTCGGTGCCCACCAGGCAGGTGACCTCGCGCAGGCCCTTGAGCACCAGGTGCGCGGAATGGCCAGCGTCGGCCGTGATACCGGTCACCACGATGGTGGGGCGCTGGTCCTCGAGCGCAGCAGCCGCCGGTGGGGCGATGAACTCCCCTGCAGCCAGGTCATAGCCCCAGCCAATGCCCACCCCCAGGCCCTGCTCGTGGAGCGTGTCCAGGGCCTCGATGTGATCCCAGTCGGGGGCAATGTGGGCAATGAACTCGGCATCGGCCACGATCACGTTGTGCACCCGGCCCAGGCCGGTGCTGTCAGATTTGATGAGTGCGTATTGCATGGTCCTGTTACTCCAGCCACCAGATGAGGCAGTAGCCGGCTTGCCCGGCGAGGCCTGCGGCCCAGGGCTGGGTCGAGTTGCCCCCTTTGCCACCCCATCCCTGGTTGGGTCGGGTGGGCGTGTTGTCCCCGCTATAGAGGGATGCACCGGACAAATAGAAGGGAGGTCCTCCAGCAGCGCCACCCATGGCGCCGGGACCTTTCATGCTTCCCCCAAAGCCCGCCAGCGGCAGGCCAGGCATGCCAATATTGGAGTTAATGGGACCATTGCCGTTGCCCGATGTGCCGTCTGCGCGACCGCCTGCTGCAGTCAGCAAAGCGCCGAAAGACGACGCTCCCCCGTCGGCTCCTCGATTGCCAATGTTGTTCGTCACGCCAGTGCCAGCCGCGCCGCCCGATCCAATGGTCACGTTGACCGGCCCTGTTACCGTGACCAGGCGATTCAGCAGTACCTCGCCACCGCCACCGCTGCGACCAGCGCTTCCATAGGGGTTGCTGTAAGCGTCATAACCGGCGTAGCCAGCTTCCCCCCCTGCGCCTCCACCAACGAGGGCCTGTACCCATACCTGCCCCCCATTGGCCAGCAGCGCGGCGCTGGGCGTGAACAGGGCCGAGCTGGTGAACTCCTGGTACCGGAGCGCCCCGCCGTTCTTGGTCGGGATGGCGGCCACCCGCTGGGCCAGGGCATTGGTCCAGACCTCGGTGGACAGGGCTGTGGCGGCCGGCGCGCGGCTGGTGATGGCCGCATCAAGGCGATCGAGCAGCACGGCGCGCGCATTGGTCCACTGGGCGGTGCTCAGTGCGCTGCCGGCCGGCGCCACGGTGTTCAGGGCGCCAATGACGGTCTGCAGCTCGGCATGCAGGCTGGTCAGCACATTGCCCATGGCGTTGGTCAGCAAGGCCGGAATGGCCGCGTCCAGCGTCTGGATCATGTTGCGCAGCCGGATGATGTCCACGTCGGCGTCGTTGGCCGGGTGCGGCAGCGCCAGGCCCAGGTTGGGCGTGATGTCGTTGATGGGTTGGCTCATTTCTGGGTCTCTCTTGCCTGTGTCACAGCACCACGGCGCGCAGGTTGGTGATGGCCGGGCGGGCCGCGTGGGTGCCCGTCAGGCTCAGGCGCAGGCGGGCCTTGTCGGCGGCGTAGTTGTCGAGCTGGTAGACCAGCTCCATCACGCCGGCGGTTTGGGGGCTGCTGCTCACAAAGGGCACAGGCGTCCAGGCGCCGGCGGCCTGGGTCTGGTTCTGGGTTTGGGCGTGCAGCGTGAGCGAGCTGCCGGCGGGCAGATCCGCCTCGAGCACCACGCGCACGCTGACCTGGCCGCCGCCATTGACCAGGGGGCTGATGTAGCTGCCAGCGGTCTGCAATGAGCCCACCACCAACTGGATGCCGGGCTCCAGGATGGCGCCGAGCGAACCCGCACCGCGCAGGCGCGCAGACACCTGAACGTGCCCTGTGTACCGGGTCGCCAAGGTCACCACCTGGCCAGGCGCGGCCTCGATCACGCTGGCGTTGTCCAGCGTGAGTCGGAACACGCAGCTCGAGGCGGCCGAGGGTTGGTGCACGCAGGCCTGCACCAGCAAGTCGGTGGTGTCGACCACATCCACGGTGCCCAGGTCGATCAGGCTCTCGGTCTGGCTGTAGTCGGCCGCCAGCAGCTCGAACGTGAGGTCGCGGTCTTGGTGCGCGGTCCAGGTGCTGGCATTGCTGCTGGAAAGCAGCACGCCCACCTGGTAGGGCTGGCTGGTGACGATGCGCCCGGCCGTGGTGTCCCACTTGCCCAGCTCGGCCACGGCCACCGCAGTGCTGGCGTCGTCGCACAGCAGCACCAGGCAGTACTCCCGGCCGGCCTCGGCCAGCACGGGCGACCAGGTGACGCGGGTGCGGCCGTCGAGCACGATGTCCGCCGGCTGCAGGCGCTTCTCCACCAGGATGCGAGGCGTGGGAAAGCCGTTCTCGGCCTCACGCAACTGGACCAGCACGGTGCTGGTGCCCTTGGCCACAAACTGCAGGTCCACCCCGGTCAAATGCGTCGTGGTCGACAGCGTGAGCGTTTGGGCCAGCGGGTCAACAAAGGCCTGGTACCAGTATTTGGTGACCTGCTGCAACTCGCGCTGCACCAGGGTGCCCTGGCCTGTGAACAAGGCCGTGGCGTGGTTGCCGCCCGAGCCCGTGAGCGTCACTTCCTTGGTGCCGGCGGGCACGTTGGCAGGAATCGTGAACTTACCCTGCAGCAGCCCTTGGGCATTGGCCGCCAGCGCGCCACCGTTCAGGGCGGTCGGGTGCACCGCGATGCCGTCGAAGGTCATGGCGGTCACGGTCTCGCCGGGGCCGAAGTGGCTCTCGAACTGCACCTCGATCTGGCGCAGGGTTTCCAGCTCGGTCGATGTCTCTTGCAGCGTGTCGATCTCGCTGCTGACGCTGGTCACCGAGCCCACCCCGATGCCGCTGAGATAGAACTGACGCTCCAGGGGCTTGGCCCAAAGGGTCTGTACGTCGGTCCAGCGGTCCACCGCGGGCTTCAGCACCAGGTCCGTGGGCAGGGGGTCAAACGCCGAATAGGGGTTCACCAGCATCTGTCCGGTGCGCATGGTCTGCGAGAGGGCCGGCCGGTGTCCATGAGGCAGCGCCTGGCGCTCGATGATGCCCAGGCCCAACTGGTGCACGGTGATGGCGATCGGCAGGCGCAGCGCGCCACCCGAGATGGCGGCGGTCTGGGCCACGCCCGCGTCGCGCATGCTGTTGTTCAGGAAGGGGTCGGCAAACAGCCCTTTCTTGATGCCGCTGTTGCGGCCTGAGATGTCCAGCGCAAGGCGCAGCTCGGCCTGATCCTCGAACAGGCGGCGCAGCAGCGCTCTGTAGCCGGCCTGCTCCTGCATGGACACCATGTGCACGGCATCCTGGTCGATGCGGCGGTTGCTGTCCCAGCTCTGGTACACGGTGGCCAGGCTCAGGCAGTTCTGCGGCACGGTGGGGGCCACCGGGCTCCATTCGGCCGGCACGCCCCGAATCCAGGTGATGTTGCCGTCGCTGTCCATGCACAGGCGGTCGTAGCGGCGCAGGGCCTGCTGGTAGCTGACCAGGATCAGAGAGCCAGCCAGGGCGCCGGCCACGTCAAAGCCCGTGCTGGTCAGGTTCTGCACCTGGGCGGTGATGATGTGCTGGTAGGTGACCTGGTAGGTGCTGCCCGGATTGGGCTCGGCCCCGGCCAGGCTCCAGTCAATCTGGCCGGCGGTGAGCTTCCAGCTCACGTCCTTGTTGAATGTGGTCGCACCCTGCTTGACCGACTCCACCAGCAGCACGCTGGTGTCGGGCAGCGGGTCGGCCGCGCCGTTGAAGCCGCCGTGAATGATGTCGTGGGTGCTACGCACGGTGATCTTGACCGTCAGCGTGCCGACGGCCGGGGTGCGATCGAACGCAATGTGCTGCAGCGCTTCGGTGGTCGAGGCGTGGGGCTCGTCCTCGATCGCCAGCAGTTCGGGCGTGGCGTCGTACACCACGCGGCGCGAGGCGGGCAGTTCCAGGCCCCGGCCGCTGATGCGGGCCGCGCCCTCGGCCAGGGTGTAGACCTGCTGGCCGGTGGGCAGATCCGGGCCCGCCACCACCTCCAGGCCGCGCACCACGTAGGTGCCGCCGGTGCTGTCGCGGTCGTAGCGCGAGAGAGCCTGGGTGATGGCGTCGAGGTTGGGCGGCGCCTCACGAGCGCGCACCGAGCCATCCTCCACCGCCCAGATGGGATAGAAGGTGCCGGTCTGGCCGTCGCCCTTGAAGCCCCACGCCAGGGTCACCTGCTCGCGCCAGGCGCCGGGCTCTTGATAGCCCCTGGTGCCCACGGCGGGGTTGAGCAGTGTTGGGTCCTGCTCTTCGGTCACCACCGCCACCTGCAGGTACACGCCCACATTGACGATGCCCACGGTGGCGATCTGGAGCTGGCCGGCGGGCACCGGGCGCACCGTGCCGTCAACGTAGACACTGCCGGCTTCGCACAGCGTGGCGCCAGTGCCTGAGTTCACGACGATGCCGGCACCTTCGACGATGCCGCCATCCTTGAACAGCACATCGGACACGGACTTGGCCCGGTGGATCAGGGCGTCTTGCAGATCGTTGAGCTCGGCCGACTGCAGCACGCGCTCGGCGTTGAACAGCACACGGTTGTAGCGCTTGGCCGGGTCGAATCGGTTGTAAATGATCATGGTCAGAAAGGAAGGACGTACTCGAACATCTGGCGGGTGGCGCCATTGCGGGGGAAGGCGGGCACACGCTCCAGCGCATACAGGCGGCCGGGGCTGGCGAGATCTGGGGGCAGGAAGTAGCGCTGCCCCGCAGGCAGGCCGGCCTTGACCTGGGTGCCCAGGAAGATCCCTTGCTCGCGGATGGTCTCGCCGGCGGCCTCGGCAAACGCGAAGACGAACTTCACGTAGACGTAGGTAGTCGGCTCGGCCGACAAGGTGTAGCGGCCGGTGGCTAGCTCAATCTCGCCATTGGCGTCGGGTCGGCAGTAGCCCACCTGGGTGGAGGCCCGGCGGCCGATCTCATCGACCAGGCCAGCGTTGGTGTTGCCCTCGGGCTGGGGGGCGTCATCCCAGGCGGGTGAGCCGTGGCCCCAGGCCAGGTGGATGGGCTGGCCGGCGACGGCGATGGCCAGGGCGATGCGGCCGGATTCTTGAAGGGTTGCCATGATGGTGGTCAGTCCTGTGTGTGCTTGGAATCAATGGAGGTGCGCCAGGGCCTGGCGTCCCAAGGCCCGACCCAGCGGCGCGGGGCTGGCATGGGGCTCGAGATCTCGATGGCGTGGGCGTCGGTACGGTTGTCGAGCGGGTCAATGGCAGGCCAAGCCAGCGATTCAAGGTGCACGGTGCCGGCGACCCCGTGCGGAACGCCTCGCACCGGCGCCGCGCAGGTGCCGGTGAACATGGCGCCAACCCCGCTGTAGGTGTCGACCACCACGTAGCTGTCCAGGCGCCACGAGTCCAGCTCGACCCGGTCGCCGCGGGGCATGGTCAGGGCGTGCACGGATGTGGCCGAGGCCTCGATCTGTCCATGGGGCCAAGGGTTCACCCCCCGGGCCTGCAGGGTGGCGAAGCTCGCCTTCAGGTCGGGCCCGGTGTCGGTGCTGACCCAGACGCCCGAATCGTTGTCCAGCAGGCCCACGTCCAGGGCCTGGCCACCGTCGAAGGTGATGGGGCGCAGGTCGTAGCTGTGGAACACCCGATAGAAGCGGATTTGAGCCGGAATGCTGGAACGCACCACGCGGGCGATCTCGCCCATCTCGGCGGGGCTGGCGGCCCGGCCCAGATCGATGTGCAGGTAGGCGGCGTCCTCTTCGATCAGCACCTGGTCGAAGCCCAGCCAGCCCAGCACCCGGCGCACAGCCGCGGCGGTGCCGCGCTCCAGCAGCCAGGGACGGCCGGCTTCCAGCAAGGAGGCCAGGCTGTCGAAGTAGCGGGCGAAGTCGGCCAGCCCCCATTCGGCGGCCAGCCAAGGGTAGAAGGCCACCGGGTAGGCGTCGACCAAGCGGGGCCCGGTGGGCGCCATGGCCTCGGCCAGCCCATCCCAGGCCGGCATGCCCTGGTCGATGGCCCGCTCCAGGGCCGTGGAGGCCGGTGGCAGCACGGTGGTGATCGCGGTTGTTGTCGTGGTGGCCATCAGGAAATCCCCTCGTCGGTGAGTTCGAGCACGCCCACCACCGGGTATTCATCGGCGGCCAGGGTGGTGGTCTCAGTCGGGCGCAGGTTGTCCACGTAGCGCACCGCGGCCACGCCTGAGACGTGCAACTGGGTGGTGATCCAGGACCGGGGCACGGAACGGCCCAGGCGGGCATAGGTGGCCATGGCCAGCGGCAGGCTGGTGCGCAGTTGAGCCACCAGGTCGGACGGGGCCGAGGCCTCGCGCCAGATCCGGGCGCTGATGTTGACCGGCCGGGGCTGGGCTACGGCCACCGTGACGGGCACGCCCAGCGGCCGGGCACCTTCGGCGTTCTCGGCGTTGAGCACAGCCAGCGCGGTGACGTCGGCCAGGCTGGCATCGTCAATCCACAGCAGCACCTGCACCCGCCCCGGCTGGGGCTGGGTGGCCAGGGCGTCACGCACGTTGAGCGAGGTGCTCAGCGCGATCAGCTCGTAATGCTCGCGAGTGCCATTGCCGGCCAGGGCGCGGATGCGCAGGCCAATGCGCAGGCGAAGGCGCTCGTCGGTCTCGCCGGCCAGGCGCTCCAGGCCGTAGAAGGCGCCCTTGTGGTCCAGGTCGCCCTTGGTGGCAAAGGCCAGCAGGGAGGCCCGGGTGGCTTCGTTGACGCGTTGGCGGTACAGCAGCTCGCGGTAGGCGTGGGCCTGCAGCAGCTTCTGCAGCGGCTCGCTCTCCAGGTCGATCACATCGGCCACGCCCGGGTAGCGCTGCAGCAGGTCGGCGCGCTCAGCCGCCAGGATGGCCTCGAAGGACAGTGCTTCGACCACATTGGGGGCCGGCAAGGTGGTGAGGTCCTGGGCGTTCATACCGCAGCTCCAGAAACGAGGGTGAGGGGAACGCTCAGACTCAGCACCTGGGGCTGCTTGGTGCTGGGCTCCAGGTACAGGCCGTCCAGCGTGATCACGGCCTTGCCGGGCTCGGTGCGCGTGTAGTGCAACTGGGTCAGGCGCAGGCGGGGCTCCCAGCGCATCAGGGCGCTGGCGATGGCCGCGAACAGGCGCACCTGGGTGGCCGGGTTGTCGGGGTGGTCCACCAACTCGGGGACCAGCGAGCCGTATTCGCGGCGCATGACGCGGGTGCCGATGGCCGTGGTCAGGATGTCGGTCACGGACTGGCGCAGGTGCTCGATGCCGGTGATGGCGGCGCCGGTGGTGCGGTTCATTGCGGCTCCCCAGAAACCTGGTCACCCGCCCGCACGCCACCGTGGTGGTGATGGCGTAGGCTGATGGTGTCGGCCAGGATGTCGGGCGTGGCCCGGATGGATTCGGGAGTGATGCGCAGGCGCTGGTCGCCCACCTGCAGGGTGATGGCGGTGGCGCATTGGATGAGCAGCTCACCATCGAGCCAGCTCATGAAGTCGTCACCCGACCATTCCTGCAGGAACTGGTGGGGGTCTTCGCTGCCCTGGGGGGCATCGTCACTGAACAGGCCGGCCAGGGCCACGCCCTGCAGCAGATCGCCACCGGGGCACAGCAGAACGCACTGCTCGCCCACCACCGGCGGCCACCAAGTGCGCCCGGCCTGGCCGCCGGCGCGCAGCGAGAAAAACGGCACCCAGTTGCTCAGCAGCCCGCCGGTGCGCACACGGCAGCGCGCGGGCTTGCCCAGGCGCACCAGCTCGACGGAGCCAAGGCGCACGATGTTCTCAATCTTGCGATTGAGCTCGTAGGGAGATTCGGGTTGGGTGAGGGGTTTTTGCACCCGGTTGATGGTGCCGGGGTGCGGTATTTAATGCACGAGAATCAGGGTGTATTTTTGTTCGTTACACCCAGTTGAATTTCTAATTGTCTTTGAGTATCGCTATGAGACGGGTTAGTCTTCCTTCTGCTTCGTGGAAGAAGGTCGCATTATTCTGTAGTAGGCTTTGAAATTGAATGCATTTTTCGAGTAAAAAATCATAGTGCTGCTCACCTTTTCTCACTGCTTCGGCTGGACCGTCGGCAGTGTTGTGACTCAAAGAGCCTTGGGTTGGTAAATCAAGTGCTTTGAAATGGTATTGATTTAAGATGCGTATGGCGTCTAATAGCGCTAACTGCCTTATGGATCTGGTGTCGGATGCCAAACCAAGCTTTTTTTGAAATAGTGCGGCTATTCGTGGTGTTGCATATTGAATGTATTCGTATGAGTCTTGAGGGTTGGGGTAGCGTAAGTTGGGCTCGCCATCGTTTCCGAAGGGAAGGGATTCTTGGTATGTTTGCATGGCTATTTCAATAGCCATGCAGCATTCTTCATCCAGGAAAAGCCTGTGCTTTGCATAAAGATCTTTTAAATCATTTCGATCTTCTGGAGCTCCATGCGTCAAGCCAACTTCTTCGTAATATCCTTCCTTCCACCATGTTTCATTGATGTGAATGATCTTTACTAGAATTTCGCTCAGTGCATTTCTCTGATTTTCAAAATATAGAGAGGTTCTTAATTGGTCTATGCCGTGTTGATGTTTGACTTTCTCTAGCTCTCTGTCGAGATTGAGTTTTATTTTTTGCAGTTCTTCTGCATTTTTGTGTGAAATGGCTGCAATGTCTTTTGAAATCTCTGCCTTGTGGTCTTCAAGGTCTTTGTCGTAGATGTTTTTCAGATTCGCCTTGAGTCGTTCAATTATCCAGTTTCTGAATAAGAAAACTGCGAGGCCAACAAGCGTGGCGCCCGGGATTAGCTCTCTGAAAGCCCCTGAAAGAAATTCGAAGATCACGTCGCTCCTAGGTGCGAAATTAGCAGGTTCTGAATACGCTGAATTTGAGCTGCATTGATACCAAGCAACTCCCGAGTAGGGTAATGGTACATAGGTCCTCCAGGCATCACCTGGTCGCTCAAACCAAACTGATGCACCCGAGCGATCCGCTCGGCCCGCCCCACAAATCCCACCACGGCCTCGGTAGGCGTGGCCATGGCCTTGAGGTTCTTGGCCGCCCCCATCTTCTGAAACATCCGCATGCCCGCCTTGCCTGCCTGGGCCTTGCGACGGATCTCCCCCCGCTTGTTCCTAGCGGGCTGTTTGCGGGCTTCCCAGGCTTCTCCATCTGGGGTTTGTTGGGCTCGGATGCTGGCGGCATTGGCTGCGCGCAGATCTCGCGCCACAGCCATGGCCAGCTTGCGCCGCTCTCCATCAGAAAGCCGATCAAGCAGCGGGGCTACCCAGCCTTCCAGGGCTTTCAGTTCGCTCATGGTCAGATCACCGGCCGGGGGTCATGGTCCCATTGCGCCACCAACTCGTCGCGCACGTACAGGCTCCACTCTTCGCGCTGCTGTGGCCAGGCAGGGTGGGGTGGTTCCCCAACGTGGCGGATGTCGTAGGCACCGGGCTGGCTGGTCCTGGGCTTGACGAGGACGCGCTCGGTCAGGTCCAGCTCAATCGACAGATCCACCGTGCTGGCATTCAGGAATTCGACCTCGAATCGCACCGCCTTGTCGCGCAGATCCGGGTTGTCCAGCACCTCGGGCTGGTTGAGGGCCAGCCAGGCCAGGATGGGGACCATGACGGCGTCGGCGTGGCCGGCGTAGTCCAGCACCACCAGTTGCAGGGTGTAGGCGTACTCAAACGACAGCGAGCCGGTTCCGGTGCAGATCAAGCGGCCCGAGCGCACCATCACCGACAGCTTGTCGGGATTGGTGCGCAGATCGGGCACGGCTGCCTCGATGTGGGCGCGCAGGCTACCGGGCTTGAGCATGGGACGAACCTTCGGGCTTTGCGTTCAGGCGCACCTTCACGGCGTTGTAGGCGTCGATGCAGGCGTTGAGCTGCCGGATGCTGTCGTCTCCATCGTCGGCGATGGCTGTAAGAGCAAGTCCATACTCAGGCGCAAGTTGGGCACGCGCTTGGTTCCGATCTCCGCTGGCAGATCCGGCACCTGTGCCCGGGTGGCTTCCACCGTCCGAAGGGCAACTTGCGACGGGGATTGACAGGCGCACAGCGCCAGAGCGCACGGCAGCAGCAGAGCGATCACTGATTTGTTTTGCATTTTGGGCATCCAGGTTAAGGCGGGTTTGCAGCTCGGACAGCTCGGTCCGAAGGCTTCGCTCGGTGGCCTGCTCGCGGGCAGTGGCGCGCACCAGGGCCTCGGCGTGGTCGGCGTTGATCTGGGCTTCACGGGCTTGCGCTTCGTTCTGGGCCCGGATCTCGCCGCGCTGAAAGCCGAGCTGGTAGGTCAGCAGGCTCAGGCCCACCACCAGCAGGGTGGACAGGGCCAAAGCCAGGGCGTTCTGTTTGAAGTCGTTCATGTGGCATCCATCAAGGGGGAGTACTTGGCCCGGCGCACCTGCATCACGTTGCGCACGTACTCGCGGTTGATCTCAAAAAAGCTCTTGCCGTAGCCGGCCACTGCGGTCTTGGCCTTGGTGCTGGTGTGCTCGATGTGGCCAAACCACTGGCGCGGGTCGCAGCCCGAGGTGTTGCTGCACAGGCGCCGATCTGCCAGGAATCCCCCAGCGCCGCCGTTGTACTGGGCCGCGGTGCAGGCCAGCGCCGCCGGCGCGTCGGCCATCAGGGCGCTGCAGCTCCGAAAATGCGCCCGGTCCTTGACCACCAGGGCGATCAACTGCCGGCGGCGGTCAAAGCGGTCCTCGAAGCGCCAGTCGGCCAGGTCACGGTGCATGCGCTTGACCTCCTCGAACACGTTGAATCGCGAGGTGATCGTGACCTGGCCCAAGCCGAAGCCGTACTCGCGCGCCGTGCGCAGCTCGGCCCGCTCGCTGAAGCACATGCGGTGCTGCGGGCTGGGGCAGGTCTCCTGCTCGATCTGGGCCGCCAGGAAGCTGGGTGCAGGCATGGCGGGCCAGTACGCTGGCAGCAGGGCCTGCAGCAGCGCCAGGATGGCGGGGGCATTGGGCGGAATCATCCAGCGACCCCCAAGCCCACAGCGCCACCCATGCTGGCCCCCACCCACAGCACAAAGGCCAGCATGCACAGCCCGTTGTAGATGAACAGGCCCAGCAGGATCACGCCGGCCGCGAAGTCGCCTTGCTGCACAGCGTGCTGCAGCAGCTCGCCCACACTGATCTGGGGCCAGACCAGCAGGCTCAGCAGCACCTGCAGGCCGGCCATGCAGAACATGAAGCCCGAGAGCTGCAGCACGGTGGCCAGCAGCGGCAGGTTGATGCCGGCGGCCGAGGCCTGCAGCGGGGTGCGGGCGCCGAAGAGCACCAGGCCGATGACGATCAGCAGCCAGGCGTCGAGGTTGAAGATGGCGCGCAGGCGCGGGTGGTGGTGAAGGTGGTTGTTGAGGCTCATGGGCGGCTCCGGGACAGGTTGCGGTTGACGTCGTCCACCGAGCGGCGGACGTCTTTCAGATCGGCCTTGATCTCGCGCAGCACTTCGCTGTTGCGCTGGTCTTGCTCAGACGCCTTTTGTTCGGCGATCAGGGCCTTCTGCTCTTGCATGGCCACCCGCTTGTCCAGCGTGCTGTAGGCACCGAAGCCGGTGGCGATGAACCCGGCGAACGTGAGCACGTGGCCGAGGTTGATGGTCGGGTCAAAGATGAGGCGCGGGGCCTTCGGATCGTTCATGGTGTTCAGTCCCAAAGCGAGACGGTCTCTTGGGTGGGGGTGGCCACGATGACCAGGTCGACCAGCGTGCCGGCGCTCAGGCGCGGCCCCAGCGCTGCCAGGCCCGGGTTGGCGGCCAGCGTGGCTTCTGTGACACCCGCAGTGCGCCCCAGGTGCCGCCAACAGAGCTGGTCGACCGTGTCGCCGTCGCGGGCCATGACTTGCAGCGTGGTGGTCATACAGCCGCGGCGCCGGGCCGCCCCAAGCAAGGCTGGGCCCCCTTGGGGGGCAGCGACCACACGGAGTGAGGGAGCGTGGGGGTAGACATGTTCTAGATCAGCTCTACGGTGGTGCGCGGCTGGCCCAACAGGTCACTCAGGGCCCAGCGCATGTTTCGGCGGTGGGTGTCGGCGCGGGGCTCCATGGCGTCGGCGTTCTTGTCGCCCTTGCCCGTGGTGTCCATGTCGCGGTATTCCTCCACCAGCTCGGCCTGCACCGCGCTGTACACGGCGCGGCGGTAGTGCAGCACCAGCACGCTGGATCGGCCGATCTGATCAGCCGGGATGTCCGCCAACGTGCCGTGGCCGCAGGCGATGTGCCCCAGCTTGAATGCGGCCAGTTCGCGGTTGACACTCAGCATGGCCGCTGTGGCGGCCTCGCGCAGGCGGGCCACGGTGACCGTGCCATCGAGCCGGCAGGCGGCGCGCAGCGCGCCCAGGTCGATCTCCGGAAACCACGGGTCGTTCTCGACTTTGGGCTCATTGGTGGGCGTGGGTGGGGATGTGGTGGCCAGAAAGCTCATGGTGGGCATTCAGAAATAGGTGGCGGTGGTCGGGGTGCTTCAGGGGTGGGCCTGGGCCAGCTCCAACGGCACCCCGAGCCGCCAGGGTGCGGGGTACGCTCAGTCGGGGCCGGGCGAGGCCTTCAGCCTTCGCTCCAGGCGTTCCATGTCTTTTTTGACGCCCACCTGGCCGAAGAGCTGGTGGGCGCGTTGCAGCTGGTCCATGGCGCGGCGCGCCAGGGCCGGGTCCAGCGTGGTGATGTCGGGCTCGGTGGTGGGCGTCTTGCCCATCAGGGCGTAGCCGATGGCCTTGTGCAGCTTGGCGCGCGCCTGGTCGGGGGCATCGCGCTCGGCCGTCATCTGGTCGACCCGGGCCAGCACCACCAGGGCGTCGGGGCCGGTCAGGGACCCGGCCAGGGCGGCGGTGCTGGTCTCGTCGATCAGCAGCGTGGCCGTGTCGCGGTTGTACTGGTCGGGCAGGGCCAGGCCATGCTGCAGCACGTATTCGGCGATCTGCAGGCCGCGCGTCCAGTTGCCCACGTCCAAGTGCCAGACCATGACGCTGGTGAGCACCAGGTCCTGGCCACCCTGGCCACCGGCGAGTGCGCCATCGATCCAGGCGTCAAAGTCGGCCAGCATGGTGCGCTTGGCCTCGATCTTGCGCTCCACCGACTGGATGGCTTTGAGGGTGCGGCGGTGCTCGTAGAGCTGGGCCAGCATCAGCTCGTAGGCTGAGCCTTCGACCTGGCCCCCGTTGGGGGTGGCCAGAGCGGCCTGCTCGGCGAGCACGCGCATCTGATGGCGGCGGGCGGGCGTCGTCATGGTGCGGTGCCTCCCCGGGTTCAGGCCACGAGCTGGATGTTTTCCACCAGCGCGGCGCGGCCGTTGTCTTCGACCACATAGGCGTCGTTCGAGGATTCGTAGTTCTCGATGCGGTCGCGCTTCGGGTTTTCTTCCATGCGGCGGCGCCGTGCGCCCTCCTGCCAGTAGATCGACAGGTTGTCGTAGGTGGTGATCAGCATGGCGTGATCGGGGAAGTAAGGCACTGTCGCGGCCTGCAGGCCGCCCACGCGCTTCTGGCTGATCACGATGTCGGCCGCCAGGGTTTCGCTGGGCGCCTGGTTGACGTTGACCAAGGGGAAGTATTTGTCGGCCAGCAGCGCGCGGCCCATGATCACCACCAGGTCGGGGTCTTGCTGGTGCCACGGGTCCAGCAGGTTGACGGCATCGAACACGGCCGCGTCCAGGTTCTTGTAGTCGGAGCCCGCGCCGGCACCGATCTTGATCACGCCGTTGGCGGCACCGCTGCCCATCACCCGGGCCGGGGCATCTTCGCGCAGGTGCTGCAGCCAGCCCTTGTTCACGTCCTGCAGCAGCGGGTGGGCGGCCAGGTCCGTGTCGGCGGCAATGCTCATGCCATGCCAGCCGATCAGCATGCGGTCCAGCGCCTGGCGGCGCACGATCAAGTCGCGCACACGGGTTTGGAAGTCGGGGAACTTGGCCCAGGCATCCAGCTTGGCATAGGTGATGTGCGTGTCCGAGTTGGTCTTCACGCACTGGTAGCCGCGGCTATCCAGGCCGCTGATGTCGCGGGTCTGGCGGTCCTTATTGGTGGTGTCGGTGCGGCTGGCAGCCGGGCCGGACACACCCAGGCCCAGCTTGTCGCCCTGCATCTCGGTGACGGGCGAGATGTTGATGCGGCTCAGGAAGTCCGAAGACTCCTGAATCTTGCTCTCCAGCTTCTGCTGGACGCTGGGGGAGACGGTGAATTGCTTGGTGGCATCGGCCACGGCGTTCAGGCGGCTGATCTGGCTCAGCAGTTCGGCATAGGCCTGGCGGGTTTCATTGCGCATGGAGGGGCTCCGGGTTGATGCGATTGAGGTGGGGAAGCTGCGGCTGATCAGCAGTCGGTCTGGATGCGGCCGCTGTTGCCGGTGGCCGGCGGGCGCTGGCTGTGTTGCTGCTCGGGCGTGGTGCCGAGCTTGGTCACCAGCTCGGCGTGCTGGCCCTGCAGGGTGGCGAAGGCTTTGGACAGCTTGTCGTGGTCGGCTTGCAGGGTGGCGTGCTTCTCGGCCTGGTCGGCGATCACCGTGCCGGCCTCTTCCAATGCTTCGAGCACGGCAGAGAACCGGGCGTCGTCGCCCTTGGCCTTGCCGTTGAATTTTTCGGTCACGCTTTTGACCGAGGCGATGAACTTGGTGACCAGGCCCTGGTCCTCGGGCTTGTCCTCCTCGAATTCCAGCGCGACCTCGATGGCTTCGGAGAACAGGGCTTCGGCGTGACTCTTGCGGCCGGCCAGGGGGCTGGCCTTGGGGTTCTGCGCCGCGAAGGCCAGGATGTCGGTGCCCAGACTGGCGGGGCTGTCGGTGACGGCGAGGCCCGTGAGGTAGGCCTCGCCGGTGTCGGCGAACTTGGGGTTCACCTCGATGGAGGTGTAGATCTTCTGCTTGGCCTTGGTCATGGCCACCAGTTCGGGCAGAGGCTCGATCTGGGCGAACAGGGCCAGCTTGCCGTCTTCGACCGGGCGCGCCTCCACCGCGATCACATCGCCGTAGGCCTTGAACAGGCCATCGGGCGCGATGCCGCGGTAGTGCTCCAGCCAGACGCGGGCGCCGTACTTCTTGGGGTCGAAGTTGGCCGCCATCTGCGTGATCCAGTCCTTCTGGATCACGCGGCCGTCGGTGGTGGCGCCTTCAGTGGCGACGCGGAAAAGTTTGGATTTTGGGGCCATGATGGCTGCTACTCCGGAATGGTTGCGAGGTGTGTTGCGGGTAGCTGCCATGGTCGCGCGGCGACGTCGGCCGTTCAATGAACCCAGGGTGTAGAACTGGTCCTTACACCAACGAGGTGTCAACCAAAGTCGTTGAGTAAGTGGTTCGCCGCCTAACCTCGACGGCATGCCTGAAGCCGTCATCGTTCCTAAGCCCATCGCCGTCCTGGCGCATGCGCAAAAGCCTGCCCAGGGCCAGGATGCGGACAAGCGCCGCAATGCCCGGCACCTGTACTGGCAGGGCTGGCGGATCTCGTCGATTGCCGAGTACCTGAGCGAGCCGCGCAGCACGGTGCAGGGCTGGAAAGATGCCGAGGAATGGGACAAGGCCCAGCCCGTGCAGCGCGTGGAGGCCGCACTGGAGACCCGGCTGGTGCAACTGGTCATGAAGGACACCAAGACCGGCGGCGACTTCAAAGAGATCGACCTGCTGGGCCGCCAGATCGAACGCCTGGCCCGGGTGCACAAATACGCCGAGACCGCCAAGGAGGCCGACCTCAACCCGGCCATTGAGCGGCGCAACGACCGTCCCAAGAAGAAGCCCGAGCGCAACCACTTCAGCGAGGAGCAGCACGAGCAACTGCTGGAGGCCTTCCACGACTCGCTGTTCGATTACCAGAAGGTGTGGTTTCGCAACAGCGAGGCGCGCACGCGCTTCATTCTCAAGAGCCGGCAGATCGGTGCCACCTGGTACTTCGCCCGCGAGGCCCTGGCTGATGCGATCGCAACAGGCCGCAACCAGATCTTCCTGTCGGCCAGCAAGGCGCAGGCGCACATCTTCAAGCAGTACATCATCGCCTTCGCCAAGGAGGCCTGCGGCATCGAGCTGTCGGGCGACCCGATCGTGCTCAGCAACGGCGCCACGCTGTACTTTTTGGGCACCAACGCGCTGACAGCTCAGGGCTACCACGGCAACTTCTATTTCGACGAGTGCTTCTGGACCCGCAAGTTCGACGAGCTCAACAAAGTCGCCTCGGGCATGGCCATGCACAAGCATTGGAGGAAAACCTATTTCTCCACACCGTCGAGCATTCAGCATGAGGCCTACGCGCTGTGGAGCGGTGCGCGCTTTAACCGCAAGAAGGCCAAGGAAGACCGGATCAGCCTGGACTTGAGCCACGAACGGCTGGCCGGTGGCTTCACGGGCGAGGACAAGATCTGGCGGCAGATCTGCACCATCGTCGACGCCATGCGCGGCGGCTGCAACCTGTTCGACATTGACGAGCTGCGGCTGGAGTACTCCACCGAAGAGTTCGAGAACCTGCTGATGTGCGGGTTTTTGGACGACAGCTTCAGCATGTTCCCCCTGGCCGAGCTGCAGCGATGCATGGTCGACAGTTGGGACGAGTGGGGGGACGTCAAACCTTTCAGCGTGCGCCCCTTTGGCTATCGGCCTGTGTGGGTGGGCTACGACCCGGCACTGTCGGGCGACTCGGCCGGCCTGGTGGTGCTGGCCCCGCCCAGTACGCCGGGGGGCAAATTCCGGGTGCTGGAACGCCACCAATTCAAGGGCAACGACTTTGAGGCCCAGGCCGAGGTGATCCGCAAGATCACCCAGCGCTTCAACGTGGCCTTCATCGGCATGGACACCACCGGCATGGGGCAGGGCGTGTTTCAGATCGTGCAGAAGTTCTTCCCGGCCGTGAAGGGCTACCAGTACAGCGTGGACGTCAAGTCGCGCCTGGTGCTGAAGGCCCAAAGCGTGATCCGCAAGGGTCGCCTTGAGTTCGACGCCGGGTTCACGGATCTGGCCCAGGCCTTCATGGCCATCAAACGGGTGATGACGGCCAGCGGCCGGCAAGTCACCTACGACGCGGGCCGCAATGAGGTCACCGGCCATGCCGACTTGGCCTGGGCCTGCATGCACGCCATGGACAACGAATCGCTGGATGGCGAGACCAGTTCCTCCCAATCGATCATGGAGATTTCTTGATGCAAGACGAAATACAGGCGAAACAGGTGATACCGGCCCAGGCATCGGCGCAGCTCGCCCACGCCGACCAGGCCAAAGCCGGTCACATGGAGGCCTTCACCTTCGGCGATCCCACCCCGGTGATGGATCGGCGCGAGCTGCTGGACTACCTGGAGTGCTGGAGCAATGGGCGCTGGTACGAGCCGCCCATGAGCTGGGCGGGCTTGGCGAAGTCGTTTCGGGCGAGCACCCACCACAGCAGCGCGATCTACTTCAAGCGCAATATCCTGGCCAAGACCTTCAAGCCGCACCGCCTGTTGAGCACCGAGGTGTTTAGTCGCTTCGCGCTCGACTTCCTGGTGTTCGGCAACGCTTACCTGGAGCGCCAGGTCAACCGCCTGGGGGGCACGCTGGGCCTGTCGCATTCGATGGCCAAGTACACCCGCCGCGGGGTGGATCTGCAGAAGTACTTCTTCGTGCGCAATGGCGCCGACGAGCACGAGTTCAACCCCGGCCGGGTGTTCCACCAGCAGGAGGCCGACATCGAGCAGGAGGTGTACGGCCTGCCCGAATACCTGAGCGCCCTGCAGGCGGCCTGGCTCAATGAGTCGGCCACGCTGTTCCGCCGGCGCTACTTCAACAACGGCAGCCACGCCGGCTTCATTCTGTACATCAGCGACCCGGCCCAGAGCCAGGGTGACATTGACGGCATCCGCGAGGCGCTGAAACAGAGCAAGGGGCCGGGCAACTTCCGCAACCTGTTCCTGTACAGCCCCAATGGCAAGAAGGACGGCATCCAGCTGATCCCGGTCAGCGAGGTGGCCGCCAAGGATGACTTCTTCAACATCAAAAACGTGAGCCGCGACGACGTGCTGGCGGCTCACCGCATCCCGCCCCAACTGCTGGGCATCGTGCCCAGCAACACGGGCGGCTTCGGCGCCATCGTGCCCGCGGCCCAGGTGTTCGCCACCAATGAGATCGAGCCCCTGCAGGCCCGCTTTCTGGCCCTGAATGACTGGCTGGGCGAGGAGGTGGTGCAGTTTGAGAAATACGAGGTGACGGTCAGCCCGGCCGGGCCTAGTGGGGGAGGGTAGTTCTCGCGACCATCGTGCCCATAGACCGACCGTCTGCGCTTGCGGCGAGGCGGACTTGGCGGCCGGCGCGCCTTGACCTATCCGAGACCCGACAGTGGCGGCGTGAATTCGTAAAACGCTTCGGATTCTTGCTCCAAACCTACGATGTTGTCCCGCTCGATAAAACGGTACTCGACGACGTAGATGCGACTTGGCGCGACAAGTTTCGCCGCCATCGGCACAACTAGATCGAAACCTTCTTTGAAGGCATCAAGCTTGAGAACAGCGAGTGCCTGATCCTCGATTTGACTCTTTAGGATGTCATCAGATTTTCCCTTTGCTTCGAGGGCAACGAGAACGCGTTGGCTATTTTGAGAGTCATTGCCGATGGTGCCAAGAAAAAGTGCATCGATCTCAGCTCCTCTCAGTTTCAATCCCATTTGAAGGTGGGTAAGACTTTCCAGCCTTTTCTGAGAAACAATGCCCAGATGGGTTTCAATTACGCGCAGGCGGACAATCAGTTGCAAGAGGAAGGTTTCATCATCTCGCTGTAGTCGCCGTACTTCAATTGGCAGCTCAAGAGTCTGCACATCGAAAATTCGAGCTAGACCGATATCGTCAGGTCGCCGATATTCCGGAACCTTTTGGTAGAGGTCTCCAATGGGATCACTAGACGTCACCTTCACGAATTCGAAACATGGACTGTCTAATTTTGGTGTGCCCTTTTCCTCTTTTCCAGCTTTAGCCTGCATGCCGATAAAGCCTCTTCTCAGTGCACTGGAGGGCCATGCGGAGCGGTAAGCTTTTTCTCGACGAACAATGTCCTTGAAGAAGTTCGCTGGATTTCGAGTGCTCAGCAGTTTGGCGTCGAGTTTTTTCAAAACTCTGTTCGCACGCTCAATTGCTTCTTGCACTTCGGAAAGCGTGACCACCATCGACGGTGGTGGACTCTCATTCCGTCTCGCCCAACGGGCGGCGAATAGTGATCGGATCACACGCTTCTTTTGGGAGTCCTCGCTAGTTTTGCTTGTTGGTCTTCGCTTTTTCGAACTTGTCATGCAGCAATCCGTTCATCCCTATCCATAGAAGAAGGCAATGATGCCAGCCTCTGACGGTTCGCGATAGGGCTCTTCTCCAAGCCGAAGAGCGATACGGCTTCTGTCATGAGAAGATTCAACAGACGGTTGTCACCGCGCTCGAGAACCTCAGTTGGCTTGACGGGTTGATGTCCCATCGCCGCGATGATCGACGATGCCACACTGCGCCCAAGCAACGGTGGAACCGAGTTACCGATCTCTCGGAAGCCATGCCATTTGGTCGCATGAAATCGAAACCAGTCAGGATATGAGTGCAACCGTGCAGCCTCGCGTACGGTAATCACCCGTGGCTCGAATGGGTGAATCGGCCGGGGCGAAGTAAACGCGCCACGTGCGCTATCAGTACCCGCACGCAGCGTGTTGCAAACACCTTTGGGATCAAGTTTCAGAAAGCGGCTGACAGGCTCTGTCTTGCCATGCTCGGTATTAAGAAATCGACTCTTCGATAGCTCCGTGTGGACGGTTCTTGCGCTAGATGTCAAGATGCCTGGCTCATACTTGCGAGCATATGCGTAATTGTCTGGGTCCGACTCAAGCCCACGCAGTTGACGCGCATACGTGGAGCCTTTTTTAAAATTCGCCTTGACGCTGTCACCAGACAGCAATTCATCAAAGTTATCTGCGTTTGGGATGTCGCCTATGGCTTCCCATACCGTAGTGGCTGTGCGTGACTTTGGGTACGTTGGTAGCTGAAGCCCCTTCTTGCAACCAATCAGAAAAAGTCGGCGTCTGTCTTGAGGCACACCATAATCGGCAGCATTTAATACTTGGTACGGCTCAAGGACATCGTAGCCATGAGTCTTGAATGCTTCGATGATTTCCTGAAGAAATTGCCTATGTTTTCCAACGGTCAGCCCGCGCACATTTTCGAACACGAAGTAGTCCGCCTTTAGTTCCACTACAAGGCGAACAAAGTGATGGACGAGTTGATTCCTTGGGTCATCGAGCGCGCGTTTTCCAATCATGGAAAATCCCTGGCACGGCGCGCCTCCAAATACCACGTGGACCGGTTGCTTTCCGATGCCTGCTGCCGCCCGAATTTCCGCTCCGCTTAGTTCCGTAACACTACGGCAAAGTGTCGTGCACTTGGGGAAGTTGTACTTGTGTACGGCGGCATGGATTGGATCAATTTCCACACAGGCCGCAACGTCAAACCCCGCTTGCTCGAAACCAAGACTGAGGCCGCCGGCCCCTGAGAAAAGATCGATTCCGATTGGGCGGGTAAATTTTTTGAGACTCATCAGATACCTGAGTTGTTAGATGTTAGGTCCAGGGCCGACTGCTTGCTGCTGCCAAATCGTCCCTTGGTAGCGCCGCCACGCGGCTTGCTGGACTCGAAATCGATGCGTTCGAGCGTCCCTCGGAAATCTGTACTTCCCTCAGCCATATCGCCCATCAATGCAGCAATGATTGCCAAATGCGGCGGTACGTCGCCCTGCGCCGCGTGGTTGGTGATCGAGTTGGGCGTTTGCTTGATGAGCGCAGCAAACGCTTTCACGCTCAACCCAGCCTTACCAAGCTGCCTCCGGAATTCTTCGTAGGTCATGGTCGCCATCATAGCGAAAACATGACATCTTACACATTGTTTGATTTATAAAGCACATCAAATATATTGTTTTATACATCAAATGATGTGTTTGGGAATTTAGGGGTTCATGAGTCTGGCGCCTCTCACTGGCGGTTGCCGATTGATCGCGAACGTCACGAGGCTGAAAAGCAGGGTGCCAGCCCCTTGGGTTTGACGAGATCTTGTTGGATGGGGTCTTGCTAACTCTGCGGCGCGCGGTCGAGACCCCGCCGCGCCCTCGGTCTTAATGGACCTCTTTTGACGGCCTTGCCTACCCTGGGCAGCGCAAGCCCTGGTGCGGCCCTGTGGCCGGTTTTTCGTGCATTTCAGATCACGGAATTTGACGGCTTTTTACGTGGGCTCGATGGGGGTGGGTGGCATCTGACGGGCGGAAGGATCTTGTTCACCCAAAACACTGGATATGAGACGCGTCTCATAAAGTGTCTCATTTCGATCCCGAAAAGAACAAAGCCCGCTAGCGTTTGCGTAGCGGGCTTTGTAGTGCCTGTAAGGCTTGTGAGTGGTGGGTCCTGAGTGACTCGAACACTCGACCTACGGATTAAGAGTCCGCTGCTCTACCAACTGAGCTAAGAACCCACTCTTTGTTTTCTTGCCGCTTTGCTGTTCAGCACTGCGCCAAGACCTCTATTATGCATGGAAAAATTCGGGCTTTGCAAGCTTTTGAACAAAAATTTTAAAAAATCTTGTTCAGGGCCGATTCGGGTCAGGTCATGCCGTTGCGGCTGGCCAGTTCGACGAACAGGCCGGAGTGGTCCAGATCGGTCAGGCCGTGCTCGATGCCACTGGCGTAGAGCGATTCGAACAGGGCGGTGACCGGGGCATCGAAGCCGATGTCCTGGGCGGTGTCCAGGGCGTTGCGCATGTCCTTGAGTTGCACCGACATGCGCGCACGCGGGGCAAAGTCGCGCTCGACCATGCGCTGGCCGTGCAGTTGCAGGATGCGGCTCTCGGCAAAGCCGCCGCCGATGGCTTCGCGCACCTTGGCCATGTCGGCGCCGCCCTTGGCCGCAAACAGCAGGGCTTCGGCCACGGCGCCGATGGTGATGCCGACGATCATCTGGTTGGCGAGCTTGGCCAACTGGCCGGCGCCATGGGGGCCCACATGGGTGGCTCGGCCAAACACCTTGAAGACGGGCAGGGCGCGTTCGTAGTCGGCGGCGCGCCCGCCCGCCATGATGGCCAGCGTGCCTTGTTCCGCCCCGACCGTGCCGCCCGAGACCGGCGCATCCAGGTGGGCCACGCCCCGTTCGCTGAGTCGGGCCGCATGGTCGCGTGCTTCGGCGGGCTTGATCGAGGCCATGTCCACCACCAGGGTGCCTGGGCGCATGGCGGCGGCCGCCCCTTGGTGGAAAAGCACGTCGCCGACCACGCTGCCGTTCTCCAGCATGCTGACCACGAGGTCCGCCTGGGCCACTGCGGCGCCAGGGCTGTCGTGCACGGTTGCGCCAAAGGGTTGTACGCGCTCGGCCTTGTCGCGGCTGCGATTCCAGACGTGGACGGCATAGCCGGCTTCGCAAAGGCGGCGAGCCAACGGGAAGCCCATGAGGCCGATGCCGAGCACGGCAATGGTTTGGACGGGGGGCATTGGGGCTGAGGTCATGGGGTCAAGAGGCATTCATGCTGGGAGGGGCTCGATCGACGCATGGATCGTTGTCCAAGCTGGGATGATCGACGAAATGAAACGACCTTCGCTGTCAAAGGGCTGTCGACGTGGCCTTTGGTCAGCCTCGCGAAGGTGCGGGCTCATGGCACGGACTCGGTCGCTCTGGGTTGAAGCACCTGGTGCAGTCGTCCAGTGAGGTGGTCGCGGGCTTGCTGGGTGTGTTGAAGAATCAACGCTTGGGCTCGGTCGACATCTCCCGCGGCGATGGCCTCAGCCATGGCCAGATGTTCATCCCACACACCGCCAGCCAGGCTGCCGCTTTGCAAGACCTGGCCCATGGCGCGATGCAGATGAGGCCAGTGCAGGGCGGCACTGTCGGCGATCATCGGGTTGCCGGAGGCCTCGTACAAGGCCATGTGAAAAGCCCAGTCGGCCTCGATCATGGCCGGGATGCTGCCACTTGCAACGGCGGCCCGGCCAGTCTCGAAAAGCACCTGCGGCAGAATGGCCCGCCGCTGGGCGGCCAGCCCGGCGGCCAGACCATCAAGCGCCTGGCGTACCTCGTAAGCCTGGGTCACGCGCTGTACATCCAGGGGGGCCACCAACAAGCCCCGGCCGGGTGCGTCGAGCAGCAGACTTTCCTTCTTGAGCAGGCGCATGGCCTGAAGCACAGGTTGGCGCGAGACTGCCAACTGGCTGGCCAGATCTTCTTGGGTGACTCGCTGACCTGGGGGCAGGTGGCCGCTGACGATCGCGTCGATCAGGCGTCGGTACACCTGATCGACCAGATCGGTGCTTGGGGCAAGAGGGCTGAGGTGCTGCGGCATGATGATGTATTCTGTATACAGAGTACGATCAAACATCACCCTCCCATACAAGGGTTTACCCTTTGGTGTGGCCCGGGCCCGTGCAGGCCCGCTGTCACATCAGCAGATGTTCGCCTGCGTTGTCTCCGCCCAGGATCACGTAGTTCACCTTGCGGATGTCCATCAGCTTCTTGCCACCCGAGTAGCTGATCGAGCTTTGCACGTCCTGTTCCATCTCGATCAGGGTGTCGGCCAGTTGGCCCTTGACGGGCTCCAGGATGCGCTTGCCTTCCACGTGGCGGTATTCGCCCTTGTTGAAGTCGGAGGCCGAGCCGTAATATTCCTTGTAGAGGCGGCCATCCACCTCGACGGTGGCGCCCGGGGATTCTTCGTGGCCGGCCAGCATCGAGCCGATCATCACGAAGGTGGCGCCAAAGCGGATGCTCTTGGCGATGTCGCCATGTTCGCGGATACCCCCGTCGGCAATGATGGGTTTGGTGGCCACGCGGGCACACCACTTCAGTGCCGAGAGCTGCCAGCCGCCGGTGCCAAAGCCGGTCTTGAGCTTGGTGATGCACACCTTGCCTGGGCCGATGCCGACCTTGGTGGCGTCGGCACCCCAGTTCTCGAGGTCGATGATGGCCTCGGGTGTGCCCACATTGCCGGCGATCACAAAGGCCGTGGGCAGTTTGGCCTTGATGTGGCCGATCATGTTCTTCACGCTTTCGGCGTGGCCGTGCGCAATGTCGATGGTGATGTATTCGGGCACCAGACCATCGGCAGCCAGGGTGTTGACGGTCTCGTAGTCCGGGGCCTTGACGCCCAGCGAGATCGAGGCAAATGCGCCTTGCTCGTGCATCTCCCGCACGAACTTCACGTTGTCGATGTCAAAGCGGTGCATCACGTAGAAATAGCCGTGCTGCGCCAGCCACAGGCAGATGCTTTCATTGACCACCGTCTTCATGTTGGCTGGCACCACCGGCAGGCGGAACCGGCGTCCGCCCAGCTCGACGCTGGCGTCGCACTCGGATCGGCTCTCCACGCGGCATTGGCGCGGCAGCAGAAGGATGTTGTCGTAGTCGAAAATTTCCATGAGAAAACCAAGCTCCAGAAGGGTCGTTGAAAAACGATTGAGCGCTTGGCTTGAGACCGGCCTGATGGGCGCAGGCATCGTGGATGCCGGCCAGCAGAAACCGGGCGCAAGAATCTTGGGCCCGGTGATTGATTCTATCGACCTGCCCCGCTTTCAGGGGCGTTTTTGCATACGGTTTCGCTTATGGCCAGCATACGCCCGTGGGCATCCTGTACCCAGCCCAGCAGCCGCAGCCGTTCGGGGTTGGCTCCCTCAGGGATGCGCATGGCGCGCAGGTCGCGCCAGGGTTTTTGGCCTGCGCGGGGCAGTTCGAGGTTCAGGCTGTTGCGCACCAGAAGCCGGGCCACGGGTGAGCCCTCGGTGCCCGCCGGCAGGGCTTCGACCAGCAGCAGCCAAAGGCTTTGACCTGCTTGTCGGTGGTGCGATTGCCATTGCACCGACGTTCCGATGTAGTCGTTCACGGCCTGTCCCTGGGCCACGCGCAGACGGCCTTGCCGGGGGGCTGGGGCGTGTGATTTTTCAAGGGCAGCCGATGTGTTTTGCCGCACGGCCTCTTCAGTGAGGCCCCAACTGGGCAAGCGCTCCAGGCTGTCGCGGGTGGCTGCGGCGGACAGCGGAGCTTCGTCGCCTTGTTCGGCGGAGGGCACGATCCAGTCCACCGCCACGGTGCCCGCCGGGATGGGCAATCCCGCCGCGCCCCAGCAGTCGGCACATTGGGCCGACAGAAAGCGCTCGCGCACAGCCCGCGGGCTGACCTGGTCATCGCTGCTGCAGGTGGATTGAGCCTGGGCCGCGGCACCCGCCAGCAGGGTGGTCAGGGCCGCCAGGCCGGCGAGGGCGGGGGCGCGAAGAAACATGATGCAACTCCAGGTCGGGTGAGTGCCCGATGGTCGCACAGGCGGTCCGGCCCTTGCCGGGCCGGGCTTACTCGGGTTTCACGTTCGCGCGGCGGACCACGTCGCCATACACCACCAGGCGATCGGCCATCATTTTCTCGAAGTCCTTGGGCGACATTTCCTCGGGGACGATCACGCCACGTTGCTTCAGGGTGTCCTGCATTGCAGCGCTGGTGGCCACCTCGCGCACGGCCTTGTACAGGGCCTGCACCACCGGGGCCGGGGTGTTGGCCGGCGCGGCCAGCCCGGTCCAGGAGGTCTGGTTCAGCCCGGCGTGGCCCAGTTCGGTGAAGGTGGGCACGTCAGGCAACTGAGCCAGTCGGGTGGGTGAGGCCACGGCCAAGGCGCGCATCTTGCCGGCCTGGATGTGGGGCAGCATGATCACCAGGTTGTCCAGGGCAAACTGCACCTCGTTGCTCAGAATGGCCGTGATCAGCGGCGAGCCGCCCTTGTACGGCACGTGGGTGGCCTTGATGCCGGTGTTGAGCATCAGCATCTCTACGTTCAACTGTCCCATGCTGCCGGCCCCTGCCGAGCAGAAGTTGAGCTGGCCTGGGCGTTCCTTCACGTAGGCCAGAAACTCCTGGAAGGTGCGCACCGGCAGGCTGGGGTGTACCACCAGCACATTGGGCTGGCGGCCCAGGATGGCGATCGATTCGAAATCCTTGATCGGGTCGTAGCCCAGCTTGGGCTGCACCAGCGGGTTGGCCAGGTGGCTACTCTGCGAAGACACCACCAGGGTGTAGCCGTCGGGCTTGGCGCGCGCCACGAACTGGCTGCCGATCGAGCCGCCGGCCCCCGGTTTGTGGTCGATCACGATGGGCACGCCCAGCAGGCGCCCCAGCGGGTCGGCATAGGTGCGGGCCATCACGTCCACCGACCCGCCCGGCGGGAAGGGCACGATCAGGTTGATCGGGCGCGAGGGGTATTTGTCGCCGTCGGCCAGGCTGGCCAGCGGGTTGGACAGTGCGGCCAGGCCCAGGCCACCGGCCAACAGGCGGCGGCGTGGCATCAGGGGCAGTGCAGACAGGGGGGTGTGCTTCATGGGGTGGGCTCCAGTTCAGAGGCTAAAAATCAGGTCAGGTCAGCCCGAGCACCGTCAGTGCCAGGGCCTGGGCGCGGGGCACCAGGGTGTCGAGCAGGCAGAACTCGCGTTCGCTGTGGGCGTAGCCCCCCACGGGGCCCAGTGCGCACAGGGTCGGGATGCCCATCGACGAGGTGATGCCGCTGTCGGCCGCACCCCCGGTGAATTCGCCCTCGACCACAAAGCCGGCTTCGGCGGCACTGCGCTGGTACAGCTGCAGCAACGGCGCCGGGGTGGGGGCCATGGGCAGGGTGCTGTGTTGTTCGATGATGCGGCCGCGGGTGCGTTCCAGGCTGGGGGCTTCGATGATCTGGCGCACCGTCTCCAGCAGACGCGGCAGGTTGGTGTCGGCGGTGTAGCGCAGGTCGAGCTGGGCGCGGGCCAGCGGGGCCACCACATTGGCCGCCATGCCGCCCTCGATGTGGCCCACATTGGTCGTCACACCGTCTTCCCGGCCATTGAGGGCGTGCAGGGCCACGATTTTGAGCGCCAGCGCGCCGATGGCACTGGCGCCCTGGGCCGGGTTGATGCCGGCGTGGGCGGCCACGCCCTCCACCTCGAACACGGTCACGCACGAGCCCTTGCGCGAGGTCACCACATTGCCGCTGATGCGGCCGGGCTCGGCATTGAGTACTGCGTGGCAGCCCTGGGCGGCCTGGCGGATGGCGCCGCGCGTGGCGGGCGAGCCGATCTCTTCGTCGCACGAGAAGAACAGTCGCAGCGGCCGGGGCGCGCCGCCGCTGCGGGCCAGGGCCTGGGCCACCCAGGTGTGCAGCACCAGGCCTGATTTCATGTCGGCCACGCCGGGGCCGAAGGCCTTGCCGTCTTCCACCCGGTAGGGGCGGGCGGCGGCGGTGCCCGCCGGAAACACCGTGTCCATGTGGCCCAGCAGCAGCACCGGGGCGGCCTGGGGGTCTTGCCCGGGCAGCTCGGCCTGCAGGCAGGCGCCGTAGCCGGGCTGGGTCAGCCATTCGGTGCGCCAGCCGGCCTGCTCCAGCGGCGCACGCAGCAGGCTGGCCACTTGCTCAATGCCGGCGCTCTGGCGGCTGCCGCTGTCGGTGTTGACGATGCGCGCCAGCATGGCTTCCATCTCGCCGCGCTGGCTTGCCAGCCAATCGCAGACCTGGCGGCGCTGTTCGGCATTGGAAGGGGCTTGGGCCGGGGTAGAAGGGACTTGAGTCATGGCGTGTTTGAAATAAATATTTCACAAATCATATTCACTGCAATATTTATTGCAATGCCATCGCTATGCTTGGCCCCGCCGTCCGTTGTTTTTTGAGAGACCGACATGCTTCTGACCGAGCGCCTGGTGCGCCATGCCAACACCCTGACCGCCAGCGAGCGTGCCCTGGCCGACGGCCTCATGCGCGGCTACCCCGACAGCGTGCTGGACTCGGCCAGTGCCATGGCCGCCGCGGTGGGCACCAGCGCCTCGACCGTGGTGCGCCTGTTTGCCAAGCTGGGCTATGCCAGCCTGGCCGAGGTGCGGCGCGAGGCGCGTGGTGTGGTCAGCACGCGGCTGCACTCGGCAGGACAGCGGGCCAGCGCCACCCTGGGCGCGCACCGCAGCCTGCATGAGTGCATCGACGACGCCTTGCTGCACGACCAGCACAACCTGGCCGCCACCCGTGACGGCATTGACTTGCCGGTGTTTGCCAAGGTGGTGGAATGCCTGAGCCAGCCCCGCGGGCGCCTGTTCGTGATGGCCGAAAAGAACAGCGCCCCGATCGGCGCCTACCTGGTGGCCCACCTCAACATGTGCCGCCCTGGCGTGCACGACCTCAGCGCCGGGGCGCCGGCCGTGGTCGACAAACTCTTGTGGGTGGAGCCGCCCGATGTGCTGCTGGTGTTCACCATCCGCCGGTACTCCGCCAGTGCGCTGCACGCGGCCCGGCATTTCCGGCGCCAGGGCTGCGAGGTGCTGGCCCTCACCGACGGCCCGGCCGCCCCGGTGATTGAGCACGCCAGCCACTGGTTGCAGGTGCACACCGCCAATGCCTCGCCCTTCGACTCGTACACCGCGGCCTTCTTTTTGTGCAATGCACTGGTCAGCGCCGTGGCCCAGGGCCGCAGCGAGGCGGTAAGCCAGGCCTTGCAGCGGCGCGACGAGCTCTGGCAGGGCTTCCAGAAGGACCTGGTGCTCGACCCGATCCGGCCGCCCAACCCCGGCCGTTGAGCGCGGCGCCGCCCACCTGAGTGCGGCTTTCTACAATGACGCCATGTCCCCGCAAAATTCCCTGTTCGACGCGCCGGCGCCCGCCACCCCTGCGCCCGCCGCGATGGCCTCGCCGCTGCTGGCCCAACTCAATGACGAACAACGCCAGGCCGTCACCCTGCCGCCTGAGCACGCGCTGATCCTGGCCGGGGCCGGATCGGGCAAGACCCGGGTGTTGACCACCCGCATCGCCTGGCTGCTGCAGACCGGCCAGGTCACGCCGGGCGGGCTGATGGCGGTCACGTTCACCAACAAGGCCGCCAAAGAGATGCTGCTGCGCCTGGGCGCCATGCTGCCCGTGAACGTGCGCGGCATGTGGATCGGTACTTTCCACGGCCTTTGCAATCGCTTTCTGCGTGCGCACTGGAAGCTGGCCAACCTGCCGCAGAGCTTCCAGATCCTCGACACGCAGGATCAGCTTTCGGCCATCAAGCGGCTGATGAAGCAATACAACGTCGACGACGAGCGTTTTCCGGCCAAGCAGACCCAGTGGTTCATCTCGGGCTGCAAGGAAGATGGCCTGCGCCCGGCCATGGTCGAGGCCCGTGATGAAGAAACCCGCAAGAAGGTCGAGATCTACCAACTCTATGAAGAGCAGTGCCAGCGCGAGGGCGTGGTCGACTTTGGCGAACTGATGCTGCGCAGCTACGAGTTGCTGCGCGACAACGACCCCGTGCGCGAGCACTACCAGCGGCGCTTCCGCCACATCATGATCGACGAGTTCCAGGACACCAACAAGCTGCAGTACGCCTGGATCAAGATGCTGTGCGGCGAGGGCAATGCGGTGCTGGCCGTGGGCGACGACGACCAGAGCATCTATGCCTTCCGTGGCGCCCGCGTGGGCAACATGGCCGATTTTGTGCGCGAGTTCCAGGTGCGCCACCAGATCAAGCTCGAGCAGAACTACCGCAGCTACAGCAACATCCTCGACTCGGCCAACGAGCTGATCAGCCACAACAAGAAGCGCCTGGGCAAAACCCTGCGCACCAACCAGGGCCCGGGCGAGCCGGTGCGGGTGTTCGAGGCCAGCAGCGATTTCGCCGAGGCCACCTGGATGATCGACGAGATCAAGAACCTGATCCGGGATCAGGGCAGCGAACCCGGTTTTGAGCGCAAGGAGATTGCGGTGCTGTACCGCAGCAATGCGCAAAGCCGGGTGATCGAAACCGGCCTGTTCAACAACGGCATCCCCTACCGCGTGTACGGCGGCCTGCGCTTCTTCGAGCGGGCCGAAATCAAGCACGCCCTGGCCTACCTGCGCCTGCTGGAGAACCCCAACGACGACACCAGCTTTCTGCGCGTGGTCAACTTTCCGCCCCGCGGCATTGGCGCGCGCAGCATCGAGCAGTTGCAGGACGCGGCCCGGTCGGCCGGTTGCTCCCTGCACGATGCGGTCAGCGCCCTGAGTGGCAAGGCGGGCACCAACATCGCTGCCTTTGTGGCCCGCATCGACGTGATGCGCGAGCAGACCGAGGGCAAGACCCTGCGCGAGATCATCGAGCTGGTGCTGGCGCAGAGCGATCTGGTCGAGCACTACAAGGCCGACCGCGAAGGCGCTGACCGGCTGGAAAACCTGGAGGAACTGGTCAACGCCGCCGAAAGCTTTGTCACCCAGGAAGGCTTTGGCCGCGACGCCGTGGCCATGTCGGCCGAGCAGCAGGTGGCCACGCTCAGCCAGTCCCTGACCCAGTCACCGGCCAGCCAGGGCCTGGACCTGAGCCGCCCGCTGATCCAGGCCGACGACCCGCTGCCGCCGGATGCCGAGACGGGCGAAACCCTGTCGCCTTTGGCCGCCTTCCTGACCCACGCCGCCCTGGAGGCCGGCGACAACCAGGCCCAGGCCGGCCAGGATGCGGTGCAGCTCATGACCGTGCACTCGTCCAAGGGGCTTGAATTTGATGCGGTGTTCATCACCGGGCTCGAAGAAGGCCTGTTCCCGCACGAGAACTCGATGAGCGATTACGAGGGCCTGGAGGAAGAGCGACGCCTGATGTATGTGGCCATCACCCGGGCCCGCAAACGCCTGTACCTGAGCCATTCGCAAACCCGCATGCTGCACGGCCAGACCCGCTACAACCTGCGCAGCCGCTTTTTTGAAGAGTTGCCCGAAACCGCACTCAAGTGGCTCACGCCCAAGCAGCAGGGGTTCTCGGCACCCTCTGGGGGGGGGGTTGGGGGCGGTTTTGGCGGAGGGGCCCGTTCGGGCGGTGGTTCATCGTTCGGGGGCTCGCGCAGCAGCCTGCCCGATTTTTCGTCCTACACCGCGGCGGCACCGGCCCCGCTGCCACCGCAAAAGGCCGAACCGCCTCAGGGCCTGCGCGCCGGCATGCGGGTGTTTCACAACAAGTTCGGCGAGGGCCAGGTGCTCACGGTGGACGGCAGCGGCACCGATGCCCGGGCCCAGGTCAACTTTCCGCGCCACGGCGTCAAGTGGCTGGCGCTCAGCGTGGCCAAGCTGACCGTGATTTGACCTGGCCTCAGGCGCTGGTGTCGACCACCGGCGCCTGCAGCGCAAAGCAGTCGCGGAAGGTGAACACCAGCGACGCAAAGAACATGGCCAGCAGCACCAGCATGGCCACCATGACCAGCGTGCTGCCGATCAGCGGGCCCAGCAGGCCGCCCACCACACTGGCCAGCAACAGCCCGGTGGTCAGCACGCCCATCCAGGCCAGCCCGAACATCGTGAAGGCCCCCTTGTTGCGCCAGCAGGCCACCAGGCTGAAGAACAGGCTTTTCACGGGGGGCACGTGGTCCCAGTGCACCAGCGCCGGGGCATGCCAGAACAGCAGCGACAGCGGCAGGTAGCCCAGGGTGAACAGCCACATCGCGCCCAGAAAGCGATCGTCATTGAGCAGGTCGGCGCTGATGCGCCCACCCACCAGGTAGAGCTGGGCGAACTGCCCGCCATCGAGCAAGGCCGTCAGCCCCAGCAGGCCCACAAAGCCGGCCGCGTACAGGGCGCCCAGCACCAGCATCGAGCGCATCTGCTGGTGGCCGGCACGAAATGCCGTCACCAGGATGGTGGGCATCGGAAAGCGCCCGCGCGAGGCCTCATGGCTGGCCGCCATCATGCCCAGGGTGGCACCGGGGATCAGCACCAGGGCCAGCACGCTGCCGATCCAGGGCAGGATCGTGCACATCGAGATCACGGCCATGAACATGAAGAACAGGCCAGACAGGGCGATGGGCTGCTTGAAAAAAGCCCTCATGCCCTGTTTGACCCACAAAAGGCCGGTGCGTGCAGGAACGATGTTGAGTTTCATGGGGGGCTCTGAGGCTCAGGGGCGCCAAGGGGCAGCGATGCGCTCGCGCAGCACCCGCTCGAAATGGGTCGGGTCGTGCGGCTTGAGCATGGCGGCCTCGCGTGGCAGGTGATAGTCCCACAGGCGTGAGATCCAGAAGCGCAAGGCACCCGCCCGCAGCAGGGCCGGGAACAACGCCCGCTCGGCCGCCGTGAAGGGGCGGACCGCCGCATAAGCCTCGACGAAGGCCTGCGCCCGAGCGGTGTCGTGGTGGCCGCTGGCCAGGTCGATGCACCAGTCGTTCAGGCACACCGCCACATCGAACAGCCAGCTGTCCACGCCTGCAAAGTAGAAGTCGAAAAAGCCGGTCAGGCGCTCACCGTCGAACATCACGTTGTCGCGGAACAGGTCGGCATGCACTGGTCCACGCGGCAAGGCCGCAAAGTCAGCTGACGCGGCGGTGTGGTTCTGAAACGCCAGTTCGGCCTTCAACAGGTCGGCCTGTGCGGGCTCCAGGTAGGGCAGCACCACGGGCACGGTTTCGTTCCACCAGGGCAGGCCGCGCAGGTTGGGCTGCTGGCGATCGTAGTCGCGCCCCGCCAGGTGCATGCGGGCCAGCATGTCGCCCACCGCCGCACAGTGCACCGCCTGGGGGGCCAACTGGCTTTTGCCCTGCAGGCGGTTGACCACGGCCGCCGGCTTGCTGCACACCTGATGCAGCACCTCACCGCGGGCGTCGGCCTGCGGGTCGGGCACCGGGATACCCGCCTGGGCCAGGTGCTTCATCAGGTACAGGTAGAACGGCAACTGTTCGGCCGTCAGGCGCTCGAACAGGGTCAGCACATAGTGATTCGCCACGCCATCGTGCTCGGCACTGGCAAAGTAATTGGTGTTTTCAATGCCGCCCTCGATGCCACGCAGGTCGGTCAGCTCGCCCAGGTTCAGGCGGCGCATGAGTTTCTGTGCCTCTTCGCGAGAGACTTCGGTAAATACAGCCATCGGTCGAAAAAATGGGTTTCAGAACTTGAACACGTTCCACACGCGCTGACCCAGCGGGCCGTTGTTGCCCTCCAGCGTCAGGGGGCGGGCCCGCGAGCCGTCGTTGGACAGCACTTCGTACTCGGGCAACTGGCTGCCCTTGGGTTGCACGGTCACGCTCTGGGTGTGGCCGCCGTAGCGCACTTCGTCCACTTTGCTGCCACTGTCTTCGACATGGATGTGCTGGATGCGCTGATCGCCCTTCTGGGCTGCGGGAGCGGCGGGTGCCGTGGCGGCCGCTGGCGTGGCCGGGGCCTGGGCCTGGGCCTGGGCCCGCGCCAGCGGGCCGCACAGGAGGGCTGCCGCAGCAGCCAGCGGGTAAATGAGAGAAAGGGTAAGGGCGCGCATGGACTTGATTGTAGGCAATGCACAATCGCGTCCATGCAAGACGAAGCCCACGACCCCGCCGAACAAGCCACCGCCGAGACCGGTTCCGCTGGCAATGCCGCCAGCGCCCCGCCCACCCTGCTGCTGGTGGACGGCTCCAGCTACCTTTACCGCGCCTTTCACGCCATGCCCGACCTGCGTGCCGTGCCAGGTGACCCGGGCAGCCCGGCCACCGGGGCCATCCGCGGCATGATCAACATGATGCAGAGCCTGCGCAAGGAGGTGCCTGCCGACTACGCCGTGTGCATCTTCGATGCCAAGGGCCCCACCTTTCGCGACGAGATCTACCCCGAGTACAAGGCCCAGCGCGCGCCCATGCCCGACGATCTGCGCAGCCAGATCGAGCCCATCCACGAGGTGGTGCGCCTGATGGGCTGGACCGTGCTCGATGTGCCCGGCGTCGAGGCCGATGACGTGATCGGCACCCTGGCCGTGGGCGCTGCCCGCCAGGGGCTGACGGTGGTGGTGTCCAGCGGCGACAAGGACCTGTCCCAGTTGGTGAACGAGCACATCACCATCATTGACACGATGAACGGCAAGAGGCGCGATGTGGCTGGTGTCACCGCCGAGTTCGGCGTGCCGCCGTCGCTGATGATCGATTTTCAGGCCCTGGTGGGCGACACCGTGGACAACGTGCCCGGCGTCCCCAAGGTGGGCCCCAAGACGGCGGCCAAGTGGCTGGCTGAGTACGGCTCGCTGGAGGCCCTGATGGCGCGGGCCGGTGAGATCAAGGGTGTGGCGGGCGAAAACCTGCGCAACACCCTGGGCTGGCTGCCCACCGGGCGTCAACTGGTCACCATCAAGACCGACTGTGATCTGCAGGCCTGGGTGCCCGGCCTGCCCGACTTCTCCACCCTGGCCCTGCGGGCGCCGCAAAACGAGCCCCTGCGCACGTTTTACGAGCAATATGGCTTCAAGGGCCTGGCCCGCAACCTGGGCGGGGCCGCTGTGGCCGCGCCGGCCCTGGCCAAGGCCAAGGCATCCTCCAAACCAGCCTCGGCGCCTGCCGATGAGGGTGGCACTGGTGATTTGTTCGCCGATCCGGCCCCGGCTGCCGAGGGCGATGCGGTGGCCGTGGCCAACGAGCACTACGAAACCGTGCTCGACTGGCCGGCCTTCGAGCGCTGGCTGACCCTGCTGCAAAGTGCCGAGCTGTGCTCCATTGACACCGAGACCTCCTCGCTGGATGCCATGCGCGCCGAGATCGTGGGCCTCAGCCTCAGTGTGCAAGAGGGCGCCGCCGCCTATGTGCCCCTGGGCCATGACTACCCCGATGCCCCGGCCCAGTTGCCGCGCGACGAGGTGCTGGCCCGACTCAAGCCCTGGCTGGAGGACGCCAGCCGGCCCAAGCTGGGCCAGCACATCAAGTACGACCGCCATGTGTTTGCCAACCACGGCATCGAGGTGCAGGGCTATGTGCACGACACCATGCTGCAAAGCTACGTGCTGGAAGTGCACAAACCGCACGGCCTGAGCAGCCTGGCCGAACGCCATGTGGGGCGCAGCGGCCTGAGCTACGAAGACCTGTGCGGCAAAGGCGTGCACCAGATCCCGTTCAGCCAGGTGGCCATCGACCGGGCCTCGCAGTACGCCTGCGAGGATGCCGATCTGACCCTGGCCGTGCACCAGGTGTTGTGGCCGCAGCTGCAGGCCCTGCCACGCCTGCGCGAGATCTACGAGCTGGAGATCGCCAGCAGCGAGGCGCTTTACCGCATCGAACGCAACGGCGTGCTGATCGACGCCCCCACCCTGCAGCAGCAAAGCCATGACCTGGGGCAGCGCATCCTGCAGCTCGAAACCGAGGCTTACGAGATCGCCGGCCAGCCTTTCAACCTGAGCAGCCCCAAACAGTTGGGCGAAATCTTCTTCGACAAGCTGGGCCTGCCGGTGATCAAGAAGACCGCCACCGGCGCCCGCAGCACCGACGAAGAGGTGCTTGAGAAGCTGGCCGAAGACTACCCGCTGCCGGCGCGCATCCTGGAGCACCGCAGCCTGTCCAAGCTCAAGGGCACCTACACCGACAAGCTGGCCCTGCTGGCGCTGCCGCGTGACGGCCGTGTGCACACCCACTATGCGCAGGCGGTGGCCGTGACCGGACGCCTGTCCAGCAACGACCCCAACCTGCAGAACATCCCCATCCGCACGGCTGAGGGCCGGCGGGTGCGCGAGGCCTTCGTGGCCCCGGCAGGTCGCCTGATCGCCAGTGCCGACTATTCGCAGATCGAGTTGCGCATCATGGCCCACCTCAGTGGTGACGAGGCCTTGCTGAACGCCTTCCGCGAGGGCCTGGACGTGCACCGTGCCACTGCGGCCGAGGTCTTCGGCGTGGCCCTGGAGCAGGTCAGCACCGAGCAGCGCCGCTATGCCAAGACCATCAACTTCGGCCTGATCTACGGCATGAGCAGCTTTGGCCTGGCCAAAAGCCTGGGCATCGAGACCAAGGCCGCTGCCGCCTACATCGACCGCTACTTCCAGCGCTACCCGGGCGTGCGCCGTTACATGGACGACACCCGCGCCCAGGCCAAGGCGCAGGGCTATGTCGAAACCGTGTTCGGCCGTCGCCTGTACCTGCCTGAGATCAACTCACCCAACGGCCCGCGCCGCGCTGGCGCCGAGCGCGCGGCCATCAACGCGCCGATGCAGGGCACGGCCGCCGATCTGATCAAGATGAGCATGGTGCAGGTGCAGAAATTGCTTGATGCCGAGCAGCGCGGCACCCGCATGATCATGCAGGTGCACGACGAATTGGTGTTCGAGCTGCCAGAGTCCGAGCTGGACTGGTTGCGCCAGGCCATCCCGGCCGTCATGGCCGGTGTGGCCAGCCTGCAGGTGCCGCTGCTGGCCGAGGTAGGCGTGGGCCATAACTGGGACCAGGCCCACTGAGTGAGATCAGGGTGGGCGCTGGGCGCGCAAAAATGAGAGAAATGCTCATTTGGCGCGTTTCATTGGTAAGGGCCTGTTAACATCGATTTCGCATCGGGCGCAATCAGTGTCAACGGGGCCTGCTATCGGGCAATTCGGCACCAGACGCCGATTGAAACTGGGTTTCAGGAGTTGTCATGTCCAGATGGAGGATGCCGCTGTGGGTCGCGCTGGCACTGCCTTTCGGGGGCGTGCTGCTGACCACGATCGGCATCCTGATCGGTGCGCAGCGCCTTACCTCGGCCCGACTCATCGAGGCCAGTGGCCGCAACCTCCTGTTTGCCACCAGTGATCACATGCGTGCCGAGGTGATCAGTCACCTGAACGTCATCTACACCTTGCAACTCAGCATGGCTGACCTGCTGACGCGCCAGGACCTCGTCCACGGCGGCGACATGAGCGCTGTGCAGACCCTTTTCAGCGGTCACTTCAAGTCCATCTACCGCCCCCACTTTCCCCAGGTCGGCATGATCCAGCTGGGCACCGAGCAGGGTGATTTCTTCGGCATCAAGATCGGCCCCGACGGTCGGCTGCAGACCTTTCTCAAAGACCGCCGAACGGCCCAGCGCCTGATCAGTTACGACACCGACAGCGGGACTGAGCAGGCCGTGATCCAGCGCTACGACCCGCGTCAGCGCCCTTGGTACACCCCAGCCGCCCGCCTGGGGCAGCCGCGCTGGACGGAGGTCTATGTCTCCAGCTTTGGCGACTCCACCTCGATTTCGGCCACCACGCCGGTGTACCGCGCCAATGGCCGCCTGTTGGGGGTGCTGGGCACCGACGTGTCCCTCAACGATCTGTCGGCCTTGCTGCGCCATCTGCCTTTGTTGCAAGAGCATCCCTCGGCCTTGGCCTATGTGGTGGATCCGCAAGGGCGCATGCTGGCCTATTCGCACGTGGAGGAGGCCCGACCGAGCGTCAAGGGGCAGATCCTGACCGCAACGCAAAGCCATCAACCCCTGGTCAAGGCCAGTTTTGAGGCGCTCGGCCCGCTGGGCGGGGCCGATGCGGCAGAGTTCAGCGTGGTGCAGGAGGGGCAGCGCTACTTTGGCCGCAGCACCCAGTTGCACGATGAGCGCGGTCTCAACTGGCGCCTGGTGGCCCTGGTGGCCGAGTCCGACCTCAATGGGCAGGCGCGTGACACCGCTCGACTCGCGCTGGTGCTGGTGCTGTCGATCTCGGGCGCTGGCCTGCTGGTCGGGCTGCTGGTGCTGCGCCGCATCGCCCATCCGATTCGCCAGGCCGCCCGGGCCGCCACCCTGCTGGCGGCTGGCCCCGAGGCGCCGCCGGCCGTGATCGAGGCCAGCCACGTGCACGAGATTGCCACCCTGACCCATGCCTTCAATGCCATGTCGCAACGCATCCGGGCCCAGTTGGACAAGCTGCATGACATGGCCTTGCTGGACGCCGTCACCGGCCTGCCCAACCGCGAAGGCTTGATGGCGGCCTGCCGTTGGCCTGAACACCGTGACGTGACCCTGTTGCTGTTCGGTGTGGACCGGTTTCGGGCCGTCAATGCCTCGCTGGGCCCGCGCGCGGGTGACGAACTGCTGCGCCTGATCGGCATGCGGTTGCGTTCGATCTGCCCGGACGAGGCCTTGGTGGGGCGGGTTTCGGGTGACGAGTTCCTGGTGGTGCTTTTCGGGGCCGCAGACGAGGGCCGCACCGAGTCTTTCATCCGCCTGCTGCGGGGCTGCTTCAACGAGCCGTTTCAGACCGACACCGACGAGGTGCTGGTGGGCGCCAGCCTGGGTGTGGTCAGTGCCCAGGCGAGCGGGCAGACGTTCGAGCGCGACCTGCTGCGCTTTGCCAGTGCCGCGTTGCAAAAGGCCAAGTCGGGTGAGCGCGGCCAGCGGGTCGATTTTGATGAATCGTTGCTGGAGCGCAATCGCCTGGCCGCCGAATTGACGGCTGACATGCATGTGGCCCTGGCGCAGGGCCAGTTCCAGGTTTACTTTCAGCCGCTGGTCAGCCTGGACACCGGCGCCCTGTGCGGCCTGGAGGCCCTGCTGCGCTGGCAGCACCCCCAGCGTGGTGCCATCGGCCCGGCCCAGTTCATTCCACTGGCCGAAGAGTCTGGCCTGATCATCGAACTGGGGCATTGGGTGATGCGCCAGTCGGCTGTCGAGGTGGCCCAGTTGATGCGCGAGCACCGGCTGGCCGACGGCTTCATCGTGCACGTCAATGTGTCCCAGCGGCAACTGGTGCAGGCCGACTTCGTCGATCGGGTGCGCGAGGTGCTGGCGCGCAGCAGCCTGCCGGCCCAGGCCTTGGTGATCGAGATCACTGAAAGCCTGCTGGTCGAGGACGACCCGGTGATGCGCGCCACGCTGGGCGAACTGCAGGCGCTGGGCGTGGGCCTGGCCCTGGACGACTTCGGGACCGGGTACTCCTCGCTGTCCTACCTGAACAAGTTTCCTTTCACCGAGATCAAGATCGACCGCAGCTTTCTGGTGGCGGCCCAGCAAAATGCGCGCAGCGCGGCCATTCTCAAGGCCTTCATCGACATCACCCACGGCTTGCAGGTGCCGGCGATTGCCGAGGGGGTGGAGACCGAGGAGCAGGCCGAGCTGCTCAGGTCGCTCAACTGCACCCTGGGGCAGGGCTACCTGTTCGGACGCCCGGCGCCCATGGCCGAGATGTGGCGGCAGTGGGTGCAGTCGCACCCCGTGGCCGACGTCAGCGCATGACCTGTCCCTGACCAGCCCTTGACCCTGGGCGCTGCTGGCCTCTTCAGCCGCGCCAGGCCCGGGCCACCAGCTCGCCGCTGGGGGTGGCCGCATGGCCCAGCAGGGCCTCGAAGCGGGCAGGGTCACCCACGTTGTCGCTGCCCAGCATGGCCAGGGTCTCGCTGCACCAAGGCACCGAGGCCGGGGCCAGGTCACCCAGGCGGGCGCTCAGTGCGGTCAGCGCATCCGGCAGGCGCAGCACCCAGGCCGGTCGGTGGCCCGACTGGGCCCGCAGGCTGGCCACCAGGTCGCCCAGGCTCAGGGGGGCCGGCCCGGTGCATTCAATGATGCCGCGCTGGTCCAGCGCCGGGCCCAACAGGGCTACCACGGCCTCGGCCAGGTCGTGTACCGACACCGGCTGCACCCGCGCCGTCAGCATGGGGCCCGGAAACACCGCCACGGGCAGCCGCGCCAGGCCCATGAACATCGCGCTGCTGGCCCCCCCGTGGCCAAACACCACGCTGGGGCGCAGCACCACCGCGCCGGGCCCACCGGGGGCGGCGGCCAGGGCCAGCAGGTGCTGGTCGGCGGCGCGTTTGGTGCTGGCGTAGCGGGTCGGACTGCCCTCGATGCCCAGCGCTGAGATCTGCACCACCCGCTGGACACCGGCCTGAGCGCAGGCGCTGAACAGGGCCATGGGCGTGTCACGGTGCACCGCATCGATCGGGCGGCTGCGGCTGTCGCGCAGCACACCCACGGTGTTGATGACGGCATCCACCCCTTGCAGCCGGGGCAGCCACACCTCGGCACGGGTGTCGCGGGCAAAGTCCATCGTGCATTCGCCCGGTCCGGGTGGGCGGCCTGGCGAGATCCCGCCCAGCACCGTGTGGCCCGCCCGCTCAAGCGCCTGTTTGAAGGTGCGACCGATGAAGCCGCGTGAACCGGTGATCAGGATGTGCATGGGGCGCATTGTCAGTGATCGGTGCCTGACAAGGTGGGCGGTTCGCTCATGTCCTTCAAGTCGCTGGCCAGGACATAACGGGCTCGTCCGTTCTGCTTGGCGTGGTAGAGCGCGGCATCGGCCGCGTTGATCAGTCGGTGCGTCTGGTGCACATGGGCTTTGCCGTCCGGCACCCAGGCGGCCACGCCGATGCTCAGCGTCAGCCGGGGGCTGGTGGGCGAGGCGGCATGGGGAATGTTTTCGGTGCGGATGCGCTCCAGGCAACGCTGGGCCACCTCGCGGGCGCCCTCCAGCGCGATGCCGGGCAGCAGCAGCACAAATTCTTCGCCGCCATAGCGGGCCACCACCTCACCGGTGCGCCGGAAATCGGCATTCAGCACCTGGGCCACCCGCCGCAGGCAATCATCGCCCGCCAGGTGGCCGTAATGGTCGTTGTAGAGCTTGAAGTGGTCGATATCGACCAGCAGCAGGGCCAGTGGCAACTCGTGGCGGGCACAGCGCTGCCACTCGGCCGCCAGGGCCTCGTCAAAGCTGCGCCGGTTGTGCAGTCCGGTCAGGCCGTCGGTGGCCGACAGCGTGGCCAGCAATTGGTTGGCATGGGCCAGTTGCTGCTCTTTGAGCACCAGCTCGGTCACGTCCACATGCACGCCCACGGTCATCTTCTCGGCGGTCTTGCGCTCGTGCACCCGGAACCAGCGCCCATCGTGCATCGGCACCAGCATGGCGGGCCCGGGCTGGCGGTGTGAGGCCAGGCGCTGGGCAGCCCAATCTTCGGCCGTTTCGCCGCTTTGCGGGGCCCGCCCGAAATGCTGGTGAGCCACTGAATATTCGATGAGTTCGTCGAAGGATCGGCCGGCTTGCAGCAGATGGGCCAGCCCGCTGTACATCACCCGGTACTGGGTGTTGCACAACAGCAGGCGGTCGTCGGTGTCGTACACGGCCAGGCCTTCGGGCAGGGCCTCCAGTGCGTCCATCAGCAGTTGCCGAACGCGCTGGCCCTCCAGTTGGGCCTGTTCCAAGGCCTCGCGTTGTTTCACCTGTTCGGTCATGTCCAGCCGGATCGCCACCACATAGCCCTCGGGCGTGCGGCTCTCGTAGGCCTGCACCCAGCGCCCACCCGACAGCTCTTGCAGAAAGCTGCGGTTGCTCATGCTGGCACGGTTCTGCAGGCGCTGCGCCAGCCATTGTTCTTCCTGGCCCACGGCCTCGACCACCGCATGGTGGCGCAAGCTTTCGGCGGCCATCTCGGCAAAAGGGCGCCCCACCGATCGCGGGTAGTCGATGTGCGGGAACATGTTCTGCAAGGCCCGGTTGTAGATCACCAGGTGGTCTTGCTCGTCAAAGATCTCCAGCGCCGCAGGCAGGGCGTCCAGGGCCCGCACCAGCAGGCGGCGGGCCTGCTGCGCATCGCTGCGGGCTTCTTGCAGGGCCTGTTGCTGGCGCACGAAGTCGGTCACATTGGTGCGCAGGCCGATCAGCCCACCGTCCGGCGTACGGCATTCATTGACCCGCACCCAGCGGTTGCCTGCCAGGCTCTGCAGAAAGTCCTGCCGCAGGCTCTGGTGCTGGCTCATGCGCTGGCGCACCCAGTTTTCTTCGTTGCCCACGGCCTCCACGACCTCACCCGCAGCCGCGGCGGCACGCAAGATGCGCTCAAAAGGCACGCCGGACTGCAGCAAAGGGGCCACTGCCGGGTTCATGCTGCGGTAGCGGTCGCTGGCCAGCACCAGACAGTCTTGGGCGTCGAACAGGGCCACTGCGTCCGGAAAGCAGCGCAGCGCACCCTCCAGTCGTTCACTGCGCGCCTGGGCCTCGATCAATGCCGTCTGTTGCTGTTGGCTGTGCTCGCGCACCTGCCGAACGTGTTGCCACAGCCACATCAGCCCGATGCCGGGCAGGACCATGGCCAGCACGCACAGGACCAGGCCTGCGGCATCGTGTTCCAGCGCCAACAGCCAGGCCGAGCGGGCCAGCGCCACCAGGATCAGCAAGGCCCCGGCCGTGCACAGGATCAGGGGCCTGCCCAGGCGGTGCAACAGGGGGTCGGGGGTGGGGGCTGGGCTGGAGGTGGCTGGCATGGCGTGAGGGGCAGGTGTCTCAGTCTACGTCTTTGTCATTAATTGTTACAAAAAGCCGGGGTAGGGGGCTCACCGAACGTCTTCCCGAGGCCGATCGTCGGCAGGGTTGGCGCGAATTGCCTACACTGCCATGCCTCATCGACCTGCACCTCATCACCTGGAGCGTTTCATGCTGTCTGACGATCTGAAGACTGAATTCGAGGCCTTGCTGCCGGCCGGCCAGAGTGGCGTGGCGGGCCCCAGTCGGCGCACTGCGCTGCAGGCGGCACTGGGCATCGGGCTGGGTTATGCGGCCGCAGCGCAGCCGCTGCAGGCCCAGACGGCCATCCACACCACCGCCGAAGGCCTGGAGGCCGGGCGTGTGAGCATCGACGTCAACGGTTTTTCCCTGTCGGCCTACTGTGCCTCGCCCACCGGCAAGACCCACCTGCCGGTGGTGCTGGTGGTGCAGGAGATCTTCGGGGTGCACGAGTACATCGCGGATGTGTGCCGACGCCTGGCGCGCCATGGCTACATGGCCATTGCCCCTGAGCTGTACAGCCGCCAGGGCGATGCCTCCAAGTACACCGACATGGCCCGGCTGATGAGCGAGCTGGTGTCCAAGGTGCCGGATGCCCAGGTGCTGTCCGATCTGGACGCCACCCTGAAGTGGGCCGGTGCCAACGGCGGCAACCTCGACAAGACGGCCATCACCGGCTTTTGCTGGGGTGGCCGCATCACCTGGCTGTATGCGGCGCATGCACCCGTCAAGGCGGCGGTGGCCTGGTACGGCCGCCTGGTGGGTCAGCCCAGCGAGCTGACCCCACAGCACCCGATCGACCGTGTGGCCAGCCTCAAGGCGCCGGTGCTGGGCCTGTACGGTGGTGCCGATACCGGCATCCCGCTGGACACCGTGGAGCGCATGAAGACCGCGCTGGCGGCGGGCCCGGAGGCCGCCCGCGCCTCGCAGTTCGTGGTCTACCCCGACACCCCGCACGCCTTCCATGCTGACTATCGCCCCAGCTATCGCAAGGAGGCCGCCGAAGAGGGCTGGAAACGCATGCTGGAATGGTTCAAACAGCATGGGGTGGCCTGAACCCGGCCGGCCCAGCCGCTAAACTGCCCCAAGGCCTGGTTGGCCTGCCGGGCCCAGGCAAGCGGTTTGCCTGATGCGGCGGGCCGGGCCCAGATGCGCAGGGCCCGGCCGTGACCCGTGACCGGCCCCGCCCGACGATTGCTTATGACTTTGCTCCAAATCATTCTTGCCACCCTGACTGCCGGCATCGGCAGTGTCTGGGTGGCCGCTTTCCTGATGCGTGCCGGCGTGGACTCGGGGCGTGGCGGCATCAATGCCCAGCACCTGCTGAGCCTGGCGGCCGGTGCCCTGCTGGCCACCGCCTTCATGCACCTGTTGCCCGAGGCCTTTGAGGGCCAGGCCAGCCCGCACGCCTTGTTTGCCACCCTGCTGATCGGGGTGGTGTTCTTTTTCCTGCTCGACAAGGCCGAACTGTGGCACCACGGGCATGAACATGGGCATGACCACGGGCCGGCTGCGACGGACCCGGCGCAGGCTGACCCGCATGGAGGGGGGCTCCCGCAGGGGCACGCCCACGAAGGGCATGCCCACGCGCACGCCGCCTCCCACGCCCATGCCCATGCCCACTCTCACGCCCATGCGAACGCCCATGCACACGACACCAGCCCCAGCCTGTCCGGCGGCTGGTCGCTGATCACGGGCGACAGCGTGCACTGCTTCGGCGACGGCATTCTGATCGCCTCGGCCTTCGTGGCCGATCCGCGCCTGGGCCTGGTGTCGGCGCTGGCCGTGCTGGCCCACGAGGTGCCGCACCACATGGGCGACCTGGTGGTGCTGCGGCGCGCCAGCCGCAACCGGCGTCTGGCGCTGATGAAGGTGTCGCTGGCGGGCGCCGTGACGGCCCTGGGCGGGCTGGTGGGCTTTTTCCTGGTCGAGCAGTTGGAAGACCTGCTGCCTTACTTTCTGACCGTGGCCTCCAGCAGCTTCATCTATGTGGCCCTGGCCGACCTGATCCCGCAACTGCAAAAGCGCCTCACGGCCCGCCAGACCCTGGCCCAGGTGTTCTGGCTTGGGCTCGGCATCGTCTTGGTCACCTGGGCCAGCGGCCTGGCCCATGGGCACTAGCCTCAATCCGGCTTGATGTTCCCGGCGCGGACGGCCTTGTCGTAGCGGGCACGTTCGTTGTGCAGCAGGGTGGCAAAGGCGTCGGCGCTGCCGGGTTCGACCTCGCCGCCGGCGGCGCTCAGTTTGTCGCGCACGTCTTTCTGGGCCAGGGCCTTTTGCAGGGCTGCATTCAGCTGGGCCAGCACGGGCTTGGGGGTGGCGGCGGGGGCCAGCAGGCCATACCAGACCGAGGCTTCAAAACCGGCAAAGCCCGATTCGGCCAGGGTCGGGGCCTCAGGGAACAGGCTGCTGCGTTTGGCGCTCATCACCGCCAGCACCTTGAGTCTGCCGGCGCGCACCTGGGCCACGGCTTCGAGCGCGTTGACCGCCACCAGGGGTAACTGGCCGCCCACCACATCGGTGATGGCCGGGCCGCCGCCGCGATAGGGCACATGGGCCAATTGCACGCCGGCAGCGCGCTCGAACAGTTCCACCGCCAGATGCGGGGTCGAGCCATTGCCCGGGGTGGCGTAGTTCACGCTGCCCGGCTTGTCCTTGGCGGCTTTCAGCAATTGGGCCAGGGTGTCGAAGCCGGCACCGGGGTTGACGGCCAGCACCACCGGTACGCGGCCAATCAGGCCCACCGGGGCCAGGTCGCGCTCGGCGTCAAAGGGGGCCGGTTGGTACAGCGCCATGTTGGCGGCCAGCGCATTGGCGGCCACCAGCAGGGTGTAGCCATCGGCCGGGCTGTCGATCACCGACTTGATGGCGATGTTGCTGCCCGCCCCGGGCTTGTTGTCGACGATCACCGGCTGGCCCAGCAGCGTGGCCATGGCCTGGCCCACGGTGCGGCCCACGATGTCCACCGCCCCCCCGGCGGGGTAGCCGACCACCAAGTGCACCGGTTTGGCCGGGTAGCTGCCTTGGGCCTGGGCGGCCTGCCCGCATGAAAACGCCGCCAGGGCCCCTGCGGTCTGCAGGAGGGCCTGGCGGCGGTTGGGGGTCGCAGTGCCTGGGCGGGCTTGGCGTTCGGTCATGTTCGAGTCTCCAACGAGGGTTGTCGCCGCGATTCTAGGCAGAACGCCCGCACTCGGCGGGCAGGCCGGCGAGCTTTACGCGGCGGCAAAGGCCATGGTGCCGGCCGCGGTGTTGGAGATCGGGATGTGGTAGTTGGTGTGCACCTTGCGCACCTGGCCCGGTACGGCGGCCCGGGTGGCCAGCCACATCAGCAGCTCCACGCCCTGGGTGCCGGTCTTCTCGACCAGTTCGGGGATGCTGAACTGGGTGGCCCACTCGGGGTCATTGAACAGGCTGTCCATGAACTTCAGGTCGAAGGGCTTGTTGATGAAGCCGGCACGCTCGCCATCGAGCTGGTGGCTCAGGCCACCGGTGCCGATCACCACCACCTTCTTGTCGCTGTCCCAGTTGGTGATGGCCTGGCCCACGGCCTTGCCCAGGGCCAGGCAGCGCTTGGCGCTGGGCAGGGGAAACTGCACGGTGTTGATGCAGATCGGCACGGTCAGCACCGGGCACTCGCCTTCTGGCCAGAACAGCTTCAGCGGCAAGGTGAAGGCGTGGTCCACCAGCATTTCCTGGCAGGTGGTGATGTCGAACTCCTGTTCCACCAGGTGGTTGATGATGTGCCACGACAGGTCGGTGGCGCCTTTGAACGGCGGCAGGGTGGGGATGCCCCAGCCTTCATCGGCATTGTTGTACTGAGGCGCGGCCCCCACGGCGAAGGTGGGCATCTTGTCCAGGAAGAAGTTCAGGCCGTGGTCGTTGTAGAACACCACGGCGATGTCGGGCTTGACGTCGTCCAGCCACTGGCGCACCGGCAGAAAGCCATCGAAAAAGGGCTTCCAGTAAGGCTCGTTCTGAATGCCCTTGGCCATGGCGCCACCGATGGCGGGCACGTGGGAAGTGGTCATGCCACCAACAATCTTTGCCATTTTGTTTCTCCGTTGTCGTTGTGATCGTGCTTGTGGGGGATGGCTCAGGCGGCCAGGGTGTCGGGTTGCTGGTTGTGGGCCACCAGCATGGCCTTGAAGGCGTCCTTGCTCATGCCGGTCTGGGCCGCGCCCAGGTCTTGCACGTCCAGGCCCAGGATGCCGGCAAACTTGGCCAGGTAGTACACGTTGCCGCCGGCAGCCAGCAGGCCCAGCACGTCGCGTTCACGGATGGCTCGCGACTGTTCTTCGTTCAGGCCGTAGGCGGCCATGTAGGCAGCTTCGTTGGCCTTGAAGGCGTTGCGCTGGTCGGCGCTGTTGAACGAGAAGCACATCTTGTTCAAGGCGTAGCCTTTCTGGGCCTGGTCGCCGTCGAACAAGGTGGTGCCCGGAATCTGGGGCTTGGTGGCGGTCATCGGGGTCTCCTGCGGTTGATCTGTGTCAGGGCTGGAGTATTCCGAGGCCATTGCCAAAGATAAACAGATGGATACTCATACATCTCATGAACAAAATCGATTGGTTGAGCCTGGATGCCCGTCTGCTGCAGTTGCTGGTGACGGTGCAGGAGGCCGGCAGCGTGACCGGTGCGGCGCAGCGCCTGGGCCTGACCCAGTCGGCGGTCAGCCACGGCCTGGACCGGCTGCGCGCCATCGTGGGCGACCCCCTGTTCGTCAAGTCGGGGCGGGGCATCGTGGCCACGGCGCAGGCGGGCCTGCTGGCCCAGCGGGCCCGGCACCTGCTGGATGAACTCGAGGCCTTCAGCGTGGCGGCCGGCTTCGAGCCGGCCCGGCTCAACACCTGTTTCACCATCGCCGCCAATGACTTGCAGCGCGATCTGCTGCTGCCGCCCCTGCTGCGAAGCCTGCGCGAGCAGGCCCCGGGTGTCACCTTGCGGGTGATCAAGTCGGGCGCGCCCGGCCCGGCCTTGCTGCGCGACGAGGTGTGCCAGTTGATCATCACGCCACGCCCCCCCCAGGGCTCTGACATCCTGCAAAAGCGCCTGTTCGAAGACCGCTACGGCGTGTTCTACGACCCCAGCCAGCGGGCCGCGCCCAGCAGCCGCGAGGCCTACCTGGCAGCCAACCATGTGACCGTGCTGTACGAACCCCGCCGTGCCCTGGACATCGACCAATGGATGCTGGGCCAGGGCCTGGAGCGTCGCTTCGTGGCCAGCGTGCCCGGCATGGCCGCGCTGGGCTCGATGTTGCGCGGCAGCGACTGGCTGGCCACGGCCCCTTCACTGCTGGCGCGCCACAGCCTGCTGGGCCTGGCCATGGCCCCGGTGCCCCTGGCCACCCCGCCCATGCCCATGTACCAGGTGTGGCACCTGCGCCATCACAGCGACCCGGTGCACCAGTGGCTGCGCGCCGCCCTGGAGCGGGTGGCCCGCGAGGTTCAGCCGCCCGACACGGGAGCGGTCAGGCCCTGAGCCTGCTGGCGATAAGCGCGGGGCGACTGCCCGGTGTGGCGCTTGAAGAAGCGGCAGAAGTAGGCCGGGTCTTCAAAGCCCAGATCGAAGGCGATGCGCTGCACCGGGGCGGCGATGTGCACCAGCCGGCGGCAGGCCTCGCGGGCCAGGCGGGCGTGCAGCAGTTCTTGCGCGTTGCGCCCGGTTTCGGCCGCCACCATGCGGTTCAGCCGCTCGGTGGACAGGCCCAGTTGCTCGGCATAGCGCGACACCGGCCAGTGTTCGCGGTAGTGCGACTCCAGCAGCACCACCCAGCGCGTGTACAGGGCCTGCCGGCGTGAGGGCCGGTTCTCGCCTGGCCCGCCCTGGGGGCTGCCCACCTCGGGCTGGTCGGGCTGGCCGCGCTGGCCCAGTTGCGCCAGGCGCCAGACCACGGCCCGCGCCAGCCACAGCGGCACCGGGGCATCCGCGGCATCGTCAGCGCTGTTTTCGGCCTGCAGGGCCTCGAACAGGGGCTGCAGGCGAGACACATCGGGCGAGCCGGCCTCCAGCGGCAGGGCGCGTGGTCGGGCGAACAATTGCTGCAGGGCCCGCCCCATGCCGGCGGCCTCGCCCTCGGCCAGCAGGTGGGCGTTGACGGTCAGCACATGGCCATCGCTGTCGGACGAGAAACGGAAGGCGTGCGCCACACCAGGCGGGATCAGCACCGCCGTGGGGCCCACGCAGCGGCTGCGGCTTTCGTCCAAGACGACCTCGGCCCAGCCCGAGCGAAGCCACAGCACCTGGTGCAAACCCTGATGCACATGGGCATCGATCTCCCAGTCGTAAAGGCGGCTGCGGGATTCGATGGATTCGATGTGCAGCAAGGCTGCGCCAGGGCTGCCGGCTTCACCATACAGCGCAAAGGCCGGCAGCGTGTTGAAGCGGCGGCGCACGGGCGCGGGTGAGCGAGGCGAGTTGGGCATGTCAGTCAGGGCGCGTCAAAAGTGCAAGTATTGGCCGGCTTCCGTCCACTGTGCTTTGCCCCAGGTCAAAACAGAATCCAGTCCAGCCCCACAGCGGGTGCCCCAGGAGACAACATGAGCTTCAGTTTCGACCCCTACTCACCGGCCATCGATGCCGACCCTTTCCCGTACTACAAGATCCTGCGCGATGAGCAGCCTTGCTTCTGGAGCCCCGAGGCCCAGATGTGGGTGCTGTCGCGCTATGCCGACATCGTGACGGCGGGCCAGGACTGGCAGACCTATTCCTCGGCCAGCGGCAACCTGATGACCGAGCTGCCCGGTCGCGCCGGCGCCACGCTCGGCAGCTCCGACCCACCACGCCATGACCGCCTGCGCGGCCTGATCCAGCACGCCTTCATGAAGCGCAACCTGATGGCGCTGGACGAGCCCATCCGTGCCGTGGCGCGCCAGGTGTTCGGCCAGCTGCGCGGGGTGGAACGCTTCGATTTCAAGGAGGTTTCGTCGCAGTTCACGGTCAAGGTGCTGATGGCGGCGCTGGGCCTGCCCATGGGCGACGAGGCCATCGTCGACGAGCAGACCGTGCGCGACAACGCCGTGCTGATGGTGCAAAGCGATGCCCGCACCCGCACCAAGGGCCCCGAGCACATCGCGGCCTACAACTGGATGCAGGAATACGCCTCCAAGGTGATTGCCATGCGCCGCGCCGAGCCGCGTGACGACCTGATCAGCCACTTTGCCATGGCCGAGATCGATGGCGACCGCCTGGACGAACGCGAGGTGCTGCTGACCACCACGACCTTGATCATGGCCGGTGTCGAGTCGCTGGGCGGTTTCATGATGATGTTTGCCTACAACCTGGCCACCTTCGACGAGGCCCGCCGCGCCGTGGTGGCCAACCCGGCCCTGCTGCCCGATGCCATCGAGGAGTCGCTGCGCTTCAACACCTCGGCCCAGCGCTTCCGCCGCCGTCTGATGAAGGACGTGACCCTGCACGGCCAGACCATGAAGACCGGCGACTTTGTCTGCCTGGCCTATGGTTCGGGCAACCGCGACGAGCGCCAGTACCCCAACCCGGATGCCTACGACATCACGCGCAAGCCGCGGGGTCACCTGGGCTTTGGCGGTGGGGTGCACGCTTGCCTGGGCACGGCGATCGCGCGCCTGGCGGTCAAAACCGCCTTTGAAGAGTTCCACCAGGTGGTGCCCGAGTACCGCCGCATGCAGGACCAACTGGCCTGGATGCCTTCGTCCACTTTCCGCAGCCCCCTGGTGCTGGACCTGAGCACCCGCTGAACCTGGAGCCCACCCATGACCACACTCACCTACATCGAAGCCTCGGGCAGCCGCACCGACGTCGACGTGCCTGACGGTTGGAGCCTGATGCAGGCCGCCATTGCCAACGGCATTGACGGCATTTTGGGCGAATGCGGCGGCTCCTGCGCCTGCGCCACCTGCCACTGCTATGTGGATGACCTGCTGATGGCCGCCTTGCCCGCACCCAGCGCCGGCGAACTCGACATGCTGGACAACGTGGCCGCCGAGCGGCGCCCCAACAGCCGCCTGGCCTGCCAGATCAAGGCCAGCCCGGCCCTGGCGGGCGGTACCCTGACCCTGCCCGAGGTCCAGGAGTGAGCGCCGGGCCCGAGGCGGGCGCACCGGACGCCGGGGCGCACATCGTCATCGTCGGCGCCGGCCAGGCCGGGCTGATGGCGGCCGAGGCCCTGCGCAGCGGCGGCTTCAGTGCCGCCATCACCCTGCTCGGCGACGAGCCCCATGCGCCTTACCACCGCCCGCCGCTGTCCAAGGCCTGGCTGGCCGGCGAGGTGGAGGCGGCTCAGTTGTTGATGCGCGCGCCCGAGATGCTGGCCCGCAAGCAGATCACCCTGCGCACCGGCAGCCCGGTGCAGGCCATCGACCGGGCGACGCAACGCGTGCGGCTGGCCGACGGCAGCGCGCTGCACTACAGCGGCCTGGTGCTGGCCACGGGTGCCACACCGCGCCGATTGCCGCTGGCGGGCGCCGAGGCCGCGAATGTGCTGACCCTGCGCAGCCGAGACGACGCCGTGGCCATCGCTGCCGGCCTGGCCCGGTGCCAGGCCGAGGGCTTGCCCCTGGTCGTGATTGGCGGCGGCTTCATCGGCCTGGAGGTGGCGGCCACCGCGCGCAAGAAGGGCGTGGCCGTGACCGTGCTGGAGGCGGCACCGCGCCTGCTGGGCCGGGTGCTGAGCCCTCAGCTGTCCGAGTGGTACGCCGCACTGCACCGCCGCCATGGCGTGGCGCTGGAGTTAGGCGCCGCCATCGAACGCCTGATGCTGCAAGACGGCCAGGCCCGGGCCGTGCAATTGGCCGATGGCCGCGAACTGCCGTGTGGTCTGGTGGTGCTGGGGGTGGGCGTGCAGCCCAACGATGCCCTGGCCCGAGAGGCGGGCCTGGCGGTGGACCGTGGCATCGTGGTGGACGCCTGCGGGCGCACGTCGGACCCGCTCATCGTGGCGGCCGGCGATTGCGCGGCGCGCCGCCTGCCCGACGGTCGGCTGCTGCGCCTGGAGTCGGTGCAAAACGCCTCCGAGCAAGGCAAATCGGCCGCGGCGGCGCTGCTGGGCCAGGAGCGACCCTTCACGGCCACCCCCTGGTTCTGGTCCGACCAGTACGACCGCAAGCTGCAGATGGCCGGCCTGTCCGAAGGGGCCGACCAGGCGGTGCTGCGTGGGAGCCTGGAGGACGGCCCGTTCTCGGTCTTCCAGTACCGCGCCGGGCGCCTGGTGGCGGTCGATTCGGTGAACGCCGCCAAGGACCACCTCACGGCGCGCAAGCTGCTGGAGGCCGGCGTGTCGCCGACGCCCGAGCAGGCGGCGGATCTGGGCTTCAACCTGGCGGGGCTGCTGGCGGGCTGATGGCGTTCTGACCCTGCAGGCCCCCGGGAGGGGGCCTGCAGGCGCGTCCAGCCACTCGGGACTTCTGTCGCGTGGGTGAGTGCGGGTTTTGGTCTGGGCCCTAGGATGACCTTGGTCAGCCAACCAGGAGGCCTCGGTCATGACGCAAGACTTCGACGTTCTCATCATCGGCGCCGGCATCTCCGGCCTCGGCGCGGCCTGCCATCTGCGCCAGCGCCTCCCCGATCGTTCCGTCTGCCTACTTGAGTCCATGCCAGGCTTTGGCGGCACCTGGTGGACCCACCGTTACCCGGGTGCGCGCTCGGACAGCGACCTTTTCACCTATGGCTACGGCTTCAAACCCTGGAAAGGGCGCGCCATCGCGACCGCCGAGGAGATCCGCGCCTACCTGGACGAGGTGATCGCAGAAAACGAGCTGGCCCCGCGGATCCGTTATGGCCATCAGGTGCGGTCGGCCAGCTGGTCCTCCGAGCGCAGGCGCTGGACGCTCACCGTGACCCGCGAGGGGTCTGACGAAAGCCAGACCTTCACCACCGCCTTTCTCTGGATCTGTGCGGGCTATTACGACCATGATCAGGGCTACACCCCGGAATGGCCGACGCTCAAGGACTTCCAGGGGCAGGTGGTGCACCCCCAGCATTGGCCAGCAGAGTTGTCCTGCGCAGACCAGCGCGTGGTGGTCATCGGGTCGGGGGCCACGGCGGCCACCCTGATCCCCAGCCTGGCGGGTGAGGCGGCGCACGTCACGATGCTGCAGCGCTCCCCCACGTTCTTTGCGGCCGAGCCCTGGGAGCATCCGTTGGCGGCTCAGCTGCGCCCGCTCAATCTGCCCGATGCCTGGTTTCACGAGATCATGCGCCGGGCCTTCGTGGCCCGATCGGACGAGGTCATCCGACTGTCTTTTGAGCAGCCCGAGGCCTTGCGGGCCCTGCTGATCGACGAGGTCCGACCCCAACTGCCCGAGGGCTACGACCTGGATCGGCACTTCAACCCGCGCTACCGGCCCTGGCAGCAACGCATCGCCAAAGTTCCGGATGGGGATCTGTTCCAGGCCATCCGCTCGGGGCGGGCCTCGGTGGTCACCGACACCATTGAATGCTTCGATGCGCAAGGCATTCAGCTGGCCAGCGGTCAGCATCTGGAGGCCGACATCATCGTCACCGCGACGGGCTTCAAGCTCAAGCTGTTCGGCGGCATCCGCTTCGAGGTCGACGGGGTGCCGGTGGCCTGGCCCGAGCGCATCACCTACCGGGGCCTGATGGTGGAGGGGGTGCCCAACATGGCTTACACGCAAGGCTATTTCCGCTCCAGCTGGACCTTGCGCTCCGATCTGGTGTGCGACTGGGTGTGCCGCCTGCTCACCCACCTGCGCGAACAGGGCTGCACCATGGTGCAAGCCACCGTGCCTGCGGCGGATGCCGACATGTCCCGCCGGCCCTGGAGCGAGGCCGACAACTTCAATGCCGGCTATGTGATGCGCACACAGTCCCAACTCTTCGGCCAGGGGGATCGCCATCCGTGGCGGCACGGCCTGGAGTACGCTGAGGAGCGCGTCACCCTGCCCGCCGCATCGCTGCAGGATGAGGCTCTGCGTTACCGCTGAACCGTTTCAAACATTCCAACAGCCCCCAGGAGACATTGCATGCCCCTCGATCCTCACCTTACCGGTGTTCTGCAGATGATGGCTACCTCCGGTGCCCACCCTGTCGCCCAGGGCACGCCCGAGCAAGGCCGTGCCGGCTACCTGGCGCTGACGGCGGGCACCCTCACGCCTGAGCAGCGTGTGCCTGTGGCCAGCGTGCAGGACACCACTGTCCCCGGCGGGGCGGGCCCCATTCCGGCCCGCATCTACCGCCCGCAGGCCACAGGCACCTTCCCCACCGTGGTCTTTTTTCATGGCGGCGGCTATGTCATTGGCAACCTCGACACGCATGACAACATGTGCCGCGAGATCTGCCGTGGGGCGCAGGCCGTGGTGGTGTCTCTGGATTACCGCCTGGCGCCTGAACACCCCTTTCCTGCGGGCATCGACGATGCCGTGGCCGGCGCCCAATGGGTGGTGGCCCATGCCCTCGAACTGGGCGGCAATGAGCGCGTGGCCGTGGCGGGGGACAGCGCGGGGGGGAACTTCAGCGCCGTGGTTGCCCAGCAGCTGCGTGATGCCGGCCTGCCGCTGGTGGCGCAGTTCTTGATCTACCCCTCGGTGGACCACGTGGCCGCGGTGTATGCCAGTGCCGAACAAAACGCGAAGGGCTATTTTCTGGAGGCAGAGACCATGGCTTGGTTCTACCAGCACTACGCCGGCCATGTACTCAACACGCTGGACCCCCGCCTGGCCCCACTTCAGGCGGCCAGCCTGGCCGACCTGCCGCCCGCCCTGATCGTGAATGCCGAGTTCGATCCGCTGCGCGACCAGGCCGTGGCCTATGCGCAGGCCCTGCGCAAGGCCGGCGGCCAGGCCGAACTGATCGAAGGCCCCGGCATGATCCACGGCTTTTTCGACATGGGCCGTTGGTCGCCGGCGGCCCAGGCCATCATCACCCGCAGCATCGAGCGCTTTGGGACCATGCTGAGGGCCTAGGTGGCCATTGGGTGGGCCCCGGGGGCCTTACTCTGGCGTGATGCCTGCCTTGCGCACCACCTCGCCCCAGTGCGTGATCTCTTGCGCCAGCAACTGGGCCAGCTCGGCCGGCGAGCCGGCCTGAGGGGTGACGCCCAGCTTGCGCAGACCATCCTGCACCGCGGTTTGGGCCAGGGCCTCTTTGGCGGCCCAGGCCACGCGGGCGATCACGCTCTCGGGGGTGCCGGCGGGGGCGGCCAGCGCGTTCCAGCTGTCCACCTCGTAGTTCGTCAGCCCCAGTTCCTTGACTGTGGGCACCTGGGGCAGGCTGGCAAAGCGTTTCGGCCCGGTCACGGCCAGCAGGCGCAGCGCCTGGCCGCTCAGCTGGGGCAGCAGGGGGCTGAGGATCTCGAAGCCCACATCCACCTCGCCGGCGCGCAGCGCATTCATCAGCGCGGGCGAGCCCTTGTAAGGCACCACGGTGGCCTCGATGCCGGCGCGCCACTTGAACAGCTCGGCAGCCAGGTGCTGGGTGCTGCCGGGGGCGATGCTGCCCAGGGTCAGGCGCCCGGGCTGGGCTTTGGCGTAGTTCAGCACATCGCCCAGGGTCTTGAAGCGCGAGTGGGCCGGCACCGCCAGCCCCAGGTCAAAAAAGCCCAGCGTGCTGATGGGCGCCAACTGGCGCGTCACGTCGTAAGGCAGCTTCTTGAACAGGTGCACACTGACGGCGCTGGCATTGCTCATCAGCAGCAGGGTGTGGCCGTCGGGCTGTGCATTCACCACCAGGCTGGTGGCCACCACGCCACCGGCGCCCGGGCGGTTGTCGATCACCACCGGCTGCTTGAGCAGCGCGCCCATGGCCTGGCCCACGATGCGCGCAGTGAGGTCGGCCACGCCGCCGGCGGCAAAGGGCACCAGCAGCGTGATGGGGCGCTGCGGAAAGGCCGCGCCCTCGGCACGGACGCCGGTGGCGCCCAGCAGGGCCAGGGCCGGCAGGGCGGCCAGGTGTTGCAGGCCCTGGCGTCGGGTGGTCTTCATGCCGAAAACTCTTCGGTGTCGATCTCGACCTGGTTGCCCGCGTTGTAGCGTGGGCCTTTCACCGTGTGGCGGTTGATCAGCTCGTCCAGCCGGGCCATCTGGGCCGGGCCCAGGGTGACTTGCAGGGCGCCCAGGTCTTCTTCGAGGTGATCGATGCGGGTGGTGCCCGGGATCGGGATGATGTGCTCGCCGCGCTGCAGCAGCCAGGCCAGGGCCAGTTGTGCCAGGGTGCAGCCGGCGGCCTGCGCCACCTCGGCCACGCCGTCGAGCAGGGCCAGGTTGGCGGCGTAGTTGTCGGGGGCAAAGCGTGGCATGGCGCGGCGGATGTCCTTGGCGTCAAAGGCCGCCACGTTGCGCACCTGGCCGGTCAGGTAGCCGCGCGCCACGGGGCTGAAGGCGACAAAGGCGGCGCCAATCTCGCGGCAGGCCTGCAGCACGGCGATCTCGGGGTTGCGTGTCCACAGCGAGTACTCGGTCTGCACGGCGCTGATCGGGTGCACCGCATGCGCCTTGCGCAGCGTGGTGGCCGAGACTTCGCTCAGGCCGATGGCGCGCACCTTGCCGGCGCGCACCAGGTCGGCCAGCGCGCCCACTGAGTCTTCGATGGGCACCTGCTTGTCCCAGCGGTGCAGGTAGTACAGGTCGATCACCTCGGTGTTCAGGCGCTTCAGGCTGGCTTCGCAACTGGCGCGCAGGGTCTCGGGGCGGCCGTCGATGACACGCTTCATGCCGTCGGGGAACTGCACGCCCTGCATGCCGCACTTGCTGGCCAGGATGAACCGGCTGCGGTGCTTGGCCAGCACCTGACCGACCAGCGTTTCATTGGCGCCAAAGCCGTACAGGGCGGCGGTGTCGAACAGATTCACACCCAGATCGAGTGCGCGCAGCAGCAGGCGCTCCGCATCTTCAAAGGCGGGCGGCTGGCCGTAGGCGTGGCTGAGGTTCATGCAGCCCAGGCCGATGGGGCTGACCTGGAAGGGGCCGATGGAGCGGGTGCTTGTGAGGGTCATGGTGGTGATGCCGGAAGGAAGAATTCAAAAGCCATGCCGGGCCCAGAACTGGGCTGGCGTGACGATGGGATAGCGGTCGGCCAGCACCAACAGGTCTTTGTCGCCGGTGATCAGGTACTGGGCTTCGGCAGCCAGCAGGGTGCCCAGCACAGGCAGGTCACAGGTGTCGCGCAAGGCGGGTTCCTGGAGGTTCGCCGGTTCGACGATCTGGGCCTGCAGCGCCAAGGTATCGGCCAGGTCACGGGCCTCGTACGGTGCGAAACCAGCGGTAGGCATGCGTGGCAGGACACGGGCCACCTCGTCAAGGATGAATCTGGAAAGTAAGACCTCAACCGATCCCAAATGCCAAGCCTGCAGGATGCGCCCCGGCACGCTGTGCGGATAGGCCACACCCGACACCAGCACATGGGTGTCGATCACGACGCGCAAGCGGTTCACGATGCCCGACGCGCTTGCGCCACCACGGCATCGATCTCGGCCATGCCGTCTTCTTCGCTCAAATGGGCAAAGTTGTCGGCCAGTCGCTGGCTCAAGGCCTCAAACCGGTCCTGCATCTGCCGTATGCGCTTGAACAGTTCGGCATCGATCAGGGCCGCGACTGGTTTGCCGTCTTTGTTGATGATGATGCTGTCGTGGCGGTACTGAACCTGGTTGAGCATCTCGCCCAGGTTTTGACGGAAGTTGACGGCGCTGACTTCGGTGATCATGAAGGGCTCCTGACCATGCTGATCGATATGGTCATTATGGGTGGGGCAGGGGTGCCAGTCCAGTTCGTTGGCACCCCTTGACCGACCTCAGCCCGCGTTCAGTTGCTGCTCCAGATCGTGCAGCACCTGGTAGCAGGGCAGCACCTGGGCCACGCTCGAGTTGGGCTCACGGCCTTCTTTGATGGCGGCGAAGAACTCGCGGTCTTGCAGTTCGATGCCGTTCATGGACACGTCCACCTGCGACACATCGATCTTTTCTTCCTTGCCATTGACCAGGTCGTCGTAACGGGCAATGTAGGTGCTGGTGTCACCGATGTAGCGGAAGAAGGTGCCCAACGGGCCGTCGTTGTTGAACGACAGGCTCAGGGTGCAGATGGCGCCGTTGGCGGCCTTGAGCTGGATCGACATGTCCATGGCGATGCCCAGGGTCGGGTGGATCGGGCCCTGCACGGCGTTGGCCTTCACGATGGGGCTGCCGCACTGGTAGGCGAACAGGTCCACGGTGTGGGCAGCGTGGTGCCACAGCAGGTGGTCGGTCCAGCTGCGCGCCTGGCCCAAGGCGTTCATGTTGGTGCGGCGGAAGAAGTAGGTCTGCACATCCATCTGCTGGATGTTGAATTCGCCGGCCTGGATCTTCTTGTGCACGTACTGGTGGCTGGGGTTGAAGCGACGGGTGTGGCCGCACATGGCCACCAGGCCACTGCTCTTGGCCAGCTCCACCACCTCTTGCGCGTCCTTCCAGCTGTCGGCCAGCGGGATTTCGACCTGCACATGCTTGCCGGCCTTCAGGCAGGCCAGGCTTTGCGAGGCGTGCATCTGTGTGGGGGTGCACAGGATCACGGCGTCGACTTCGGGCAGGGCCAGGCTGTCGGCCAGGTCGGTGGTGACGTGGCCGATGCCGTACTTGGCCGCCACTTCACGGGTTTTTTCGAGGTCGCGGCTGATCAGCGACACCACTTCGACGCCATCGATGTTCTTGATGCCGTCCAGGTGCTTGATGCCAAAGGCACCGGCACCGGCCAGGGCGACTTTGATGGTTTTGTTGCTCATGCTTGGTTCTCCAGAATCAGGTGGCCGACGGCCGTGTTGGATGCAGGGACGTGGTAGAAGCGGTGCGTCACCTTGGGCGCCGGGCCCTGACCGTTGACGTCGTCCATGGCGCCGCGGGCGATCAGCCACATCACCAGCTCGATGCCTTCCGAGCCGGCTTCGCGCACGTAGTCGACATGGGGCTTGTGCGACAGGGCTTCGGGGTCGGCGATCAGCTGATCCAGGAAGGCGTTGTCCCATTCCTTGTTGATCAGGCCGGCGCGCGGGCCTTGCAGCTGGTGGCTCATGCCGCCGGTGCCCCAGATGTGCACATTGAGGTTTTCATCGAAGCTGTCGACCGCCTTGCGGATGGCCTTGCCCAGGTTGTAGCAGCGCCGGCCCGAGGGCACGGGGTACTGCACCACGTTGACGGCGAAGGGGATGACGGGGCAGGGCCAGGCGTCCTTCTTCGGGTCCAGCTCACCGCACATCAGCGACAGCGGCACCGTCAGGCCGTGGTCCACGTCCATCTTGTTGACGATGGTGAGGTCGAAGTCGTCCTGGATCACGCTTTGCGCGATGTGGCTGGCCAGGTCGGGGTGTCCGATCACCTTGGGCACGGGGCGTGGGCCCCAGCCCTCGTCGGCGGGCTGGAACTCGGCCGCGGTGCCGATGGCAAAGGTGGGGATCATCTCCAGGCTGAAGGCCGTGGCGTGGTCGTTGTAGACCAGAAATACCACGTCAGGCTGGTTGTCCTTCATCCATTGCTTGGAGAACTCATAGCCCTTGAACAGCGGTTGCCAGTAGGCCTCTTCGGTCTTGCCGAGATCGATGGCGGCGCCGATGGCCGGCACGTGTGAGGTGAATACGGAAGCGGTGATCTTGGCCATGTCAGGCTTTCTTGTGGGCGCTGCCCTGGGGTTGTCGATGCGCCTGGGCGTCGCCGTCTTCGCCGATGAAGCGGTTGCCCTCGACGGAGCGGCCGCCGCTGATCATCATGTTGCGGTATTCCTCTTCGGTCATGCCGGTCATCGAGCCCGCCATCTGCTGGAAGCTCTTGCCATCGGTGGCGCCGATCTTGGCCAGGAAGTAGATGTTGCCGCCTGCGGCCATGCAGCGGTTCAGGTCTCGCGTGAGCACGCCCTGCTTCTGCTCTTCGGTCATGGCCCATTCGTCGAGGTAGGCGCGTTCGTCGGCCTTGAAGCGTTCGCGGTTCTCGGCTTTCATCAGGCTCATGCAGAACTGGTTGAGCCAGTAGCCCTTGCGCGATTGCTCGGCGTCAAAGATGGTCGTGCCGGGCACGTCCAGGTAGGGTTTGTTGAGGGCCATGTCAGACTTCCTCGGGCCAGTAAAGGCGCATGGGGTTTTCGACCAGCAGTTTTTGCTGCAACTCGGCCGTGGGCGCGATGTGCGGGATGAAGTCGACCAGCAGGCCGTCGTCGGGCATGTGGTCCTTCAGGTTGGGGTGGGGCCAGTCGGTGCCCCACAGCACGCGGTCCGGGAACTCTTGCACCACGGCGCGGGCGAAGGGGATCACGTCGGTGTAGGCGTTCTGTTCACCGTTCAGGGCCTTGGGGCCGGTCACGCTCAGGCGCTCGGGGCAGCTGACCTTGCTCCACACGTTCTGGTGTTCGCGCATGAACTTCAGGAACAGCTGGAACTCGGGGCCGTCGATGGGCTTGCTCACGTCCGGGCGGCCCATGTGGTCGACCACCACGGTGGTGGGCAGGGCGGTGAAGAAGTCCCACAGCTCGGGCAGGTCCACCGCCTCGAAGTAGATCACCACATGCCAGCCCAGCTTGCCGATGCGGCCAGCGATTTCCAGCAGCTCGTCCTTGGGCGTGAAATCGACCAGGCGCTTGACGAAGTTGAAGCGCACGCCGCGCACGCCGGCGGCGTGCAGGGCCTGCAGCTCTTCATCGGTGACCGAGCGCTTGACGGTGGCCACGCCGCGGGCCTTGCCGCCGCTGGACAGGCAGGCATCGACCATGGCGCGGTTGTCGGCGCCGTGGCAGGTGGCCTGCACCACCACGTTGCGGGCAAAGCCCAGGTGGTCGCGCAGCGCGTACAGCTGTTGCTTGCTGGCGTCGCAGGGGGTGTATTTGCGCTCGGGGGCGTAGGGGAACTCGGCCCCCGGGCCGAACACGTGGCAGTGCGCGTCAACCGCGCCGGCCGGCAGCTGGAAGCGCGGCTTGGCCGGGCCTTCATACCAGTCCAGCCAGCCGGGGGTCTTGGTGAAATCACCTGTGGTGGGTTTGCTCATGTCAATCTCTGTGGGGGTGGGTAGGCCAAAGAGGCGGCCAGCAGCAGGCCGCCTGCGGGGGCATCAGTCGATGTATCAGTCGATGTACTTGAGGCCGGCGGCCGCCAGCGGCTCTCGCATCTTGTACATGTCCAGGCCCAGCACGCCCGAAGCCAGCTTGGCGCGCTTCTCGCCTTCAAACGATTCACGCTTGATGGCGGCGGCCAGGGTTTCGGCCGCCCGGGCCGCGGGCACGCACACCACGCCGTCGTCGTCGGCCACGATCACGTCGCCCGGGGTGACCAGCATGCCGGCACACACGATGGGAATGTTCACCGAGCCCAGGGTGGCCTTGATGGTGCCCTTGCTGCTGATGGCCTTGCTCCAGACCGGGAAGTTCATCTCCTGCAGCGTGGCCACATCGCGCACGCCGGCGTCGATGATCAGCGCACGGGCGCCGCGGGCCTGGAAGCTGGTGGCCAGCAGGTCGCCAAAGTAGCCGTCGGTGCATTCGGCGGTGACGGTGGCCACCACGATGTCGCCCGGCTGGATCTGTTCAGCGGCCACGTGCATCATCCAGTTGTCGCCGGGCTGCAACAGCACGGTGACCGCGGTGCCAGACACTTTCTGGCCGGCGTAGATGGGGCGCATGTAGGGCTTGAGCAGGCCGACGCGGCCCATGGCCTCGTGCACGGTGGCCGAGCCCAGGGCGGCCAGGCCGTCGGCGGCCGCGCGGTCGGCGCGGGTGATGTTGCGGTAGACGACTCCGAGTTCGTACATGGTGTTGGCTCCTGATCGGTGTGGGGTTACAGGCCCTTGGCCTTGAGTGCCTTGTCCAGGCGCGGGAACACGCGGCGGGCGTTGCCTTCGTAGACCTTGTAGCGATCTTCGTCGCTCAGGTTGGGCGTGGCGGCCACGTAGCGCTTGGTGTCGTCGTAGTAGTGGCCGGTTTCGGGGTCGATGCCGCGCACGGCGCCAATCATCTCGCTGGCGAACAGGATGTTGTCCACCGGGATCACCTTGGTCAGCAGGTCGATGCCCGGCTGGTGGTACACGCAGGTGTCAAAGAAGATGTTGTTGAGCAGGTGGTCCTTCAGCAGGGGCTTCTTCAGCTCTTGCGCCAGGCCACGGAAACGGCCCCAGTGGTAGGGCACCGCGCCGCCGCCGTGCGGGATCAGGAACTTCAGCGTGGGGAAGTCCTTGAACAGGTCGCTGGTCAGGCACTGCATGAAGGCCGTGGTGTCGGCGTTCAGGTAGTGGGCGCCGGTGGTGTGGAAGCAGCTGTTGCAGCTGGTGCTCACGTGGATCATCGCCGGGATGTCGTACTCGACCATCTTTTCGTAGATGGGGTACCAATGGCGATCGCTCAGGGGCGGGCTGGTCCAGTGGCCGCCCGAGGGATCGGGGTTCAGGTTGATGCCCACGTTGCCGTACTGCTCCACGCACTTGACCAGTTCGGGGATGCAGGTGGCCGGGTCCACGCCGGGTGATTGCGGCAGCATGGCGGCCGGGATGAAGTGCTCCGGAAACAGCTCGCTGACGCGGAAGCACAGCTCGTTGCAGATGGCGGCCCAGGTGGACGAGGTTTCGAAGTCGCCGATGTGGTGCGCCATGAAGCTGGCGCGCGGGCTGAAGATGGTCAGGTCGCTGCCGCGCTCTTTCATCAGCTTGAGCTGGTTGGTCTCGATGGACTCGCGCAGCTCGTCGTCGCTGATCTTCAGCTCAGAGGCCTTGGGGGCCTTGCTGGGGTCTTTCAGGGCGGCGATCTGCAGGTCGCGCCAGGCGCCCAGGGCAGCCGGGGCGGTGGTGTAGTGGCCGTGAACGTCGATGATCATCGGGGATTCTCCAGAGGGTCGAAAACAAAAAGGGTTCGCAAGGCTCAGTGCGCCGCCACCGGCACGAGGCGGGCGCTGCCGTCATCGCCCCCCTTGGGGCGCTTGAATTCTTTCAGCATCAGGGCGGCGGTGGCAATGATGCCGGGGATGGCCACTACGGCAAAGATGTCACCAAAGCTCAAATGTCGGGCCGACAGCTCAGCCACCAGGAAAGAGCCGGCAATGCCGCCAAAGCGGCCGATGCCCAGCATCCAGGCCACGCCGGTGGCACGGCCACGCGTCGGGTAATAAGCCGCGGCCAGGGCCGGCATCGACGATTGCGCCGTGTTCATGATGGTGCCGGCGACAAACACCACCACCACCAGCCAGCCCACCTGGCCAGCAGCCTGGCCGATGGCCCAGATCGACACCGCGGTGAGGGCGTAACCGGCGGCAATGATGCGGTTGGCGTTGAAACGGTCCATCAGCCAGCCAAAGAACACGGCACCCACGCCGCCCAGCGGAAACAGGGCCGCGATCAGCGTACCGGTCTTGGGGTCGATGCCGGCATCCTTGAACAACACAGGCATCCAGTTGATCAGCGCATAGAAGATCACCAGGCCCATGAAATAGGCCAGCCAAAGCATGAGCGAGCCCACGCGGTAGGGCGCCGACAGCACCACGCCGATGCCGCTCTTGGCATCGGAGTGGGCGGCCGTCTCAGTCAGCACAAAGCGCTTGGCACCCTGCACGGCGGGGCCGGCAATGCGGGCCAGCACCGCGCGGATGCGCTCCACCGGCTGGCCATTGGCCACCATGTAGCGCACCGATTCAGGCAGCAAGACCACCAGCAGCAGCACCAGCAGCAAAGGCACGCCGCCGCCCAGGATCAGCACACTGCGCCAGCCGAAGTTCGGGATCATCCAGGCGGCCAGAAAGCCGCCGAAGGCCGCGCCCAGTGGAAAGCCGCAGAACATGGCGTTGGTCAGGGTGGCGCGCCGGCTGTCCGGGCAGTATTCGCTCATCAGGGTCACGGCATTGGGCATGGCGGCACCCAGGCCCAGGCCGGTCACAAAGCGCAGCACGCTCAGCGTGGTGAGGTCGGGGGCAAAGCCCGAGGCCAGGCAGGCCACGGCAAAGATCAGCACCGATCCCACCAGCACCGTCTTGCGGCCCAGGCGGTCAGCCAGCGGCCCGGCCAGCAGGGCGCCCGCGGCCAGGCCGAACAGGGCGGCACTCAACACCGGGGCCAGTGCGGGTTTGCTGACGCCCCATTCCTTGATCAGCGAGGGGGCGATGTAGCCGATGGCGGCGGTGTCAAAACCGTCCAGCAGCACAATGAAAAAGCACAGCGCAAAAATCACCCACTGAAAGGGCGAAAACGGGTGCTCGTTGAGCAGGGTCTGGACATTGACGTCCGTGTTATTGGGCTTCATGGCTTGTCTCTGGTTGATCCATCGGGGTGATTCCCTCCCTCGCCAAATCAGGCTGGCGCTGTCTCCGGATGGACAAGGGCCGCCCGGGCGCGCAATTCGTGTTGGCGCTGATTCTCGACAGCGCCGGCCGGCCTTGCCAGCCGCCCCCCACACTAGCTGGTATACCGAATTGATATAGTTCGATCAAAGGTATTCAAAATCACGTGTCATGGACCTCAAACAGCTCGAATACTTCGTTCGCGTGGCCGAACTGGGCAGCTTCACCCGCGCCTCGATCGCCCTCAACATTGCCCAGCCTGCGCTCAGCCGCCAGGTTCGCATGCTGGAGGTGGAGTTGCGCCAGAACCTGCTCGACCGCAACGGGCGCGGTGTCAAGCTGACCGAAAGCGGCAAGCTGCTGCTGGAACATGGCCGCGGCATCCTGCACCAGGTGGCCGTGGCGCGTGAGGAAATGGGCAGCGCCCGCGGCGCCCTGGCTGGCCGGGTGTCGGTGGGCCTGCCGCCCAGCCTGTCGCGCCTGATCACCGTGCCGCTGGCGCGCGCCTTCATGCAGCACCTGCCGCAGGCACGGCTCACGCTCACCGAGGGCTTTTCGGTGCAGATGTACGAGGGCCTGCGCGTGGGCAACCTCGACATGGCCGTGCTGTACAACCCGGTGCGCTCGCCCGACCTGGAGATGAGCACCCTGCACGAAGAGCAACTGGTGCTGATCGCCGCCCGCGACCACCCCCTGCGCCAGGACACGCCGCTGCCGGCCACGCTGAGCCTGCGCGAAGTGGCGGCCCTGCCGTTGATCCTGCCCAGCCGGCCCAATGTGTTCCGCATCCTGATCGATGCCGAAATGGCCCGTTTCGGCCTCAAGCCCCAGGTCACCCTGGAGGTGGACGGCCTGAACGCCATCCTCAACCTGGTGCGAGAAGGCCTGGGCCACGCCGTGCTGCCGGCCTACACTCTGAGCAGTTTCAGCAACGCCACCCCGTTTGTGCTGCACGGCATCCACTCGCCGCGCATCATGAGCGAGCTGAACCTGGTGTGGTCCTCACGCCGCCCCTCCACCGAAACCCACAAGCGCGCCCTGACCCTGATCCGCGAAGTGGTGCAGCAGGCGGTGGCGGGCGAACAGGCCTGGAACCAGGCCCTGGCCGACCCCGAGCCGCCGGCTTAGCGGCCACCGCCGCCCCCATGACCCTGGCCGCGCCCGCCCGGGCTGCAGGCCCAGGCGCAAGGGCCCGGCTCAGGGCCGCCGGCCGGTCACGGTGAAACCACCCTGAGCATGGGGCGCAAACACCTGCGGGCTGACGCGCAGGTTCAGGTCCACCTCGCTGTGCACGGTGACGAGGCCGGGGTTTTGGCGCTTGAGGGCTGCGCCTGAACATCTCCGCCAATCATTGATTTGAGGGGGCTCATTTTTTGACGAACCCCCTCATTTTCTCTGCCCGACGATGGGCATCGTCGCAGTGTTTTGCGACAAATCAGCTTTTCATCAGCGGTAGTTTTGTTTCAGGTTTTTGAATTCGGACAAGTCTCCCGCTGAGAGCGGCCCAGTGCCGGTGGTATTTTTAACCTTGAGTGGCATTTTTGACTTGAATAAATCTTTGGGTGATAAATTCTGACCGAGTTCGTTTCCGTAATTGCTGCCCCAGGCCAAGACGGATCCATCGGAGATGAGCGCATAGCTGGCTGAGTGGTTGACGCCGATGGCGATCGCATTGTTTAATAAGCCAATTCCATCTTCTGCCACAACGTAATCTGCAAATGGTCTTTCATTACCAACGGTGGAGTTAAGCCCTTCTCCCAGTGCACCCATGTATGCATGGCCCCAGGAAAGCACTTTGCCGCTTTTTTCAAGTGCTAATGAAGAAGTGTGGGATGCAGAAATGGCGGTGATGTTGCTGAGAGGGACGCCATCCACATTTGACATTACCAAGGCTGGTGCGTAGCCTCCAGATGTGGAATTCGCGTTTCTTCCTCTACCCAGTGCTTTCGATTCATTGCTTCCCCATGCGTAAACTTGGCCTGAGCTGGTGAGAGCCAAACTATGGGTGCCTCCTGCGCTGATGCTCACAATATCGGAAAGTATCTTTCGATCGCTTCCGTAAATGACCGGGCGTGCTTTAAATACATACTTCTCTGGTTTGGATGGGGAGTCGCTGGTGCCTGTTTGATTTTCACCATTGTTCCCCCAGCCGTACACCTGTCCATTTTTGGTTAGTGCCAGAGAGAAATTGCCCCCGACACTGATTTGTACTACATCACTCAGTGCAGAGTCATCGTCCAGTACAACGATGTTTGGGTAAAGGCTCTGATTTTTATCTCCTTGTCCGGTTGTGTAACCCCAACCCCAAGTGTAGACATGCCCATCATCTCGTAGCGCTGTTGCATTCCAGGTACCTACGCCGCTTTGCACAATGTTTGTCAATACTCCATTATCGGCGCTGTTGCGCACAAATCCTGGTATCGGATCACCACGATCACTAGCAGAAACTTGACGGCCCAATCTGTAAGAGTGGTCGATGCCCCATGAAAGAACCTGCCCCTCCTCCGTCACCGCCAACGCACTTTGCTCGCCGATTGAAACTGTTGTGATGCCTGCCATGTAGCTGTCGATGGCTATTTTTCCTGGCATTGGAAAGCCTGTTATTTTGGCAGACCTTTCTGCTTGGGCCAGGGTATAGTTTGAGTTGTCTCCCCAAAATAATGGGGTGCCAGAAGCTGGTGTTATCGCATAGGCAGTTCCATTGCCAAAGCTCCCCGCTCTAACTGCTTGGGCCATGATGTGTCGTTGTGGGGTGACTGCTATTTGTAATCTTGCAGAAACTTGATCTTTACTGACGATGATCTCTTGGTTGCCCAGGCGATTTGCCATGACGGTACTGCAGTCAGGCTTGATGGTAATGGCATTGGAATCCACGGCGACACAATTCAAAGGTTCGCTGAGAACGACTCCCTCAGAGCTTTTTAAACTTATTTTTAGAGGTGTCTCGATTTTCCATTGCAGTTTTGATGTGGCGGTTGTCGCGCTTCCGGAGGATGGCGGCGCTGTGGGTGTGCCTGTTCCATCTTGGTTTGCCATAGAGCCCCCGCCCCCGCATGCTGATAAAACACTGGTGATCGATAAGGTGGCCAATAGCAATTGACGTTTGTTGGGGGTTTTGTTTTTTTGCAGGGTGATTTGGGTATGCATGAGATGATTTGTGAATTTTTGTGTTGAGGAATTGGGGGTATTTTCGAGTTCATGTTTGATGTACTATTTTTAGATTAAGTTGGCTTGTGGTTGTGCTCAACGGGTATCTGATGCGTGGTTGTTGTTGAGTGATTCTCGGATTTGTGAGTTTTTGAAATTGGCGTGATCTTTGTTGATTTGTTTTGCAAATTTTGAAATAATCCGCTTGTATTGATTTTTGGGCTGGAATCCTGGTGGCATGTTTGATGTACGAATTGGCAAGTGCGCATCAGTGAGGTGTTTTTTGGGGGGGTGAAGCGGTCGTCAATTGTCAAATGAATGCCAAGTAAATCCTCTGAAAAAGGTATGGCAATTGCATTGCCCGCTAAGGTCCACCCGTATGCGCGCGGTTGCCAATAAAGACGGGGGCTGCGCCAACTTGCCACTGTTGCGGCCGTGCTGCGCATCTACAGTTTGTCGCGGCGGTGGTTTGAGGCGCCCTGCTGCGGTGGCGTGGTAACTTGTGAGACCGCCGTATCGGCGTGTCGTCGATATGGGCTGAACAGCAAGTAGCCCCAACGAGGCCGACGTAGCGCGCCTCAGGGCTTGCTTGTTGGAACGTCTGTGTTGTGGGCGGGCACCATTCACACCGCCCTGGTTCAGCAGGGCCCTGATGCTCAGGGCGTATCTGGCTGCGATTGCCTGTGTGATTTCAGTGATCTGCTTCTTTGGGAGCACGCAAGGACGGAGTGATCCCGATGTGCGCCTGACCTGAATGGCCGAACAGGAGGTGGTGTCATCGCAAGCAGGTCACTCGACCAGCCCCCTCAATACGACTTCGGCAGCCCCAGCACCTTCTCGGCAATGAAGCACAGGATCAGTTGCGGGCTGACCGGGGCCAGGCGCGGGATCCAGGCTTCACGCAGGTAGCGCTCCACGTGGTATTCCTTGGCGTAGCCCATGCCGCCGTGGGTGAGGATGGCGTTTTCGCAGGCGTGGTAGCAGGCTTCGGCGGCCAGGTACTTGGCGCTGTTGGCCTCGGCACCGCAGGGTTGGTGCTGGTCGTACAGCCAGGCGGCCTTGTGCACCATCAGGTGGGCGGCCTCCAGTTCCATCCAGGATTTGGCCAGCGGGTGCTGGATGCCCTGGTTCATGCCGATGGGGCGGTCGAACACCACGCGTTCCTTGGCGTACAGCGCGCCGCGTGCCAGGGCGGCGCGGCCCAGGCCCACGGCCTCGGCGGCGATCAGGATGCGTTCGGGGTTCAGGCCGTGCAGGATGTAGCTGAAGCCCTGGCCTTCTTCGCCGACGCGGTCTGCCACCGGGATGCGCAGGCCATCGATGAAGACCTGGTTCGAGTCGACGGCCTTGCGGCCCATCTTCTCGATCTCGCGCACCTCGATCTGGCGGCGGTCCAGGTCGGTGTAGAACAGGCTCAGGCCTTCGGTGCCGCGGCACTCTTCGACCGGGGTGGTGCGGGCCAGCAGCAGGATCTTGTTGGCCACCTGGGCGGTCGAGATCCACACCTTCTGGCCGGTCACCACATAGTGGTCGCCCTGGCGCACGGCGCGGGTCTTGAGCTTGAGGGTGTTCAGCCCGGTGTTGGGCTCGGTCACGCCGAAGCAGGCCTTGTCGCGGCCGGCGATCAGGGGCGGCAGCCAGCGCTGCTTCTGCTCGTCGCTGCCGAACACCACCACCGGGTGCAGGCCAAAGATGTTCATGTGCACCGCCGAGGCACCCGACAGGCCGGCGCCGGTGGCCGCGATGGTGTGCATCATCAGCGCGGCCTCGCTGATGCCCAGCCCCGCGCCGCCATAGGCCTCGGGCATGGCGATGCCCAGCCAGCCCGCGTCGGCCAGGGCCCGGTGGAAGTCGTCCGGAAAGCCGCCTTCGCGGTCGTGACGCAGCCAGTAGTCGGCATCAAAGGGGGCGCAGACGCGCTCGACCGCGTCACGGATCTGCTGCTGTTGCTCGGTCCAGCCGAAATTCATGCCGCACCTCCGACCGGGCCGGCCCGGCGCACGCGCTCGGGGTTCTCGCCGTAGGGCGGGCTGTAGATCACCAGCAACTTCACCGGTGTGACGCTGGTGACCTGGAACACATGCATCTCGTCGGCCGGAAAAAAGCAGGCATCGCCCGGCCCGAGCTCAAAAGACTGGCCGGCCACCTCGGCGTGGGCCGTGCCTTCCAGCAGGTAGCAGGCCTGCTCCATGCCGGGGTGCGCGTGGGGCAGGGCGCCACCGCCTGGGGCCAGGGTGCCCAGCACCACCTCCAGGTGGCGCGCGCCCACGTTGTCGGGGCCGATCAGGCGCTGGTTCTGGGTGTGGGCGTGGTTGGCTGGCTGGTAGCTGGGCACGCTGCCGGCGCGAACGCAGTAGTCGTATCGGGGGGCTTCAGACATGTCGGTCTTTCGGGTGGGGGGGCTCATTCGGGGCGGATGCCGGCCTGGCGGATCAGCTGCCCCCAGTGCCGCAGTTGCTCGGCCACATACTGGGCAAAGGCTTCGGGGGTGGCGCCCGGCCACACCTGAAAGCCGATCTGGGCCAGCTTGTCTTGCACGTCGGTGTCGGCCAGCACGGCGTTGATCTCGCGGTTGAGCCGCTCGACCACGGGCGGCGGCAGGCCGGCCGGACCGAACACCCCGTTCCACGAGGTCAGGTCGAAGCCCGCCACGGTCTTGCCGATCGGGGGCACGCCGGGCAACAGGCGCGAGGCCTCGGCCGTGGTGATGCCCAGGGTGCGCACCTTGTCGCTCTTGAGCATGCTCATGCCCGAGCCCAGGTCGGCCACATACATCTGCACCTGCCCGCCGACCAGGTCGGTCATGGCCTGGGGGCTGGATTTGTAGGGCACGCCCACGATGTCCAGGCCGGCGATGCGCTTGAGGGTTTCGCTGGCCACCAGCGAGGTGCTGTTGGGCGTGGCATAGCTGAGCTGGCCGGGGTGGGCTTTGGCGTAGGTGATGAACTCGCTCAGGCTGCGGGCCGGTACAGAGGGGTGAATCGCCAGCGCAAACGGCAGTTCACCGACGCCGGCCACGGGGGTGAAGTCTTTGATCGGGTCGTAGCGCAGTTGGGCGAACAGGCTGGGGTTGGCCGAGTGCGAGGTGTTGGTGGTCATGAACAGCGTGTAGCCGTCGGGCTTGGCCTTGGCCACGTACTGCGCGCCCAGCTGCGCGCTGGCACCGGGGCGGTTGTCGATCAGCACGGGTTGTCGCAGTCGTTCGGCCAGCTTTTGGCCCAGGGTGCGGGCCACCGAGTCGGTGCCGCTGCCGGCCGCAAAAGGCACGACCAGGGTGATGGGCCCTGTGGGGTAGGGGTTGGGCGCGGCCGGGGCCGTGCTCAGGCCTTGGGCACGGGTGGCCAGTGGGCCGCCCAGGGCCAGGGCGAACAGGGCCGCGCAGGCATGCAATCGGTTCATGGTGTTGTCTCCAGGAGGGGGCACCGGTCTGTGCCGGCTGCCAGGGCCTGTCGACAGGCCCTGGTGCGCCATCTTGGAGAGGGATGGCCTGCGGGTCCAATTCGAAAAAGAACGCCGCCGATTGCTTTTGTGAATCGTGGCCCTGGTTGGGCCCGCGTCCGCAGCCTGAGCCCATCGATCTGCCCCGTCGTTGAGGCGCTGGAGAGGTGTTGCCCCGGCTTGTGTGGGCCAGGGCATCCCGTGCGGCTCAGTTCTACCTGCTGGCGGCAATCGCCTCGCGCACCGAGGTCAGTTGACGGCGAGACACGGACAGGCGTTCATCGAGGCCTTGCAGGCGCACGGCCCAGCCATCGCCCTCTTCGCTGTCGTAGTGCTTTTCGAGGGCACGCACCGCCTGGCGGGCCACCAGCGCGTTGCGGTGGATGCGCATGAAGCGGTTGGGGTAGCGGGTTTCGAGGTCGCTCAGCGAGCCGTCGAGGATGTAGCTGCGCACTGCTGTGCGCACGGTCACGTACTTGAGTTCGGCCTTGAAGTACAGCACCTCGGCCAGCGGCACCCGCTCGGTGCGCCCCCGGTCCTGGATGATCAAGTGCTCGGAGGGGTTGTTGTCGGCCTGCGGCTGGCTGCGCTGGGTCTGCAGTCGGCGCTGGGCCTTCAGCAGGGCTTCGCTCAGGCGGTCGGCGCGCACCGGCTTGGTGAGGTAGTCGACCGCGTCGAGGTCGAAGGCCTGCACTGCATGCTCGGCATAGGCCGTGACGAAGATCACCACCGGCGGCCGCCTCAGGGTGCGCAGGTGGTTGGCCAGGCCCAGGCCGTCGGTGCCGGGCATGTGGATGTCGAGCAAGACCACATCGATCGGCTCTCGATCGAGCACGGCCATGGCCGTGACGGCGTTGGTGGCCTCTTGGACGGTGAAGGGGTGGGCTGCGTGCAGGTCGCTGAGCAGCGTTCGCAGACGGGAGCGTGCCAATGCTTCGTCGTCAACGATCAGAAGGTGAAGCTCCATGGTGCTTTCTAGACGTTGATTGAATCCATGCGGCAAGGTTGTCTCCATGCCTCGACTCACGTCGGAAACGTGATTCGGACATGGTAGCGGTCGTCCCTCACGCCAGCACTGAACTCAATTTCGACGTCGTGCAACAAACGCAAGCGGTCGCTTACATTGGCGAGCGCTATCCCGTGACCAGCTGTCTGAGCGGTCGTTTTTTGGGCTTCCGGTGGTAGTGAGTTAATGATATCCAGACGCACTCGCGTCCCCTGAATGCGGGTTCGCACGATCAGCTCGCCGCCCACTGCGCTGGGTTCCACGCCGTGCTTGATGGCGTTCTCCACCAGGGGTTGCAACAACAGAGGCGGCAGCCGGGCCTGCCCGGCCTCGGGGTCGAGCTCCCACTGCACGCTCAGGCGCTCGCCGAAGCGCACCTGCTCGATGGCCAGGTAGCGCTGGGCCAGCGCCACCTCCTCGTCAAGGGTGGCGGTCTCGCCGTGTTCGATCAGGGCGGCGCGGAACAGGTCGCTCAGGTCTTCCAGCAGGGTTTCGGCACGGGCGGGCTCGGCGCGCACCAGGGCAATGGCGCTGTTGAGGGTGTTGAACAGAAAGTGCGGCCGGATGCGCGACTGCAGCTCGGCCAGGCGGGCGGTGGTCGCGGCCGGGGTGCGTGCGCGGGCACGCCATACCAGGCTGGCCACCAGCAGCCCGGCCAGCAGGGCGCCGGTGCAGGCGCTGGCCAGCCAGGGCGAATGCTCGATGAAACCGGTCAGGGCCAGCAAGCCGCAGCCATACAGGCCGGTGGCGGCGCCCAGCAGGCTGCCAACCGCGTACTGGGCGGGTGCCGGCAGCCGGGCCAGCAGGTGCTTGAGCAGGCAGGCCGAAACCAGCCAGGCCAGGGTTCCGGGCAAGGCGGCGCAGGTGAGCACCCCCGTCAGGCCGACCCAGGCCATGAAGGAGTCGACCGCGTACAACGCGGCCACACCCATCACGGTTTCGACGAACATCACGGCGCGCAGAACCACCCCCAGATGACAGGCGTCGAACACCAGCGCAGCGGTGCTGGCGGGGGGCTTGGGAGCGGTTTGCGCCGCGGTCGGACCGAAGGTCGATAAAATTTGCGAATCTTTCATGGCCTTTCGCCTATTCGGCGACCTCCTGGGCAGCGGCCCAGTGGCCCCCTCGACACGGATTATTGCTTTTCATGACCACCAGCTCCAACGCCAACCCAGGTGCCAACCCGGCTGCCCAAGCCCCCCAAGCCCCCCAAACCGCCGTCAACCAACTCGACAACAAGTCGGAAGGGTGGTCGGCGCTGTTTTCCGAGCCGATGAGCGATCTGGTCAAGCGCTACACCTCCAGCGTGTTTTTCGACAAGCGCCTTTGGCTGGCGGACATCACGGGCTCGCTGGCCCATGCCGACATGCTGGCCACCCAGGGCATCATCGGCGCGGACGACCTGGCCGCCATCCAGCGCGGCATGGCCCAGATCCGGGCCGAGATCGAAGCCGGCACGTTTGACTGGAAGCTGGACCTGGAAGACGTTCACCTGAACATCGAGGCCCGCCTGACCCAACTGGTGGGTGATGCCGGCAAGCGCCTGCACACCGGCCGCAGCCGCAACGACCAGGTGGCCACCGATGTGCGCCTGTGGTTGCGCGGTGAAATCGACTTGATCAGCGGTTTGCTGGTGGACCTGCAAAAAGCCCTGCTCGACATCGCCGCGCGCAATGTCGAAGTGATCCTGCCGGGCTTCACCCACCTGCAGGTGGCCCAGCCGGTGAGTTTTGGCCACCACATGCTGGCCTATGTGGAGATGTTCAGCCGCGACGCTGAGCGCATGGCCGATGTGCGCCGCCGCACCAACCGCCTGCCCCTGGGTGCCGCCGCCCTGGCTGGCACCAGCTACCCGCTGGACCGCGCCCGCGTGGCTGCGACGCTGGGCATGGATGGCGTGTGCCAGAACAGCCTGGACGCCGTGAGCGACCGCGATTTCGCCATCGAGTTCACCGCCGCCGCCTCGTTGGCCATGGTGCACATCAGCCGCCTGTCTGAAGAGCTGATCCTGTGGATGAGCCAGAATTTCGGCTTCATCCAGATCGCCGACCGCTTCACCACCGGCAGCTCGATCATGCCGCAGAAGAAGAACCCCGACGTGCCCGAACTGGCCCGGGGCAAGACCGGCCGCGTGGTGGGGCACCTGATGGGCCTGATCACGCTGATGAAGGGCCAGCCGCTGGCCTACAACAAGGACAACCAGGAAGACAAAGAGCCGTTGTTCGACACGGTGGACACCCTGAAAGACACGCTGCGCATCTTTGCCGAGATGGTCGAAGGCATCACCGTGCGCCCGCAGGCCATGGAAGACGCGGCCAAGCGCGGCTACGCCACCGCCACCGATCTGGCCGACTACCTGGTCAAGAAGGGCCTGCCTTTCCGTGACGCCCACGAGACGGTGGCCCATGCCGTGAAGGCGGCCATCTCGCACAACGTGGACCTGTCCGAACTGCCGCTGGCCGTGCTGCAGCAGTTCAACCCCAGCATCGAGAAGGACGTGTACGAGGTGCTCAGCCTGCGCGGCTCGCTGAACGCCCGCAGTACCCTGGGTGGCACCGCCCCGGATCAGGTTCGCGCCCAGATCGAGCGCCATCGCGCCCGCCTGGCCTGAGCGACCGTCGGCGGTTTCAGCCTGGTCTAAGCCAGCCCGGCCATGCTGGGTGGGTCCAAGTGAACGGAGGGCTCCGAGATGCGTCTGTTGCTGGTTGAAGACGACCCCATGATCGGCCAGGCCGTGCTCGACGTGCTGCGCGCCGAGCACTACGCGGTTGACTGGGTGCGCGATGGCGAGATGGCCGACACGGCCCTGCGCAGCGCCAGCTACGACCTGTTGTTGCTCGACCTGGGCCTGCCGCGGCGCGACGGGCTGCAGGTGCTGCGCGACCTGCGCGCGCGGCGCAGCACTCTGCCGGTGCTGGTGGCCACGGCCCGCGATGCGGTCAGCGACCGCGTGGCGGGGCTGGATGCGGGTGCTGACGACTATGTGGTCAAACCCTTTGACACCGATGAGCTGCTGGCCCGCGTGCGGGCCCTGCTGCGGCGCCAGGCCGGGCAGGCCGGCCCGGTGTTTGAACAGCACGGGGTCAGCCTGAACCCGGCCACCCATGAAGCCCGACTCAATGGCCAGCCGGTGACCCTGTCGGCCCGCGAGTGGGCCGTGCTGGAGCCGCTGATCTCGCGCCCCGGGGTGATCTTTTCGCGTGCCCAGCTCGAAGAAAAGCTCTTCAGCTGGAAGGAAGACATCAGCAGCAACGCGGTCGAGGTCTACATCCATGGCGTGCGCAAAAAGCTCGGCGCCGGCCTGATCCAGACCGTGCGCGGCCTGGGCTACCTGGTGCCGCGCGAATGAGGTGGCGCTGGCGGGTTTCGGCGCGGCATTCGCTGCGGGCGCGCCTGCAGGCACTGGTGCTCGGCACCATCTTGCTGGCCTGTGCCGTGCTGGCCGCCACCGCTTACCGCAATGCCTTGTTCGAGGCCGATGCCCTGTTTGACGAGCACTTGCGCCAGATGGCCCAGGCGGTGCAGCAAGGCGTGCCATTGGGTTGGATCAACCCCGAAGAAGCCAGCGAAGACGCGGGCATCGAGGTACAGATCTGGGGGGCCGATGGCGATTCACTGTTCCGCTCACCACGCTCGGTGCTGCCGGGGCGAGCCGTGCTGGGGTTCTCAGACATCCAGAGTGGCGGTGTGCGCTACCGTGTCTACACTTTGCAGACGGCCTTGCAGACGGTGCAGATCGCGCAGGACATGAGTGCGCGCGATGCGCGGGCCCGGGCCCTGGCTTTCCGGGCCGTGCTGCCCTTGCTGGGCATCACCCCGATGCTGATGCTGGTGGTGGGCTGGATCATCGGGCGCGCCCTGCGCCCGGTGCAGCGCATGCAGCGCCAGGTGGCCAGGCGCAGCGCCGACGACCTGTCGCCCCTGCCCGAGCAGGGCCTGCCCGACGAGGTGCGCCCGCTGGTGGGCGAGCTCAACGCGCTGTTCGCGCGTGTGCAGAGCACGCTGCAGGCCCAGCGGCACTTTGTGGCCGATGCCGCGCATGAACTCCGTTCACCCCTGACGGCGTTGCGGCTGCAGATGCAGGCCCTGCAGCGCGCGGCCGACGAACCCACGCGCGAGCTGGCGGCCCAGCGTCTGCGCCAGGGCATCGAGCGGGCCATCGACCTGGTTGGCCAGTTGCTGTTGCTGGCGCGCCAGGAGTCGGCCCCCGAGGCCCAGGCCCAGCCGGTTGACCTGCTGGCCCTGACCCGCGAGGTACTGGCCGAATGCCTGCCGCTGGCGGGTGCGCGGGGTCTGGACCTGGGGGTCGATCAGGCCGATGCGCTGACAGTCCCCGGCCAGGCCGAGGCCTTGCGCGTGCTGCTGCGCAACCTGGTGGACAACGCGATCAAATACACGCCGGGCCCGGGCACGATTGACGTCTCGCTGCTGCGCCAGGCGGATGGCACGGTCGCCTGGGTGGTTGAGGACAGTGGGCCTGGCATCCCGGCAGCCGATCGTGCCCGGGTGTTTGACCGCTTCAAGCGTGGCGAGGGCGTGGCCGAGGTGCCAGGCAGCGGCCTGGGGCTGGCCATCGTCGAGGCGGTGGCGCGTCAGCACGGCGCCCGGGTCAACCTGGATGAGTCGGAGCGCCTGGGCGGCTTGAAGGTGACCGTGGCCTTCGGGGCCATGGCCGGCTGACGCCGGCCTGGTCTGAGTTTGTTCTGAGCGCGCTCAGTGCATCTTCAGGTGCGGCAGCAGGGCCGCCAGCAAGGCCTGCACCACGCCCGGTGGCAGATCGTGGCCCATGCCCTCGATGGTGAGCAACCTGGCCCCCGGTATGCGGCGGGCGGTGTCTTCGCCGCAGGCCACCGGCAGCAACGGGTCTTGCCGACCATGCACCACCAGCGTTGGCACATGCAACTGGGCCAGCGCGCGAGCCCGCTGGGTGTCGGCCAGCACTGCCGCCAGTTGCCGTACCACGCCTTCGGGGTACACGGCCCGGTGAATGCCGGCCAGCAGCCGCTTGCGCTGGTCCTCCAGGTCTTGCGGAAAGTTGGGGCTGCGCAGCAGGTGGAACAGCGCCTGCTGGTGCGCCAGCAGGCTGGCCGTGTCAAGGCTGGCGGGGGGGCGCAGCAGCGCGGTGCGCACGGCCCGTTCGGGGCCTGGCAGGTGACGGGCGCCGCTGCTGCTCATCACGCTGCAAAGGCTGCGCACCCGGCCCGGGGCCAACAAGGCCATGTGCTGGCCGATCATGCCTCCCAGGTCCACCCCCAGCACATGGGCGCGCTCGATGTCCAGTGCATCCAGCAGCGACACGGTGTCCTGGGCCATGTCCTGCAGCGAGTACGGGGGGCGGATCGGCAGGCCCACCGAGCGGCGCAGCCAGGCCCACGGCAGCCCGGGCACGCCCAGTTCCGGAAAGCGCTGCGACAAGCCTGCATCGCGATTGTCGAAGCGGATCACTCGGTAGCCCTCGGCCAGCAAGGTGTCCACCAGGCGCGAGGGCCAGGAGATCAGCTGCATGCCCAGGCCCATGATCAACAGCACCACCGGGGCCTTGGCGGGCCCCTGGTCACGGATTTCAAGGTCAATCAGGCGGGTCTGGAGTTTCATGTCGTGCAGGGCGGTCCAAGGGGACTGCAGTGGAGGAGGGGGCCTGCAATCCGGCGCGGATGTACTGGCTGGACGTGGCGAATGGGTAGCCAGAAGGCCTGTTTGAAACCATTGATGACGTGGCTTACAACACCCTTCGCGCTTGCATTGATTGGCTTCAGATGAGGCCGGACGGCTTCAAGGCGGGCGGTTTAAGACAGCGCTAAGACTGGCCGGGCACAGTGCTTTCATCGCAACACCGTTTTGGTCAGGAGTCTTCGATGAAAAACACCGTTCAATGGCCCGCATCCCGCCTGGTCATGGCCCTGCTGGTGGCGGGCGCCCTTGGGGGCGCTGGCGTTTCGGCCGTGCAGATGGGCTTGGCCCATGCCCAGACGCCCCCGGCGCTGGTGGCCGCTGCCGGCCCTGCGGCCACTGCGCCGGTCGGCGCGGTGCAGGCGCCCGACTTTTCGGTCATCACCGAGCGTTACGGCCCGGCCGTGGTCAACATCAGCGTCGTGGGCACCACCCGCGTCAGCAATGAATCCAATGACGATGACGACGAGGCCAACGCCCAGGGGATGCCCCAGGACATGCCCCCGGCGATTGCCGAGTTCTTCCGCCGCTTCGGTGGCCCCATGCCCGGCCAACGTCAGGGTCCGCGTGCCCAGGAAACCCCCACCCGGGGCCAGGGCTCGGGCTTCATCGTCAGTGAGGATGGTGTGATCCTGACCAATGCCCACGTGGTCAAGGGCGCCAAAGAGGTCACGGTCAAGCTGACCGACCGGCGTGAGTTTCGCGCCAAGGTGCTGGGCTCTGACCCGCGCACCGACGTGGCGGTGATCAAGGTTGATGCCAAGAACCTGCCGGTGGTCAAGTTCGGCCGCATGGCCGATCTGAAGGTGGGCGAATGGGTGTTGGCCATCGGCTCGCCCTTCGGTTTCGAGAACACCGTGACGGCTGGCGTGGTCAGCGCCAAGGGCCGCTCGCTGCCGGACGACACGGCCGTGCCCTTCATCCAGACCGACGTGGCCATCAACCCCGGCAACTCCGGCGGGCCGCTGTTCAATGCCCGAGGCGAGGTGGTCGGCATCAATTCGCAGATCTACAGCCGCACCGGCGGCTACCAGGGCGTGTCCTTCGCGATTCCGGTGGATGTGGCGATCCGCATCCGCGACCAGATCGTGGCCACTGGCAAGGTTGAACATGCTCGCCTCGGCGTGGTGGTGCAAGAGGTCAACCAGACCCTGGCCGATTCGTTCAAGCTCGACCGGCCTGAGGGTGCGCTGGTGTCCAGCATTGAGAAGGGGGGCCCGGCGGAGCGCGCCGGCCTGCAACCCGGAGACGTGATCCGTCAGGTGAATGGCCAGCGCATCGTCTCTTCGGGGGATCTGCCGGCTCTGATTGCCCTGGCTTCGCCGGGCGACAAGGTCAGCATCGAGGTCTGGCGCAAGGGCAGCACCGAAAAGCTGCAGGCCCAGTTGGTGAAGGTGGGCGACAAGACCGCCAAGGCCGAGGGCGACAAGTCTGCGGACCAGGGCAAGCTGGGCCTGGCCCTGCGCCCACTGCAACCGCAGGAGCGCGAACAGATCGGCGCTGAAAGCGGTCTGCTGGTGCAGGACGCCCGGGGTGCTGCGGCGCGGGCCGGCGTGCAGCAAGGCGACGTGCTGCTGGCCGTCAATGGCACCAACGTCCGCTCGGTGGATCAGGTGCGTGAGGCGGTGGCCAAATCCGACAAGTCGGTGGCCCTGCTGATCCAGCGCGGTGAGCAGCGCATCTTTGTGCCGATCCGGCTGGGTTGACCGGCCAGGGGCCTGGGTGCCCCCACGCCCTTGAACACAAGCCCCCGCAGCGCGGGGGCTTGTTGCATTGAGGCCCTGATCGGATGGATCGTGATCCATGCACTGGCCGATGGCCACCTGTTTCTCATACGATGCGATCCGGAGCTGGCTCGGGGGGATGCTTTTGTCCTCCAGAGCCGGTCGAGGAGGTGCGTATGAACAAGAAATCCCCCATACAGAAGGCCTTGCGACAGGCGCGAGTTGCGCTGTGGGCCGGCATGGCCTTGCTGGCCAGCGGCGCCCAGGCGCTGCAGATCAGCCAGCTTTCACCCCAGGGCGAGGTGGCCCAGGTGCGCCAGGTGCTGGCGCGCTTTGATGAGCCTGCCGTCACCTTTGGTGACCCGGCTGCGTCGGCCCCCCTGAGCCTGGTCTGTGACGACAGCGCCACCAGCAAGGGCAGCGGACGCTGGCTCAGTGAGCGCGAATGGGCGTTTGATTTCGAGCGCGACCTGCCGCCCGGCGTGGCTTGTGAGCTGCAGGCCCGGGCCGGTTTCACCTCGCCCAAGGGCGTGGCCCTGAGTGGGCGCAACCGCTTCCGCTTCAACACGGGTGGACCGTTTGTGCAGAGCATCCGGCCCGGGAACTATGCGCCCATCGATGAGGGGCAGTTTTTCCTTTTGCAATTCAATGGCCCGGCCACAGCGGCCAGTGTGCAGGCCCGGGTGAGCTGTGAGATGCAAGGCCTGGGTGAGCGCATGCCCGTGAAGCCGCTGGACGCGCCGGATCGCACGGCCTTGTTGCAGGCACTGGGCCTCAGCAAGGCGGCTGCCGCCGAGCCCTTGCGATACCACACGGTGCGTTGCCCGCGCCAGATGGCCTCCGGTTCGACGCTGGATCTGGTCGTCGGTCAAGGCGTGGCCACCCCGGGGGGGGTGCTCAGCAGTCAGGGCAAACGCTGGCGCTACCAGGTGCGTGAAGCCTTCACCGCCAGTTTCAGCTGTGAGCGCGAAAACGCGCAGGCCGCCTGCCTGCCGATCCGGCCCATGACGCTGCGCTTCAATGCGGCGGTGCCGCGGCGCCTGGCCGAGGGGGTGCGTCTGCAGCACGACGGCGGCAGCCTGAGCCCCAGCCTGGACCCGGCCGAGGACGGCGCCGACGGCGCGGTCACCTCACTGAGCTTCAACGGGCTGTTCCCGGAGCGCAAGAATTACCGATTGACCCTGCCCGGTGGCTTTGCCGATGTCTCGGGGCGGCCGCTGAGCAATGCCGCCACCTTTCCGCTGGCGGTGGCCACCGGTGCCATGCCGCCGCTGGCCAAGTTTGCTGCCGCCCCGTTTGGGGTGATCGAGCGCCTCGCCGAGCCCGGCGGCCCGGCCTTGCTGCCGGTCACGCTGCGCCAGGTCGAACCCGCTTTGCAAGTGAAGGGCCTGAGCCCGGGCCAGGTGCGTGATCTGCAGCCGAAGAACGACGCTGACATCATTGCCTGGTACCGCAAGGTGCAGGCCTACGACGCCTTCTGGGTGCCCCGCAGCCGGGCGGCCCGCGACGTGAAGGGCCCCTTGCCCAAAGAGGTCTTGCCCGACACCCGTGGCCAGGTCGAGTCGCGCATGCTGTCGCTGATCGACGGCCTTGCGGGCGTGAAGGCGCTGGACCTGCCCAAGACCGAGGGCCCCGATCCGCGCCCCTTCGAGGTGGTGGGCATTCCGCTGAGCCCGGGCTTCCACGTGGTCGAGATCCAGTCCCGCCGGTTGGGCGAAAAGCTGCTGGCCGAAGGCTATGGGCCTGGGCGCAGCATGGTGGTGCGCACCTCTGCCCTGGTCACCAACCTGGGGGTGCATTTCAAGCTGGGGCGTGAGAACGCCCAGGCCTGGGTCACCACCCTCGACAAAGGCACGGTGGTGGCCGGTGCGCTGGTGCGGGTGTCGGACTGCGCGGGCCGTGAGCTGGCCCAGGGCCGCACCAATGCCCAGGGGCTGATCGACTTTGGCAACCTGGCGCCCAAGCCCCCGGCCTGTCCACAACGCGGCCCCCGCACCCGGGACGGCGAAGAGTCGGATGACGCCGACTACCGCGAGGCCTACTTCGTCAGCGCCCGTGCCAAGGGCCCCGACGGTGTGGAAGACCTGGCCTTTACCTGGAGCGACTGGAACCGGGGCATCGAATCCTGGCGCTTCAATGTGCCCACCAGCCAGGAGGCGAAGGCCGACGTGCGGGCCCACACCGTGTTCGACCGCATGCTGTTGCGGGCCGGCGAGACCGTGGCCATGAAGCATTTCCTGCGCACGGAGACCCGCCAGGGCCTGGGCTTGCCCCCCCAGGGGCCGGCCACCGTGGTCATCACCCATGAGGGCAGTGGCCAGCAGTTCAGCCTGCCGCTGCATTGGCGCCAGACAGCCAGCGGCGGCTTCAGTGCCGAGAGCGAGTTCGCCATTCCCCCCGCGGCCAAGTTGGGGGTCTACAGCGTGAGCCTCAATGGTCAGCCAAGTGGGCAGTTCCGGGTGGAAGAGTTCCGGCTGCCGGTATTGCAAGGCCAGATCGGCCCCGTGGGCAAGGGCCCGCTGGTCCACCTGGACAGCCTGCCCACACAGGTACAGATCAGCTACGTTTCGGGCGGGCCGGCGGCCCAGTTGCCGGTGCGGGTGTCGGCGCTGGTGCGCCCGCACGCCACGGCCTTTGCCGATTACGACGATTTCAGCTTCAACCCGCCGCGCGGGCCCCAGGTGGCCAGCGAGCAGGCGGACGAAGAACAACCCCAAGCCGCCCAGGACCAGCGGGTGGTGGCCGACAAGCTGCCGCTGTTGCTGGATCGCCAGGGCAGTGGGCGATTGACCCTGCCCGAGCTGCCTGCCTCGCGCCAGGCCCAGGACCTGCTGCTGGAGGCGCGCTACGCCGACCCCAACGGCGAGGTGCAGACCCTGCGCAGCCAGCAGGTGCTGTGGCCGGCGGCGGTGGTGCCGGGCCTCAAGACCGAAGGCTGGGTGGCCAGCGGCCAGACCCTGCGCTTCCAGGCCCTGGCACTGAACACGGCCGGCCGGGCCCAGGCCGATGTGCCACTGGAGGTGCGTGCCGTGGCGCGCCGCACCACCACCAGCCGCAAACGCATGGTGGGTGGCTTTTATGCCTATGACAACCAGAGCAGCCGCCAGGAGCTGGGCACGGTATGCAGTGGGCGCAGTGACGGGCGGGGCCTGCTGTTGTGCGAGACCACGCTGCGCGAGGGGGGCGAGATCGAGCTGGTGGTGACCGCCAAGGACGGCCAGGGCCACGAGGCCCAGGCCGCCGGCACGGTGTGGATCACGCGCCAGGGCGAGTTGTGGTTTGGTGGCGACAACCACGACCGCATCGATGTGCTGCCCGAAAAGAAGAGCTACCAGCCCGGCGAGACCGCACGCTTGCAAGTGCGCATGCCCTTCCGCTATGCCACCGCCCTGGTGTCGGTCGAGCGTGAGGGGGTCTTGCACTCCGAGGTGGTGCAGCTCAATGGGCAGGACCCGACGGTGCAGCTCAAAGTGCAGCCGGGCTGGGGCCCGAATGTCTATGTGAGCGTGCTGGCCCTGCGCGGGCGCCTGCGCGAGGTGCCCTGGTACAGCTTTTTCTCCTGGGGCTACAAGGCCCCGCGCGAGTGGTGGACTGCGTTCTGGTTCGAGGGCCGCGAGTACGTGGCCCCTTCGGCCCTGGTCGATCTCAGCAAACCCGCCTTCCGCCTGGGCCTGGCCGAACTGCGGGTGGGCACGGCGGCCCATCGCATCGATGTGAAGGTGAGCACCGACAAGGCCGGCTACGGGGTGCGTGGCCAGGCCCAGGTGACGCTGCGCGCCACGTTGCCGGATGGCCGGCCCGCCGCCAACGCCGAAGTCGCCGTGGCCGTGGTGGACCAGGCCCTGCTGGAGCTGATGCCCAACACCAGCTGGAACGTGCTGGACGCCATGCTGCAGCGTCGCGCCTGGGGGGTGGAGACGTCCACTGCCCAGATGGAGATCGTGGGCCGGCGCCACTACGGCCGCAAGGCGGTGGCGGCGGGCGGCGGTGGGGGGCGCAGCAACACGCGCGAACTGCTGGACACCCTGCTGCTGTGGCAGCCGCGGGTGCAGCTCGATGCGCAGGGCCAGGCCACGCTCAAGGTACCGCTGAACGACGCCATCACCACCTTCCAGGTGGTGGCGGTGGCCGATGCTGGCGCTGGCCTGTTCGGCACTGGCCAGGCGGCGATCCGCGTCACGCAAGACCTGCAGATCATCAGTGGCCTGCCGCCGCTGGTGCGTGAGGACGACCAGTTCCGCGCCCAGTTCACCCTGCGCAACACCACGGCCAAGCCCATGAAGGTGCAGGTCAGCGCACGCGCCACCTTGCTGGCACCGCCGCCTCAGTCCCTGGACATCCCGCCTGGCGAGGCGCGCGAAGTGGCCTGGACGGTGACGGCCCCTGCACAACTGGGCCAGACCCGCGCCCAGGCCCTGCTGTGGGAGATCGAGGTCAAGGACAGCCTCAGCGGCGCCCGAGACGCCTTGAAGGCCAGCCAGCGCCTGATCCCGGTCACCCCGCTCACGGTGCGCCAGGCCACCCTGGTGCAACTCGACGGGCCCTACAGCCTGGACGTGGCCTTGCCGGCCGGGGCCCTGCCGGGCCGCGGCGGCCTCAAGCTGGCCTTGCAGCCACGGCTGGCCGACGGCTTGCCCGGTGTGCGGGACTGGTTTGCGAACTACCCCTTCATCTGCCTGGAGCAGAAGACCAGCAAGGCCGTGGGCCTGCGTGATGCCCGCCTGTGGCAGACCGTGCTGGCCCAGATGCCTGGCTACCTCGACAGCGACGGCCTGGCCAGCTACTTTCCGCCGCGCGATGGCGATGCCCAGCGTGGCAGCGATGTGCTGAGCGCCTACCTGCTGGCAGCCACCGATGAGGCCGCCGGGCTGAACCCCGCCTTTGCGCTGCCCGACGCGCTGCGCGACGCCCTGGCCCGCGGTCTGACCGCCTTTGTCGAGGGGCGCATCAGCCGTGATTTCTGGAGCCCGCGCAAGGACCTGGACATGCGCAAGATCGCCGCCATCGAGGCCTTGTCGCGCTACGGCCTGGCCCCGGCACGGCTGCTGGGCAGCGTGACCGTGGCCCCCAACCAGTGGCCCACCCACACCGTCATCGATTGGTTCAACATCCTGCGTCGCGTGAAAGACATCCCGCAGCGCGAGCAGCGCCTGGCCGAGGCCAGCCAGGTGTTGCGTGCCCGCCTGTCCTACCAGGGCAGCAAGGTGGTGTTCAGCACGGAGGCCGACGATGCCTGGTGGTGGATGATGCAAAACGGCGACGTGAACGCTGCCCGGCTCTTGCTGGCCGTGCAGGACGACCCGGCCTGGAAGGACGATCTAGGGCGTCTGGCCGCCGGCTTCATCGGCCGTCAGCAGAACGGCGCCTGGCGCACCACCACCGCCAATCTGTGGGGCGGCCTGGCGCTGGAGAAGTTCTCGGCCCGATTCGAGACCGCTCCGGTCACCGGCAGCACCCGGGCCAGCCTGGGCCCCGCCAGCGGCAACGTGGACTGGGCCCGGGTCGAACGGGCCAAGCCTGCTGACAGCGCCGGTGCGCCCCACCAGACCACGGCCTTCGGGGCCCCCGCGGCGCCGGGCGGCTGGCGCAACAACACCCTGGAGCTGCCCTGGCCGGCAGAGGGCACCAAGGGCGCCCAGGCTGCGCTGGCGGTCAGCCAGGTGGGCAGCGGCAAGCCCTGGCTCACGGTGCAAGCCCTGGCGGCCGTGCCGCTCAAGGCCCCGGTCAACGCCGGCTACCAGATCCGCAAGACCGTCACGCCCCTGGAGCAGGCCGTCAAAGGCCGTTACAGCCGCGGCGATGTGCTGCGGGTCACGCTGGAGGTGACGGCCAGCGCCGACATGAGCTGGGTGGTGCTGAGCGACCCGGTGCCCGCTGGGGCCACCGTGCTGGGCAGCGGTCTGGGGCGCGATTCCGAGATCGCCACCCAGGGTGAAAGGCGGCAGGGCAATGCCTGGCCGGCCTTTGAAGAGCGCAGCTTCGAGGCCTTCCGCAGCTATTACGAGTACCTGCCCAAGGGCACGATCAAGCTGGACTACACGCTGCGCCTGAACAACGTGGGGCGCTTTGCCCTGCCGCCCAGCCGCGTGGAGGCCCTGTACGCGCCCGAGATGTTTGGCGAGGCTCCGAACGAGGTGCTGAAGGTGGAACCCACCCCATGAGGGGCCTGCTGCGCCGGGCCCTGAGCGGGGTCTTGCTGCTGACCACGACGGCCGCCCTGGCCTTGCCCAGCTTTGAGGAGGTGCGGCAAAGCCATCGCCCCAGCGACCTGCTGGTGCTGGACCGCGACGGTGAGCCCTTGCAGACCGTGCGCACCGACCCCTCGGTGCGCCGGGGCCCCTGGATCGCCCTGGAAGATGTGTCGCCTGCGCTGCGCACGGCCCTGTTGCTCAGCGAAGACAAGCGTTTTTACGAGCACAGCGGGGTGGACTGGCCGGCCGTTTCGGCGGCCGCCTGGGGGCAGCTGTGGCACGGCCGCACCCGCGGGGCCTCCACCGTGACCATGCAACTGGCCGGCCTGCTCGATGGTGATTGGCGGCAGCGCAGCGGTGGGCGCAGCGTGGTGCAGAAGTTGGGGCAGACGGTGGCCGCCCAGGTGCTGGAGCGGCGTTGGCGCAAAGACCAGATCCTGGAGGCCTACCTGAACCTGCTGCCGTTTCGGGGCGAGTTGGTGGGCATCGACGCCCTGTCGCGCACCCTGTTCGGCAAGGCCGCGCAGGGCCTGGACCTGCGCGAAGCCGCCATCGCCACGGCGTTGGTGCGCGCCCCCAATGCGCCCGAGGCCCAGGTGGCCCGCCGCGCCTGCGGTGTGTTGGGGGCGGTGCAGGCAGCGCTCAAGCCAGACAAGCCAGATTGCGAGGCCCTTGACCTGCTGGTGGCCGGGGCCTTGCAGCGCCGCGCGTTGGAGGGCAGCAGCGGCGTGGCCCCGCACTGGGCGCGCCAGGTACTGAAGCGTCTGCCCGCGGGCGGGCGCGGCCTGGCCAGCGTGCGCAGCACCGTGCGGGCCCCCTTGCAGCGCTTTGCGGTGCAGACCCTGCAACGCCATCTGAGCGAGTTGGCTGGCCGCCATGTCGAAGACGGCGCCCTGGTGGTGCTGGACAACGCCAGTGGCGAGATGCTGGCCTGGGTGGGCTCGTCGGGGGCGCTGAGCCGGGCCCGTGAGGTGGACGGTGTGCTGGCTCGGCGCCAGGTGGGCTCCACCCTCAAGCCTTTTCTGTATGCCCAGGCCCTGGCCGAACGGCGTTTGACTGCGGCCTCGCTGCTCGATGATTCGCCGGCCTACATCCCCACGCCGGGCGGGCTGTACATCCCGCAGAACTACGATCACCACTTCAAGGGCTGGGTCTCGGCGCGCAGCGCGCTGGCCGCCTCGCTCAACGTCCCGGCGGTGCGCGTGCTGGCCCTGGTGTCGCCCGATGCGCTGCACCGCCAATTGCGCGCAGCCGGCCTGCCGCTGCGTGAAAGCGGCGATTACTACGGCTACAGCCTGGCCCTGGGCAGCCCGGAACTGCCCCTGCTGGATCTGAGCAATGCCTACCGCACCTTGGCCAACGCGGGCCAGGCCGGCGAGCTGGCATCGCCTGTGCTGCCGGGCTTACCCGTCGCACCCGTCAGCAGGCCCTCGCGCCGCGCGCTGGACCCCGCGGCGGCCTGGCTGGTGGGCGACATCCTGAGCGATCCCAACGCCCGGGCCCGCACCTTCGGTACCGACAGCGTGCTGGCCACCCGCTTCTGGAGCGCGGTCAAGACCGGCACCAGCAAGGACATGCGCGACAACTGGGCTGTGGGCTGGTCGCAGCGCTACACCGTGGGGGTGTGGGTGGGCAATGCCAGCGGCAAGCCCATGCATGATGTCAGCGGCACCACCGGCGCCGCGCCGGTGTGGGCCGAGGTGATGAACTTTCTGCACGCCCGCCAGTCCAGCCTGCCGGCCAAGCCGCCGCCCGGCCTGGTGCAGGTCGAGGTGCGTTTTGCCCAGGTCCGGGCCGAGGGGCGCGACGACGCGGTCTGGGGCGGCTCGTCGGCCTGGCTGGAGGCGCCACGCCGCGAATGGTTTCTGGCCGGCACCGAGCAGGCGGTGTTCCAGGCGCGGGCGCCTTCGGCAGTGGACCGGCCTGCTGGCCACCCGACGGTCTCTGGGCAGACCGCCGAGCGTCGGCGGCGCAGCCCCGCGGCGGCGCTCCCTGTGCTGGAGGCCCGCATTGCCGAGCCGGCCACGGGCACCATCGTGGCCTTGGACCCGGACATTCCGCCGGCCCATCAACGGCTGAACTTTCGTGCCACCGCCGTCGCATCGGCGGACGGCGCCGAAGCCGACCTGCGCTGGCGCCTGGATGACCAGCCCGTTGGGCGGGGCCCGGTGTGGTCCTGGTTGCCCTGGCCCGGACGGCATCGGATGCAACTCACCAATGCACAGGGGCAGGTGCTCGATGAGATCCGGCTGGAAGTACGCGGCGCCGGACTGCGGACGAACCCTGACGCAGTGCGGCCTGCGCGGCCATGAGCACGTGGCCCTTCAGCCCAGGGGCTCAGCCTGGCGTCTCAGCGTTGGGCCCGGCGCTGTCCGCGACGGCTGTGGCGACGGGTGCCGAACAGCAGCAACGTGATCAGTCCGCCCAGGCCAGCCGTGCCCAGGGTCGGCACAGGGGCCAGCGTGCCGTCGCCGTCGGGGGGAGGCGGGTCGCTGAGCAGCGCCAACGGGGTGACGATTCGCGCCGTGGCGCCGTTCAGTTCAAACGTGAGCGCGGGGTTCAGCCCCAGTTCACCAGGCCCCAGCCCGGCCATGCCCTGGCAATGGGCTTGCCCGTCGCTGTCGAGTTGGCACAGACCGTTGGCGAGTGTGGCCGTGGTGTCTTCGGGAACGCCGCTGCAGAGGATGTCGATTGGGGTGCCGCTGCGTGCCGGGTTGGGCTCAGCATGGCAGATCGGGCCAGGCAAGGTCTGAAAGTGGATGGGCTGGCGGGCTTCGCTGCCTTCGACCAGGGCGGTGACGGCATCTGGGGCGGGAATGTCGCCGCCCATCAGCAGTCCTTGGCAGCGCAGGCTGCCATCGGGCTCAGGCGCTGTACAGAGGGCACCGTTCACTGTCAGTGATGCCTGTGGCGGCAAGCCGCTGCACACCAGTTCCACCGGGGTATTCGCAAAGCCCATGTCGGGCACGGCCAGGCAGCTTGCGGGTACCAAAGGGGAGAAAAGCGAAGGCAGGTCGACGCCATGGCCCATCATGTCGCCCGCGTTCCCGCTGCCGTCGGTCTGGCCGATCGTGCCCAGGCAGGTGGCCTGGCCGTCTGTGGTGTCGCCGCAGGTGGCGCCGGGGATGTCCAACTGCCCCACGGCCGGCAGGCCTTGGCAGAGCAGACTCACCGTGTCGCCCGCAAAGCCGCGCGGCGGGCTGGCGCTGCACTGCGGGGCCGTGAAGCGGGCGCTTACAGTGCAGTCGCTGCTCAACACGGCCGTGCTGACCGTGCCCTGGTCGCTGAGGCTGACGGGGCCGCAACGGTCGGCCTCCACGGTGTCGACCAGGTAACCCGGGTCGGGGTTGATCGTCAGCGTGGCCGACGTGCCCATGTGCAGGTCTTGCGAAGCGGGGGTGACCGTGCCACCCGGGCCGGTGGCCAGGCCGATCACCCGGGCCAGCAGGGCAAAGCTGGCGATGTTGCTGGTGGAGATGCCGCCGGTGGCGGGGTCGATCAAGTTTTCGATGAGCCACAGCTTGCCGTTGGGCCCCAAGGTGATGCCCTCACCCTTGCTGCCCCTGAGCACGGGGTATTCTGTGATGCGCCCCAGCGGGGTGATGCGGCCGATCACGTTGGTCCCGTAGGGATTGCCGGTCACGTACCAGAGGTTGCCGTCCGGGCCCACAGTGATCGAGCGAGGGTGGGTGGTCGGCGTGGTGAAGAACTGCGAACTGCCGTCGACCGGGTTGATGCGCCCGATCTGCTGCGCCGCGGGCACGGTGAACCACACCTGCCCGTCGGGGCCCATTGTGAGCCCGCCGGGGTAGGAATAGGGGTCGGGCAGGGGGTACGACACGCTGTTGCCCGTGTCGGGGTCGAGGTGGATGATCCGGGCCGTGCCGCCATCGGCAATCCAAAACTGGCCATCCGGTCCAAGGACGATGGATCCATAGAGGCCGAAGTAGGAACTGCTGGCGATGGGGTAAGCCGTCATGCTGCCATCGGGCGCGATGCGGGCTACGCCCCCTTGCATCACCACCCACATGTGACCATCGGGGCCTGCCGTGATCCCGCTGGCCCCGCCATACTGCCCCCAGATGGAGGAGGGGGCCATGAAAGCGGTCTGCGTGCCGTCGGGCGCCACCCGGATCACGGAGGCGTCCCAGACGGTGACCCAGATGTTGCCGTCGGCGTCTGAACCGAGCCGGGACGGAACGGCGCCCCAGGACGCGGTCTCGTGCGTGGCGCGGATGTCCCCATCGAGGCTCATCTGCACCACGCTGGTCTTGTTCTGCATCGCCTGGTCCTGGGTGAACCACATGTGGCCGTCGGGCCCCGCAACGATCTGCCGGGGCAGGGTGTCGGGCCCCAGGGGATAGCGCGTGAGACCGATGATCTGGGCCGAGGCCCAGCTTGAGCACAGGCACAGCATCCCGATCAGGCCCAGGCCAGCCCGGTGCCGGAGCGTGCGGGCGTGCGAGGGGGGGCCGCGCTTGCGAAAGTGGGGAAGGGGGCGGATGTGGTCAGCGACCACGGACCTGAAGGCGGTGGTGCGCGGGGTCGGGAGCATGATGACGGCTTTATTTGATTTATAAAATGATATTTTTTATCAATTTAATGATAAAAAATGAAACAAATCAGATTCAAAACCGCTCGTGTGTAAGTTTTCTTGTCGCCGAGGCCGGTTTACGGTCCCTTGGGGCCCGCGGCTGTGCCGCTCAAATCGCCTACCATCAGCGCCTCACAAAAAAATGACGCATTGCACACATGGATCGATTTCAGAGCATGGCCGTCTTTGTTGCCACGGTGGAGACCGGCAGCATGGCGGCCGCTGCAAGAGCCCTTGAGCTCCAGCCGGCCTTGATCGGCCAACAGATCCAGTCTTTGGAAGAACAACTGGGCACGCCCCTGTTCGAGCGCCATGGCCGTTGGCAGCGCCTGACCGCGGCGGGCGCTGCCTACCACCAGCAATGCCGCAGCATCCTCGAAATGGTTCGGGGTGCCGAGGCTGGCTTGCAGGCCACGGCCCGGCAGGCCAGCGGGTCATTGCGCGTGCACGCTCCGGTGCTGTTCGGCACCCGTGACCTGGCGCCGGCCCTGGCCGGCTTCCTGCAGGCCTATCCCAAGGTACAGCTGTCGCTGGTGTTGGACGATCGTGCCGCCAATCCGGTGGACGATGACTTTGATCTGGTCTTTCACCGTGGCGAGCCCCTGGACCATTCGCGTATCGAATGCTTACCTCTGAGTGAGCAGGTACTCAGCATGGTGGCTTCACCGGTTTATCTGGAACGCCAGGGCTGCCCCGAGCGTGCCGAGGAACTGGTGCGGCATCAATGCCTGGGCTTCCTGACCTCCGATGAGCTGAGCGAAGACGAACGGGATGACGCGCACTTGTCCGAGGCACCGGCCTGCTGGCAGGAGGACGAGGACGAGGACTGGGATGGCCCCTTCAGTGGGCACGAAGACTGTTTCGAGACAGAGGCCGATGCCGATGCCGATGTAGAGGCCCCCTTGGCGCCGCGTGTGGTGGTGCAGGCCAACAATGCGCTGGCCCTGCATGCACTGGCTCTCCACGGGGCAGGCATTGCGGTGCTGCCGCAGGCCCTGGTGGCCGATGACCTGGCGGCAGGGCGCCTGGTGGCCGTGCTGCCCGGCCTGAACCTGGGGGTGGAGCCGCTGGGTCTGCTGCTGCGTTGCGACGAAACCGAGTCGCCGGCCCTGGCCGCGCTGGTGGATTGGGCGCTGGAGCGTTTTGGGCCCCAGGCGGCGGCCGCCGCACCCGCCTCGGCTGCTGCACCCGCAGCGCTGCCGCTTGCCGCTTCTGCGGCTCCGCCGGAGGCCGTGCCCGAAGAACACGTCGCCGACGAGCTGCGCTGCGGCGCGGCGTGCCAGTGTCAAGGCGCTGACAGCGTGGCCTGAGGGCCTCGGTCAGGCCGTGGCTGGCACCGGTGCCTTGGCGCCCGGTGCGCGCAGGGTGAGTGTCAGCAGCACCCCCGAGGCCAGCCAACTCAGGATCACGAAGTACAGGCTGTGGGTCATGCCTCCGGACTGCGTGTTGAGGTAGGCCATCACACTGGGGCTGGCGGCCGGGCCCAGGTTGCCCAGGCTGCTGATCAGCGCGATGCCGCCAGCGGCCACTGATTTGGGCAGGTACTCGGTCACGCTGGTGAAGAACAGCGGCGTGGCGCCGGCGATGCCGATGTAGCTGACCGCCATCACCGACATCTTGAGCAGGGGCGAGCCCTCCACCAGGGTGCTCAGGCCGACCCCCAGCATGGCCAGCGCGATGCAGAAGGCATAGTGCCAGCGCCTTTCGCCGTGGCGGTCGCTGTGCCCGCCGATCACGATCATGCCGACCAGGCCCAGCAGGTTGGGCAGCCCGGTGTACCAACCGATCTCCACGAGGTCTTGCACGCCCCAGGAGCGGATCAGCGAGGGGGCCATGAAGGTCAGGCCCATGGTGCTGGCCAGCAGGCAGGTGTAGGCGAGCGACAGCAGGTAAATGCGCGGGTCGGCCAACATGTGGCGCAGCGAGCCGTGCGCGGCGCTGCCCACGGTGCTGGACGAGCGGGCCATGGCCTCACGCACACAGCGCTTTTCAGCCTCGCTGAGCCAGGGCGCCTGCTCGGGTGTGTCGCGCAGCACCACAAAGGCCACCACCCCGAGCACCGCGGCGGGCAGGCCCTCGACCAGGAACAGCCATTGCCAGCCAGCCAGTCCGCCGTGTCCGTTGAGGTATTTCATGATGGCGCCGCTCAAGGGGCCGGCGCTGAGGGCGGCCAGCGTGGTCGCGCACATGAAGATCGCGATCATGCGTGCGCGGCGGTCGGCCGGATACCAGTAGGTGAGGTACAGGATGATGCCGGGAAAGAAGCCGGCCTCGAATGCCCCCAGCAGAAAACGCGCCACGTAGAACTGGGTTGGCGTGCTGACAAAGGCCATGGCCGCGGCCACCACGCCCCAGCACACCATGATGCGCAGCAGGGTCTTGCGGGCGCCGATCTTTTCGAGAATCAGGTTGCTGGGCACCTCGAACAGCAGGTAGCCGATGAAGAAGATGCCGGCGCCCAGGCCGTACACCGCATCGCTGAAGTCGAGGGTCTGCCGCATCTGCAACTGGGCATAGCCGATGTTGATGCGGTCGAGGTAGGCCACGGCATAGCAGATCAGCAGCAGCGGCATGAGTCGCCAATTGATTTTTCGGAACACCGCCTGGGTGAAGGCCGCTGTGGCGGCTGGAAGCTCGGCAGCGGGGGCTGAGCCTGTCAAGGGAGGCCGGTTGGGGGCAGGGGTCATGCTTGTCTCCTTGTTGTGATGTCGTCGCGGCGCGGCCCCCGGCCCAACATCGGGGCCGTGCGGGCGAGGCGCCGCCTAGCATCACGGGAGCGGTGCAGACGGGTCTGTAAGTGTTTGCAAGCCGCTGTCGCGGGCTTGTCAGCCGCCGTTGGGCGACGAGTGGCGATGACTTTGATGATCGGTTGATGATCAGTGTTAGACGGTATTCACTGAGCCGATCATCGGCATCTAGGCACCGTATGTGCTCGTTCTGGGGCTTGAAAGGGCAGGGCTCAAGCCCCTTTGAATCAGACAGCCGGTGGGGCCTCCTGGCGCCGGGTAGCGATCAGCGAGTGCACGTCGGTGGCCGGCAGGCGAGGGCGCTGGGCCTCGGGTTCCGTCAGAGGGCTGACCTCGACCATCGAGGCCAGGCAGCGGCGGGTCAAGGCCTGGTAGGTGCGCGTGCCTTCGAGCTTCCAGGCGATCTCTTCGTCACGCAAGGGGCGCAGGGCCTTGGCTGGCACACCTGCCATCAGGGTGCGCGCAGGCACCTTGGTGCCAGCCGGCACGAAGGCACTGGCCGCCACGATGGATTGTTCGCCGATCTCGGCCTCGTCCATCACCACCGCGTTCATGCCCACCAGGGCGTCGCGTCGCACCACACAGCTGTGCAGCACGGCACCGTGGCCGATGTGGCCGTTTTCCTCGACGACAGTGTCCTGATTGGGAAAGCCATGGACCACGCAGGTGTCCTGGACGTTGGCGCCGCGGTGCAACACGATGCGCCCGAAGTCACCACGCAACGCGGCACAGGGCCCCACATAGCAGTCGGGGCCCACGATCACATCGCCGATCAGTACGGCCGTGGGGTGCACATAGGCACTGGGGTGGATGACAGGGACAACACCGTCGATCGCGTAGCAGGGCATGAAAGGGTCTCCTTGGAATCTGGGCGGTTCGTCTGGGCAGGGCCTAGGGTTTCCACCGGGGGTTTTGACTTGCATCAGAAAGAGTCCCGATAGTATTATCGACCGACTGGACGGTCAAACATAGATTTGAGCCAGCGCAAGCAATGACTGGACGCCCGCGCCAAGACGGGGCTCACCCCCACCCAAGGAGACACGATGAGCGACGACCTGATCCTGACCCACCAGAGCGGTGCGGTCCGGACCCTGACGCTGAACCGCCCGCAGGCTCTGAACAGCTTCACTGGCGAAATGCATGCCCAGTTGCTGTCCGCCCTCGATGCAGTGGCCGCCGACGCCAGTGTGCGTTGTGTGGTGCTGACGGGCGCGGGGCGAGGCTTCTGCGCCGGGCAGGACCTGGTCGACCCCAGCGTGGCCCCCGACACCACGCCCGGTGCGGCGCCCAAAGACCTGGGTCAGGTGATTGAACGCTTCTACCGTCCCCTGGTGCAGCGCCTGCGCAGTCTGCCGGTGCCGGTGGTGGCGGCGGTCAATGGCGTGGCCGCCGGTGCGGGTGCCAACCTGGCACTGAACTGCGACCTGGTGCTGGCCGCACGTTCGGCCAGCTTCATTCAGGCCTTCAGCAAGATCGGCCTGGTGCCCGACACCGGGGGCACCTGGCTGTTGCCGCGCCTGGTGGGCCGCGGCAAGGCCTTGGGCTTGACCCTGCTGGGCGACAAGCTGCCGGCCCCCGAGGCGGAGCAGATGGGCCTGATCTGGCGCTGTGTCGACGATGAGGCTCTGGCCGCTGAGGCCCAGACCCTGGCCGAGCGCCTGGCTGTCCAGCCATCACGCGCGCTGGTGGCCACCCGTCAGGCCCTGGATGAGGCGCAAGGCCTTTCGCTCGATGGCGCACTGGCCCTGGAGGCCCGCCTGCAAAGCCAGCTGGGCGCTGCCCACGATTACCTGGAAGGTGTGGCCGCCTTTGGCCAGCGCCGCGCCCCCGTCTTCACCGATCGTTGAGCCCACCATGTCTGAACTCACCCCTCAACAAACGGCCGACCTGGTGCGCGTGGGCATGCTGGCCAACGACAACGTCACCCTGGGCTTTGGCATGCAGATCCACGAAGTGACACCCGGTGGCGCCGTGCTCAGCATGACCGTACGTGAAGACATGCTCAACGGCCACAAGACCTGTCACGGCGGGCTCATTTCCACCCTGGCCGACTCGACCTTCGCGTTTGCCTGCAATTCATACAACGAACTCACGGTGGCTTCGGGCTTCAGCGTCGACTTCATGGCCCCGGCCCGCGCGGGCGACGTGTTGACGGCCCGAGCCACCGAGGTGTCCAAGGCCGGCCGCACCGGCGTCTACGACGTAGAAGTGAGCAACCAGAACGGTGAGCGCATCGCGGTGTTCCGCGGGCGTTCCTACACCCTCAAAGGCAAGCCGGCTGTCGCTGGCTGAAGTATCAGGAGAGACCCACATGACCGCCAAGACCCCCGCCCCCGGAGAGCTCGACCCGATCGAGACCGCCAGCCGCGACGAGATCGCTGCCCTGCAACTGAGCCGCTTGCGCACCACGCTGCAGCGCGCCTACGACAACGTGCCGCATTACAAAAAGGCCTTCGATGCCAAGGGCGTGCACCCCGATGACCTGAAGCAACTCAGTGACCTGAGCAAGTTCCCCTTCACGGTCAAGACCGATTTGCGCGACAACTACCCCTTCGGCCTGTTTGCCGTGCCCCGTGAGCAGGTGTCCCGCATTCACGCGTCGTCGGGCACCACCGGCAAGCCGACCGTGGTGGGCTACACCAAGAATGACATCGACACCTGGGCTGACCTGGTGGCGCGCTCGATCCGTGCGGCCGGCGGCCGCCGGGGGGACACGGTGCATGTGGCCTATGGCTATGGCCTGTTCACGGGCGGCCTGGGCGCTCATTACGGCGCCGAGCGCCTGGGCTGCACGGTGATCCCGATGTCGGGTGGTCAGACCGAGAAGCAGGTGCAACTGATCACCGATTTCAAGCCCGACATCATCATGGTCACGCCCAGCTACATGCAGGTGATCGTCGAAGAGTTTGCGCGCCAGGGCCTGGACGCCGCGGCCAGCTCGCTCAAGGTGGGTATCTTCGGGGCCGAACCCTGGACCGAGGCGATGCGCCGCGACATCGAGACCAAGGCCGGCATCGACGCGGTCGACATCTATGGCCTGTCCGAAGTCATGGGCCCCGGCGTGGCCTGCGAATGCATCGAGAGCAAGGACGGCCCCGTGATCTGGGAAGACCATTTCTACCCCGAGATCATCGACCCGCTGACCGGCGAGGTGCTGCCCGACGGTGCCGAGGGTGAACTGGTGTTCACCTCGCTGAGCAAAGAGGCGCTGCCCATCATCCGCTACCGCACCCGCGACCTGACCCGCCTGCTGCCGCCCACCTCGCGTGCCTTCCGCCGCATGGGCAAGATCGTCGGCCGCAGCGACGACATGCTGATCATCCGTGGCGTCAACGTGTTCCCGACCCAGATCGAAGAGATCGTGCTGCAGCACGCCAAGCTCTCGGGTCAGTACCAGATCCTGGTCAAGCGCGACGGCAACCTCGATGAGGTCGAGGTGCGCTGCGAGCTGCAACCCGCCGCTGGCCCGCTCAGCGCCGTCGAGCTCAAGGAGATCGCCGACTGGCTCAAGCACCGCATCAAGACCCTGGTCGGCATCTCGACCCGCGTCCAGGTGCAGGAACCCGAAACCATCGAACGCACGCTCACCGGCAAGGCCCGGCGTGTGATCGATACCCGGCCCCGTTGAGGCCACTTTCAAAAAGAGGAACTCCACCATGTACACCCAAGCAATGGACACCATGGCCCGCGAGCCCGGTGACGGGCCCAAAGTGGTCCGCTCTGCCGAGGAGGCCCTGCTCGAAGAGCGCTTCGAGGCCCGCATCGATGATGGCGACTTCATCGAGGCCAAAGACTGGATGCCCGAGCACTACCGCAAGACCCTGGTGCGCCAGATCAGCCAGCACGCTCACTCCGAGATCGTCGGCATGCTGCCCGAGGGCAACTGGGTCACCCGTGCGCCGACACTCAAGCGCAAGGCCATCCTGCTGGCCAAGATCCAGGACGAGGGGGGGCACGGCCTGTACCTGTATGCGGCGGCCGAGACCCTGGGCGTGTCGCGCGACGAACTGCTGGATGCCCTGCACACGGGCAAGGCCAAGTACAGCTCGATCTTCAACTACCCGACGCTGAACTGGGCCGACATGGGCACCATCGGCTGGCTGGTCGATGGCGCGGCCATCATGAACCAGGTGCCGATCTGCCGCTGCTCCTTCGCCCCCTACGCCCGCGCCATGATCCGCATCTGCCGCGAAGAGAGCTTTCACCAGCGTCAGGGCTACGACGCCCTGCTGACCATGATGCAAAACGGCACCGAGGCCCAGCGCGCCATGGTGCAGGACTCGGTCAACCGCTGGTGGTGGCCCTGCCTGATGATGTTCGGCCCGCCCGATGACCAGTCACCCAACAGCGCGCAGTCGATGCGCTGGGGCATCAAACGCGTCAGCAACGACGAGCTGCGCCAGAAGTTTGTCGACGCCACCGTCGAGCAGGCCAAGGTGCTGGGCGTGACCCTGCCCGACCCCGACCTGAAGTGGAACGAAGCCCGCCAGCACTACGACTTCGGCACCATCGACTGGAGCGAGTTCTGGCGTGTGGTGGGCGGTGACGGCCCCTGCAACCAGGAGCGCCTGGGCGCCCGCGTCAAGGCCTGGGAAGACGGTGCCTGGGTGCGCGAAGCTGCCCTCGCACACGCCGCCAAGCACACCCCGCAGCAACAGGCTGCCTGATTCAAGCAAGACAAGGAGACCTCCATGACAACCCAGAACGAATGGCCCCTGTGGGAAGTGTTTGTCCGCGCCAAGGCCGGCCTGGACCACAAGCATTGCGGCAGCCTGCACGCCGCCGACAGCAAGATGGCGATCCAGCTGGCACGCGACGTCTACACCCGGCGCCAGGAAGGCACGAGCGTGTGGGTGGTGCGCTCGGACCAGATCGTGGCCAGCGACCCCGGCGACAAGGGCATGTTCTTCGACCCGATGGAAGACAAGGTGTACCGCCACCCCACCTTCTATCAGTTGCCCGAATCCGTGAACCACATGTGAGCCGCGCCATGCAAGCCACCATCCAACCCGGCCGCGATGCGGCCACCCAGTACGTGCTGCGCCTGGGCGACACCTGCCTGATCCTGGGCCAGCGCATCGCCGAATGGTGCGGTCATGCGCCGGTGCTCGAAGAAGACATCGCGCTGACCAACATGTCGCTCGACCTGATCGGCCAGGCCCGTGCGCTGCTGACCCATGCGGGCCAGATCAGCGGCCTGGGTCATGATGAAGACCAACTGGCCTTTTTGCGCGACGAGCGCGATTACCTCAACCCCACCCTGGTCGAACTGCCGCGCGGCGACTTCGCCTTCACCGTGCTGCGCAATGCCATGGTGGCCACGTTTTTGAAGCTGATGTGGCAGCGCCTGTCGGCCTCCAGCGATGCCGAGCTGGCCGCCATTGCCGGCAAGGCCCTGAAGGAATCGCGCTACCACCAGCAGCACGCCTGCGACTGGGTGGTGCGCCTGGGTGACGGCACAGACGAGTCGGCCCGGCGCCTGAAGGCCGCTTTGGCCCAACTGTGGCGCTACAGCGCCGAGCTGTTTGAAGACGACGCCATTGACGAGCAGGCCGCGGCCAGTGGCCTGGGCCCGAAGTGGTCCGAGCTGCAGGCCGATTGGCGTGCCGAGATGACGGCGCTGCTGGCTGCTGTGAAGCTGCCGGTGCCCGCCGATTCGGTGTACCGCAGCACAGGCCGGCGTGGTGTGCACTCTGAGCACATGGGTTTCATCCTGGCTGAAATGCAGTACCTGCAGCGCGCCTTCCCCGGGGGCGTGTGGTGAACCAGGCTGCCGTGGTCCCCACCAGCGGCATCTTGGCACCGGTCTGGCAGGTGCTGGGCACCGTGCTCGACCCCGAGGTGCCCGCGTTGTCGGTGGTCGACCTGGGCCTGGTGCGCGAGGTGCTGGCCCATGAGGATGGGCTGGAGATTGTGCTCACGCCCACCTACTCGGGCTGCCCTGCCACCGAGCTGATCGAGCAGAACGTGCTGGCGGCGGTGGCCGCGGCCGGCCTGGGCGCGGCGCGTGTCACGATGCGCCGCGCCCCGGCCTGGACCACGGACTGGATCAGCGAACAAGGGCGGCAGAAACTGCTCGACTACGGCATTGCCCCGCCGGGCCCGGTGGATCTCAGCGAAGGGGTGCCCATGCACTTTGTGGGGCGCTCGCCTTCGGGGCAACGCCTGGCCTGCCCGCGCTGCGGCAGCTTGCAGACCGAACGTCTGAGCGCTTTCGGTTCGACCGCCTGCAAGTCGCTTTACCGCTGCATGAGCTGCCGCGAACCCTTCGAGCATTTCAAGCCGATCTGAACCCGCCCTCCAGCCGTCCATTCCTACAACAACCAGATTCAAGCGAGATCGCCATGAGCGTCATGTTCCATCCCCTGCCGGTCAAGGCCATCGAGGCAGACACGCCCGAGTCCCTGATCGTTTCCTTCTCTGTACCTGACAGCCTGCGCGAAGCGTTCGGCTTCACCCAGGGCCAGTACCTGACCCTGCGCAGCACCATCGACGGCAAGGACCTGCGCCGCTCGTATTCGATCTGTGCCGGCGTGGACGACGGCGAATTGCGCGTGGCCGTGCGCCGCGTCAATGGTGGGGCTTTCTCGACCTGGATCCACCAGCACCTCAAAGTGGGCGACAGCGTGCAGGTGATGGCGCCGCAAGGTCGATTCTTCGTGCCCATCGAGCCGGCTTCCCGCCGCCACCACGTGGGCATTGCGGGCGGCAGCGGCATCACCCCCATCCTGTCCATCATGAAGACCGTGCTGGCGCGGGAGCCGCACAGCCAGTTCACCCTGATCTACAGCAACCGAACCCCGGCCTCGACCATGTTCAAGGAAGAGATTGAGGACCTGAAGAACCGCTACATGGCGCGGCTGTCCTTGCACCACGTGTTCACTCAGGAGCATGTGGATGCGCCTCTGTACGCGGGGCGGCTGGACAGTGGCAAGCTGGGCACCTTCCTGGGCAAGGTGCTGGACCCGGCGGGCATCGACCATGTGTATGTGTGTGGCCCCTTCCAGATGAACGACGAGGCCGAGGTGGCCCTGAAGGCGGCTGGCGTGCCCGAGGAGCGCATCCACATCGAGCGCTTCGGCGTGGCCAGCGCCGGCCCGGCCGCAGGGGCCGTGGTGCACCAGGCCCAGCCGGGCGACGCCGAGACCGCCCGTGTGGTCATCGTGCGCGACGGCCTGCACCGCGAGATCAGCTTCAGCAAGGACCAGCCCAGCATCCTCGATGCCGCGTCGGCGGCCGGGCTCGAAGTGCCCTTCTCCTGCACCTCGGGCGTGTGCGGCACCTGCCGTTGCAAGCTGCTCGAAGGTGAGGTGCGCATGGAGCGCAATTTCGCCCTCGACAAGGCGGAGGTCGAGGCCGGCTTTGTGCTGTCCTGCCAGGCCCATCCGCTGACCCCGCGGGTCGTCCTATCATTCGACGAACGTTGAACTGAACAAGACACAAGGACACACCGATGGGCCGAGGACGGGCTGCTGGTTACAACGACCAGCGCGAGATGATTCTGGAGCAGGCAGCGCACCTGTTTGCGCGGCGGGGCTACCCCTCGACCTCGATGAATCAGGTGGCCGAGGCCTGTGGCCTGTCCAAGGCCACGCTCTACCACTACTACAAAGACAAATACAGCCTGCTCGTGAGCATTGCCGAAGGCCATGTGTCGCGTCTGCAGGCGCTGGTGGTCGACGTTGAAGCCGAGCCCCTGGCGCCCGAGCAGCGCCTGCGTGAGCTGATCCGCCGCATCGTCGAGGAATACGCCGACGCCCAGGACGCCCATCGCGTGCTCACCGAAGACGTCAAGTTTCTCGACGAGGCCGATCGCGAGCGCGTTCTGGACCATGAACGCGACGTGGTCAGCGGCTTCGCCAGAGCCGTTGCAGAGGTGCGTGGCGAGTCCTTGCAGGCCGAGCTGAGCAAGCCTTTGACCATGCTGTTGTTCGGCATGATCAACTGGATGTTTACCTGGATGAAGCCCGAAGGGGAACTCGACTACGATGCCATGGCTCCGATAGTGGCGGATTTGTTCATGGGTGGATTGACTGCTGTCAAGCCTCCCGTAGCCCGTACGTCGGACTAACCTATCGCTGGTCTGAAACTAACCGATCAAACTGCCGGATCAAGCGGGGCCAAGGGCCCCAAAAACTGAAGGAGACAAACCATGAAACTGCTCAAACCCGTGGCCCTGGCCACCGCCTTGCTGGCCAGCCTGATGGCCCATGCCGACATCAATGTGGGCGTCACCGTGTCGGCCACCGGCCCGGCCGCTTCGCTGGGCATCCCCGAGAAGAACACCATTGCCCTGCTGCCCAAGACCATGGCGGGTCAGAAGGTCAACTACATCGTGCTTGACGATGCCTCGGACACCACCGCAGCCGTCAGCAACACCAAGAAGCTGATCGCCGAGAGCAAGGTCGACATCGTGATCGGCTCCAGCACCACGCCCAACTCGCTGGCCATGATCGATGCCGTGTCTGAAGCCCAGACCCCGATGATCACCCTGGGGGCCTCGGCCATGCTGATCGAGCCGCAGGACGCCAAGAAGCGCTGGGTCTTCAAGACCCCGCAGAACGACATCATGATGTCGCTGGCGGTGGCTGAGCACATGGCCAACCACGGCATCAAGACCGTGGCCTTCATCGGCTTCTCCGACGCCTACGGCGAAGGTTGGTACAAGGAGTTCGTCAAGGCCGCTGAACTCAAGAAGCTGCAGATCATCAGCAACGAGCGCTTCTCGCGCACCGACACCTCGGTGACCGGCCAGGCCCTGAAGATCATGGCCGCCAAGCCTGATGCGGTGCTGATCGCCGGCTCGGGCACCCCCGCTGCGCTGCCCCAGAAGACGCTCAAGGAGCGTGGCTTCACCGGCAAGTTCTACCAGACCCACGGTGTGGCCAACGCCGACTTCCTGCGCGTGGGGGGCAAGGATGTGGAGGGCACCTTCCTGCCCGCCGGCCCGGTGCTGGTGGCGGACCAACTGCCTGCGGACCACCCGGTGCGCAAATCGGCCCTGGCCTACGTGAGCGCCTATGCCGGCGCCTACGGGCAGGCCAATGTGTCCACCTTTGGCGGCCACGCCTGGGATGCTGGCCTGGTGCTCAATGCCGCCGTGCCCGGCGCGCTCAAGAAGGGCCAGCCCGGCACCCCGGCCTTCCGCACCGCCCTGCGCGATGAACTTGAGAAGGTCAAGGAAGTGGCCGGTGCCCACGGCGTGTTCAGCACCTCGGCGGCCGACCACCTGGGCCTGGACCAGCGCGGTCGCGTGATGGTCAAGATCGAGAACGGCGCCTGGAAATACCAGCCCTGAACCCTGCCCTGAGCGGGCTTGTGTGCCCCCCGGGTGGATGACACCTGGGGCGCCAGCCTGCCTTTTTGTCGCCGACCTCGGGTCGGCCTGAACGGGATTTTCAACATGGATCTTCAGATCGCCCTGATCCTGGGGCAGGACGGCGTCGTCAATGGCGCGGTGTACGGACTGATTGCGCTGGCCCTGGTGCTGGTGTTTTCGGTCACGCGGGTGATCTTCATCCCGCAAGGCGAATTTGTGGCTTTTGGCGCACTGTCGATGGCCATGATGCAGGCGGGCAAGGTGCCGGCCACGTTGTGGCTGCTGATTGCGCTGGCTGTGGCCACCCTGGTGGTCGAGGCATGGCGTCATCAGCGCGGCCAGCCAGTCGAATGGGCTGCCACGGCGGTCTGGACGCTGGCCTTGCCGGCGCTGGCCGCGGCCCTGGTGCTGCTGGTCAAGCCGGAGTCGCTGTTGTTGCAATCGGTGGCCACCCTGGCCCTGATCGTGCCCCTGGGCCCGCTGCTGTACCGCCTGGCCTATCGCCCGCTGGCCCACGCGACCGTGCTGATCCTGTTGATCGTCTCGGTGGCCCTGCACGGGGTGCTGGTCGGCCTGGGTCTGCTGTTCTTTGGCGCTGAGGGGTACCGCACACCGGCCTTCTCGGAGGCCCGCTTCGACCTCGGCGGCATTCCCGTCACCGGCCAGTCGCTGGTGGTGGTGGCCATGGCCGCGGTGCTGGTGGTGGCCATGTTCGTGTTCTTTGAACGCTCGATCATCGGCAAGGCGCTGCGTGCCACCGCCATGAACCGGGTCGGGGCCCGCCTGATGGGCATCCCGACCGAACTGTCGGGTGACCTCAGCTTTGCCCTGGCCGGCCTGATCGGCGCCGTGTCGGGCCTGCTGATCGCGCCCCTGACCACGGTGTATTACGACACCGGCTTCCTGATCGGCCTGAAAGGCTTTGTCGCCGCCATCGTGGGCGGCCTGGGCAGTTACCCGCTGGCCCTGGCCGGCGCCGTGATGGTGGGCCAGCTGGAAGCGTTTTCATCGTTCTGGGCCAGTGCCTTCAAGGAGGTGCTGGTGTTCACCCTGATCATTCCCGTGCTGTGGTGGCGCTCACTCAACAGCCGCCATGTGGAGGACGAAGAATGAGCGCGCGTCAACTCACCCTGGCCTGCATCGCCGCGCTGGCGCTGGCCTGGGGTTTCCTGCCTGAATTCACGCTCACGGTGATGAGCTACATCGGCCTGTACGCGATGGTCGCTGCCGGCCTGGTGATGCTGACCGGCGTGGGTGGCATGACCTCCTTCGGCCAGGCTGCCTTTGTGGGCCTGGGCGCCTACGCCACGGCCTGGGTGTGCACCTCGCCCCTGGCCGCGGCCTGGCTGCCGGCCGGCTTTCCGCCCGCCTTGCTGCCTTTCGTGGGCCTGGTGCTGGGTCTGGTCGCCACTTATGCGGTGGCCCGCTTCCTCGGTGCGGTGACCCTGCGCCTGTCCGGCCACTATTTGCCGCTGGGCACGATCGCCTGGGGCCTGAGCCTGTATTACGTGTTCGGCAACCTCGACGTGCTGGGCGGGTTCACCGGCGTGTCCGGCCTGCCGCCGCTGACGTTGGCAGGCATCTCGCTGGCCTCGCCGCTGTACCTGGGGCCGCTGATCTGGGCCGTGTTGCTGTTTTGCCTGTGGGCCTTGCACAACCTGCTGGACTCGCGTGAAGGCCGGGCCATCCGGGCGCTCAAGGGCGGCCGGGTGATGGCTGAGTCGATGGGCGTGGACACGGCGCACTACCGCATCAAGCTGTTCGTGTTGGCGGCCCTGCTGGCCGCGATCTCGGGTTGGTTGTATGCCCACCTGCAGCGCTTTGTGAACCCCACGCCTTTCAACATCAACATCGGCATCGAGTACCTCTTCATGGCCGTGGTCGGCGGCGCCGGCCACCTGTGGGGCGCCGTGTTGGGGGCGGCCCTGATCACCCTGCTCAAGGAGCAATTGCAGGACTGGCTGCCCAAGCTGCTGGGCGCCAGCGGCAATTTCGAGGTGATCGTCTTCGGGCTGTTGATGCTGTTTGTGCTGCAGCGCTTTGCCGACGGCCTGTGGCCGCGCCTGCAGGCCGCCTCGGGCCGCTGGCTCAAACCGGAGGCGCGCCGTGCCGTGGCGCCCAGCGCTGCCGTGACGCTGCACCAGCGCGTGCTGCCGCCCGCCGGACAGGTGTTGCTGGACGCCCGCCAGGTGAGCCGCCGCTTTGGGGGCCTGCTGGCCAACAACAACGTCAACATGAACCTGAAGTCGCACGAGGTGCATGCCCTGATCGGTCCCAATGGCGCCGGCAAGAGCACGTTCTTCAACATGATCTCCGGCGTCGACGAGCCCACCTCAGGCGAGGTGCGCTTGATGGAACAGCCCATGCAGGGCCGGCCATCGCGCGACTTTGCGGCGCTGGGCCTGGGCCGAACCTTCCAGCACGTGCGCCTGCTGGGGCAGCGCAGCGTGCTCGAGAACGTGGCCCTGGGCGCGCACCGGCGTGGCCGCAAGGGCTGGATCGCCAGCATGCTGCGCCTGGACCGCGCCGAAGAGGCCGCCATCCTGGCCGAGGCGCGGCGCCAGATCGAGCGCTGCGGCCTGGCCGAATTTGCCGAACGGCCGGCCGCTTCGCTGGCCCTGGGCCAGCAGCGCGTGGTCGAGATCGCCCGCGCCCTGGCCGGTCAACCGGCCGCCCTGTTGCTGGACGAGCCCGCCGCCGGCCTGCGCCACCTTGAGAAGCAGGCCCTGGCCACCTTGCTGGACCAACTGCGCTCCGAAGGCCTGGGCATTCTGGTAGTGGAGCACGACATGGAGTTCGTGATGAACCTGGCCGACCGCATCACCGTGCTGGAGTTCGGTGAAGTGATCGCCGAAGGCACGCCCGCCGAAGTGCAGGCCAACCCCCGCGTGCTCGAGGCCTACCTCGGCGGCGAACTCAATGGAGGTGGCCTGTGAGCAGCGCGACCGTGAAACCCACGCTGCTCGACTTGCAGCAGTTCAGCGTCTCGTATGGCCAGGTCGAGGCCGTGCATCAGGTTCACCTGACGGTGGGCGAGGGCGAGATCGTCACCGTGATCGGCCCCAACGGCGCGGGCAAGACCACGCTGCTGTCGGCGGCCATGGGCCTGCTGCCGTCGCAAGGCGTGCTGACGCTGGCGGGCGAGCGCATCGACCGCCTCAGCGTCGAGTCCATGGTGGCGCGGGGCGTGGCCCTGGTGCCCGAAAAGCGTGAACTGTTCGGTGAGATGTCGGTCGAGGACAACCTCTTGCTGGGCGGCTTCTCGCGCTGGCGCAAGGGCCTGAAAGACCAGAAGCAACGCATGGAAGAGGTGTTCGCCATCTTCCCTCGCCTGAAAGAGCGGCGAGCCCAGTTGTCGGCCACGCTCTCGGGCGGTGAGCGCCAGATGCTGGCCATCGGCCGCGCCCTGATGGCCCGCCCGCGTCTGCTGATGCTCGACGAACCCTCGCTGGGCCTGGCGCCGCTGATCGTGCGTGAGGTGCTGCAAGTGGTGTCATCGCTGCGCGATCTGGGCGTGTCGGTGTTGTTGGTCGAGCAGAACGCCCGCGCCGCGCTGCAGGTGGCCGACCGCGCCTACGTGCTTGAAATGGGCGCCGTGGCCTTGAGCGGCGCCGCGGCCGACCTGTTGCACGACCGTCGGATCATCGACACCTACCTGGGCCTGGGCGGCAAGCACTGAGCCTGCGCTGAGCTTTTCACTTTTCGGGAGTATCCAATCATGACCTTACAAAGCTTCATCGGCGGCCGCTGGATCGGCCAACAGGCGGCGCAAGCGCTGCACAGCGCCGTCAACGGCGCCACCGTGGCCCACACCCATGCCGAGGCCCTGGACTTTGGCGAGGCCCTGCACTTTGCCCGCGGCACCGGCCTGCCGGCCCTGATGGCGCTTGATTTCCAGGAGCGCGCCGCGCGCCTGAAGGCGCTGGCCAAGTACCTCAACGAGCACAAGGAATCGCTCTACGCCATCTCGGCCCACACCGGCGCCACCCGCGCCGACAGCTGGGTGGACATCGAAGGCGGTACCGGCACCCTGTTTGCCTACGCCTCGATGGGCAGTGGCGAGTTGCCCAGCGGTAACCTGATCCACGAAGGCCCGGCCCTGCCCTTGGGCAAGAAAGGCAGCTTCGCAGGCACCCACATCCTGGTGCCGCGCGGCGGCGTGGCGGTGCACATCAATGCCTTCAACTTTCCCATCTGGGGCTTGCTCGAAAAGTTCGCCCCCAGCTTCCTGGCGGGCATGCCCTGCATCGGCAAGCCGGCCACGGCCACCAGCTACCTGACCGAGGCCGTGGTGCGCCTGATCGACCAGTCGGGCATCCTGCCGGCTGGCTCGCTGCAACTGGTGATCGGCGGCACGGGTGACCTGCTGGACCGCCTGGAAGGGCCGGACTTCGTCACCTTCACCGGCTCGGCCGATACCGCGGCCCGTCTGCGGGTGAACGCCAACCTGGTGCGCCACAGCGTCCCCTTCAATGCCGAAGCCGACTCGCTGAACTGCTGCATCCTGGCACCCGATGTCACGCCCGATGACGAAGAGTTCGATCTGTTCATCAAGGAAGTGGCCCGCGAGATGACCGTCAAGGCCGGGCAGAAATGCACTGCGATCCGCCGGGCCATCGTGCCGCGCCAGCACCTGGATGCGGTGGCCGAGCGCCTGAAGGCCCGCCTGGCCAAGACTGTGGTCGGGGACCCCGCCCTGGAGGCCGTGCGCATGGGCGCCCTGGCCTCCAAGGCCCAGCAGGCCGACGTGGCCGAACGGGTGGCCCTGCTGCGCCAAGGGGCCGAACTGGTCTATGGCGGCGGTACAGCCGACTTCGCCCCGTTGGGCGAGGGCACGGCCCAGGGCGCGTTCTTCCAGCCCACGCTGCTGCTGAGCCGCCAGCCCCTGAGCCACGATGCCGTGCACGATGTCGAGGCCTTCGGCCCGGTCAGCACCCTGATGCCTTACGACGGCCTGGACGAGGCTCTGCAATTGGCCGCCCGGGGCAAGGGCAGCCTGGTGGGCTCGCTGGTCACCAAGGACCCGGCCACGGCCGCCCGCGTGATCCCGGTGGCCGCCGCCCACCATGGCCGCCTGCTGGTGCTGGACCGCGAGGCCGCGGCCGAGAGCACCGGCCATGGCTCGCCCCTGCCCATGCTCAAGCACGGCGGCCCTGGCCGCGCCGGGGGCGGTGAAGAGCTGGGCGGCATCCGCGCCGTCAAGCATTACCTGCAGCGCGCCGCGGTGCAGGGCTCGCCCAGCATGCTGGCCGCAGTCACCGGCGAGTACGTGCGCGGCGCCCGCCGCATCGAGACCGAGGTGCACCCCTTCCGCCGCCATTTCGAAGACCTGCAGATCGGCGAGTCGCTGCTCACGCATCGCCGCACGGTGGGCGAGGCCGACATCGTGGCCTTTGGTGGCCTGTCGGGCGACTACTTCTACATGCACTTCGATGAAATCGCCGCCAAGGACAGCCCCTTCGGCAAGCGCATCGCCCATGGCTACTTTGTGCTGTCGGCCGCGGCCGGCCTGTTTGTCTCGCCGGCCCCCGGCCCGGTGCTGGCCAACTACGGGCTGGACACGCTGCGCTTCGTCAAGCCGGTGGGCATCGGCGACACCATCCGTGCCCGCCTGACCGCCAAGCGCAAGATCGACCGCCAGAAGAAGGACGCCAACGGCGTCGGCCAGGGCGTGGTGGCCTGGGATGTGGAGGTCACCAACCAGCACGACGAGCTGGTGGCCAGCTACGACATCCTGACCCTGGTGGCCAAGCGCGCTTGAGGTGGGGCCGCCGGTCGGCTATTAGCATGGCAGGGTTCCCGCGCCGTCTTGGTGCGGGGCTTGTCGCTTTTTCACCCAGGTCGGCCGAACTTCATGCCCAACTTGTCGCCCAGGTTGTGCCCTTGCTGAGGCGGCGCTTGCCTGGGCTGCTGTCCGTTGATGCCTTTGGCAGCCGCATCACAGGGCAGGCCAGGCCGGACAGCGATCTCGACCTGGCCGTTCTGGTGTCGGGTTATGCCGATGTGGCGGGCTTGTGGCACCTGGCCAGTGAGGGGGCTGACCAGGTGGGTTGCGATGTCGATCTGCTGGACATGCGTGCCGCCTCCACGGTGTTGCAGTACCAGATCCTGACCCTGGGCCAGCGCCTTTGGGTGGCTGACCCCCTGGTGGGCGTCTGGGAGGCCGCTGTCTTGAGCGACAGGCTTGATCTGGATGTGGCCCGTGCCGGGTATGTCCAGGACATATTGCGTGAGGGGCGTTTGCATGGCCGATGACGTGCTATTGAACAAGGCCTCCACCGTCGAACGCTGTGTGGCGCGGGTTCGGCAGGAGTACGAGAAGGGCCCAGCCACTTTCGGGGCCGATTTCACGCGCCAGGATGCGGCCATCCTCAACCTTCAACGCGCTTGTGAGGCCTATCAAGCGCTGCAGTTGCCGATCACGCTCAACATCATCGAGCACCCTCTGGGCGACTTCCTGGCTTATACAGAGCATCTCCTGAAGCGCGACAGCCCTCACCCACCCCGATAAAGTTTGTAAGACCTGCATGCAGGCTTGCGGGCGCTTGGGGCTCAAGGCGCTTGCTGTTTGGCGGGCCCAGGGCGCCCCCTGGCTTGGCTGGCGCCGCTTGGCGGCCACCGCAGCCCGCTTTGTCGCCTGCTTCGGCGCGAACATCTGATTTCGCTTCGCTCATCTCCTTCGCTGGCGGCGCGTCAGCATCGCATCTGCCAATGACGGCCTGATGCGGAGATCGCCCATGTTGACCCTGCCGAACCCCACTTCCGTCTGGGGCCCCCATCATCATCGGTGGCCGCCTCGCAGCCACGATCTGCTGCAACTGGCGCCTGCCGCCTGTGCCAGACTCGCGCGCAGCGGGCCGGTCTGGCTGGCGGAGGCCTTGCAGGCCGTGCCCTGGGGGCTGGTGCGCCAGGGCCCGCAGCCGGCCGGGGCGGTGCCGATCGAGTTGCAGGGCCTGGGGCCGGCCCAGCGCCATGCCGACTGGGTGGAGGCGCCTCAGGTGCTGGCCTGCCTGCAGCCGGCCGAGTTGCTGCAGCGCTGGTGCGCCGGTGCTGCGCGCCGCGGTGCGGCTTGGCCGGCAGGGCTGCAGGCGGCGGGCCAGCGACTGCATGAGGCCCTGACGGCCTTGGGGCAGCACGACGCCGGTCCGACCGGGTCTTGGGCCCTGGGGCTGGCAAACGCCGGGGCCGGGGCCTCCGGTGAGGCCCCGGCCGTCTGGCCGCTGGCGCTGGTGATCCGCCCCGCAGCATTGCCCACCCCCGCCAAGGCGGCCGAGTGGCGCTGCGTGTTGGAGCAGGCGGCCGCGCCTTGGATGCTGCAGGTGACCCTGGACAGCCCGGCGGGGGCGTTGGCCTTGGCCGAGCTGTCCAGCCTGGCGGAGGACCTGCGCCAGTTGCAGGGGCCGGTGCGCATCGGGGTGCGGGATGCCCGGGGCGAGCAGCAGCTGTCCTGGGCGGAATTGCAGGCCCGTTGTCGCCCGACGGAGCAAGCGCCGGTCTGAGGCCGCTTGAGAGAATTTGAGGTGCGGATCAAAAATCTTCACGTGCGCCGCCGGGCCGAATCGCTACCATTTCGCATCCCAAGGAGAACGCCTCGTGACCGATCTGTCCAAAATCACCTGCATCGAAGATTTGCGCCGTGTGGCCCAGCGGCGGGTGCCGCGCATGTTCTACGACTACGCCGATTCGGGCGCCTGGACCGAAGGCACCTACCGCTCTAACGAAAGCGATTTCCAGGGCATCAAGCTGCGCCAGCGCGTGGCCGTCAACATGGCTGGGCGCAGCACCCGCAGCACCATGATCGGCCAGGACGTGGCCATGCCCGTGGCCATCGCCCCCACCGGCCTGACCGGCATGCAGCACGCCGACGGCGAGATCCTGGGCGCGCGGGCTGCCAAGGCCTTTGGCATCCCGTTCACGCTGTCGACCATGAGCATCTGCTCAATCGAGGACATCGCTCAGCACACCCAGGGGCATCCGTTCTGGTTCCAGCTGTATGTGATGAAAGACCGTGACTTCATCGAGCGCCTGATCGATCGTGCCAAGGCCGCCAACTGCTCGGCCCTGCAACTCACGCTGGACCTGCAGATCCTGGGCCAGCGGCACAAGGACATCAAGAACGGCCTGTCGGCACCGCCCAAGCCCACGATCCGCAACCTGATCAACCTGGCCACCAAGCCGCGCTGGTGCCTGGGCATGCTGGGCACGCCGCGCCGCTCGTTCGGCAACATCGTGGGCCATGCCAAGGGGGTGGGTGACCTGTCTTCGCTGTCGTCCTGGACAGCCGAGCAATTTGACCCCTGCCTGAACTGGGGCGATGTGGAGTGGATCAAGAAGCGCTGGGGTGGCAAGCTGATTCTCAAGGGCATCATGGATGCCGAGGATGCGCGACTGGCCGCCAACAGCGGCGCCGATGCGTTGGTGGTGTCCAACCACGGTGGGCGCCAGCTCGATGGCGCGCCTTCGTCGATCAAGGCCCTGCCCGCCATCGCCGAGGCCGTGGGCAAGGACATCGAGGTGTGGATGGATGGCGGCATCCGCAGCGGTCAGGACGTGCTCAAGGCCCGTGCCCTGGGCGCCCGCGGCACCCTGATCGGCCGCAGCTTTCTGTATGGCCTGGGTGCCTATGGCGAGGCCGGCGTGACCCGCGCCCTGCAAATCATCCACAAGGAACTGGATGTGACCATGGCCTTCTGCGGCCACACGCAGATCGACACCGTGGACAAGGGCATTCTGCTGCCGGGGACTTACTGAGTTTGGCCAGGGGGGCTGGGCGCGTCATCCTGGGGTTTGAGGAGGGGCGCCTGCCTGAACAGGCCCTGCAAGCCGGGCCACAACCCTGACCAGGGGGTGTCGGTGGCGCCTGGGGCTTGGCCGTCGAGGGGGCGGAAGCTCAGCCCGGCTTGCGCGGCCAGGGCGATCAGTTCGTGTTGCAGGCTGGGCGCCAGGCCCAGGCCGATCAGGCTGGGGCGCTGCTGCGGGTCCAGCAGGGCGAGGCAACGCAGGGCGTCTTGCATCAAGCAGCGGTCGTGCTCCGCATCGCCCTCGAACAAACACAGCAAGTGGCCGTAGTCGGCCAGCAAGGCCTGCACGATCCCGAGTCTCAAGCCGGATGGCGGCAGGCTGACCACGCGCCGGGGCTGACCCTGCTGTCCGAAATCGACATAGTGGATCGACAGGGTGGGGGCGGCCCCGCCGTTGAAGCGGCCGTGGCCGACCTTGCGCCGGTGTTTTTTGGCCAGCCAGTGCACCAGGCTGGTGGCGCGCTCGCTTTGCCGGGCACAGACCATCAGGCGCTGGATGGGCTGCGGTGGCAGGAAAGGGTTGCCACCGGTGCCGGCCAGGGGGGTGGACAGAAGGCGCAGCAGCTGGCTTGGCGCCAGCGCCAGCCGCTCGCGCCGGGCATGGCGGAACTGGTCGATGCGGCGGCCCAGGCTGTCGGGGGTTTCCGGGCTTTCCATGACAGCGCTGGACCAGGGCACCAGCAGCCGACGTTGGGCGGGTTCGCGGTGCAGCAGGCGCATGTGGCGGTGACGGGCATCGCGGGCGATGCGGGTCAGTACCTGGTCGATGGCCGAACCCGGGCCTTCCAGCCAGTGCACGAACCAGCCGCTCTGATAGAGCAGGGTGGAGGCCACCCCCATGGCCGTGTTGCGTGTGGCGGCCGAGGCACCGATGTGCCGGACCTGGGCCAGGGGGGTGCCTTCGAAGCAGGCACGGCTGGCGTAGACCACCGAGTCAACCGTCTCGGATCGGGTCAGCAGAAAGTTGTCTGGCGTGAGCATGGTGCGCAAGCATCTCAGGTTTGCCGGCTCCTTATCGGGCCTGGCTGCGGCATCTCTGACCGCCTTGGCGGGGTGGCCGTCCTGCGGTTGGTTTGGAGGGATGTCTGGGGCGCTATGCTTGGCTGCCATGAACCAGCCGGCCATCACGCCCCCTCATTTGCGCCGCATCGCGCACCTGGACATGGATGCGTTTTATGCGTCGGTCGAGTTGCTGCGCTATCCGCAGCTCAAGGGGCTCCCGGTGGTGATTGGCGGCGGGCGCCGCCAGGAGGACGCGGTGCTGGCGGCAGGCGCCGCCTTGCCGCTCGAAGCATTTGCCCGCCTGTCGGGCTACACCGGGCGGGGCGTGATCACCACCGCCACCTACGCGGCGCGCCAGTTCGGGGTTGGCTCGGCCATGGGGCTGATGAAGGCGGCCCGCTTGTGCCCGCAGGCCATCCTGCTGCCAGTGGATTTTGACGAATACCGCAAGTACTCGCGCCAGTTCAAGCAGGTGGTGACGGAGATCGCGCCGGTGATGGAGGACCGCGGGGTGGACGAGGTGTACATCGATTTCACCGAGGTACCCGGTGGCCAGCGCGAGGGCGGGCGGGTGCTGGCCCGCCTGATCCAGAAGCGCATTTTTGACGTGACCGGCCTGACCTGTTCGGTGGGGGTGGCGCCCAACAAGCTGATGGCCAAGATGGCCAGCGAGTTCAACAAGCCCAACGGCATTTCGGTGGTGCAGGAGGCCGATCTGCAAACGGTGATCTGGCCGCTGGCCTGCCGCAAGTTGAACGGCATTGGTCCCAAGGCTGAGGCCCGTCTGGCGGCGCATGGCATCCACACCTTGGGCGATCTGGCGGCCCGCGACCGCGTCTGGCTGGTGGCCCATTTCGGTCGCAGCTACGGGGCCTGGTTGCACGATGCCGCCTGGGGCCACGATGAGCGCCCGGTGGTGACCGAGAGCGAGCCCGTGTCGGTGAGCCGTGAAACCACGTTCGAGCGTGATCTGCATGCGGTGCACGACAAGGTGGAATTGGGTGCGGTGTTCACCCACCTGTGCGAGCGCGTGGCGGCCGACCTGCAACGCAAGGGCTATGTGGGGCGCACCATCGGCGTGAAGTTGCGCTACGACGACTTCAAGAGCGTGACGCGCGACCAGACCTTGTTGCAGCCGACCTCGGATGCGGCTCTGATCCGACGGGCTGCTGGCCAATGCCTGAAGCGGGTGGATCTGACGCGGCGTTTTCGGCTGCTGGGCGTGCGGGTCGGCAGCTTGCAGCGCCTGGGGCCGGATGGCCAGCCGCTGCCCCCTGAGACAGGGGGGGCTGATGCGGGTGGGCAACGCAGCCTGGACTTGCTCACTGAGCCCTTGTTCTGACGTGTTCAGTGTTGCGGTGTCGCCCGTTTGCCAGTGGCTGGGCTGGAGCGCACGTTAAATTGAAACGTTTGGTCGCGAGCGGTTTGCGGCCCCCCCCACCCCCACAAGACGGAGACCTCATGAAGTGCTTTTCTCTGACCCAGTCCGACCACATCGCCCACCTGGTGCTGAACCAGCCCGAGGCCTTGAACACCATGCACCCCACCTTCTGGCGTGAGCTTGATGAGGTGCTGGACCAGTTGAACCGCGAGGGCCAGGCGCGTGCCTTGGTGATCTCGAGCACGGGCAAGCATTTCAGCGCAGGCATGTCTTTGGACACTTTTGCCGGTGCCATCAGCATGGACGACCAGAGTCCCGAGGGGCGGGCGGCTGTGTTTGACCTGCTGACCGACATGCAGGCCACCTTCACCCGTCTGGAGACCTTGCGCATGCCGGTGATCGTGGCCATCCAGGGCGGCTGCATTGGCGGTGCGGTGGACATGGTGACGGCCTGCTGCATCCGCTATGCCAGCGCCGATGCCTTCTTCTGTGTGCAGGAAATCAACATCGGCATGGTGGCGGACGTGGGCACGCTGCAGCGCCTGCCCAAACTGTTGCCGCAGGCCCTGGTCAAGGAGCTGGCCTATACCGGCCGCCGCTTGCCCGCCGATCGGGCCCTGGCGCATGGCTTGGTGAACGAGGTGTTCGACAACGCCGAAGCCACGCTGGCCGCGGCCCTGCAGTGTGCGCGTGAGATCGCGGCCAAGCCCCCCGTGGCCATCTGGGGCACCAAGCAAGCCATCCACTATGCCCGCGACCATTCGGTGGAGGATTCGCTGCGCCAGATGGGCTGGCTGCAGGGCGCCATCTGGAGCAATGCTCATGTGCGCGAGGCCGTGCTGGCCATGAAGCAAAAGCGCGCAGGGGCCTTCCCATCGCTGTCGGCACTGACACCTTTCAAATCTCTGGGTTGACGATTGGGGGTGTTCGACTGACGGACGTTGCATGTTGTTTTTCTTGCCCCGAATCAACCGCTGACGAGTCGTAAGCGCTACAGTCATTTATTACAAAAAAAGAGCCCAGTCGCCAACGATGCGTCGGGCTCAGGGGAGGTTGGCGTTCTGCTGCAGCGTGTGCGGCACAGCCCCGTTGAGGCTGATGAGCGCCAATCCTGTCGGTGCTACTTTTGTAGTTGTTACTGGATGGGGGTTCACATGCGCGTCAATTTGCCGGTCTCGCAGCACGAGTACGTGTTCGATGACGATCAACTGCTGGTGTCCACCACCGACACCCGTGGCGTCATCACCCACTGCAACCCGGCCTTTGTGCAGGTCAGCGGCTTCACTTACGACGAGCTGATCGGGCAGCCCCACAACCTGATCCGCCACCCGGACATGCCCGCGGCGGCCTTCAAGGACATGTGGGCCACGATCGGCCGTGGTCGGCCCTGGACAGGCCTGGTGAAGAACCGGCGCCAGAACGGTGACCACTACTGGGTGTTGGCCAATGTGACGCCCGTGATGTCCAACGGCAAGCCCACCGGGTACATGTCGGTGCGCATCAAACCCAGCCGTGAACAGGTGCAGGAGGCCGAGCGCCTTTACGAGCGGCTGCGGCGTGACGAAGAGCAGGGGCGTACCACGGTGATGCTGCGTGGTGGCAAGGTGATCAACCGCGACTGGGGTTCACGCCTGATTCGCCTGACCCGCCTGGACTTGCCCAGCACCCTGGGGCTGTGGTTGTTTCTGATCGCCTGTGGCGTGGTCTTGCCTGATGTGACCGGCGTGTCGAGCGACATGGCACTGGGGATCCGACTGGCCGTGTTGCTGCTCGGGGGGGCTGGGGTGGTGGCCTGGTTCCATGCCCGGGTCAGCCGCAGCCTGGATGAGGCGGTGCGTTTTGCGGGGGATCTGTCGGGTTGCAATCTCTCTACCTCGGTGGCGCTCAATTACCCTGAACCATTGGGGGGGTTGATGCAGCGTCTGCAGCAGATCCAGGTCAACCTCAAGGCCGTGGTGGGCGATGTGCGCTTTGAGGTGGCCGGCTTCACCCAGGCGGCGAGCGAGATTGCCCAGGGGGCCGACGATCTGTCCGGCCGCACCGAAACCCAGGCCAGCAGCCTGGAGGAGACGGCGGCATCGATGGAGGAGATTTCCAGCACCGTGCGTCAGACGGCAGACACCTCGGGCAAGGTGTCGCATGAAAGCGAGCAAAGTCTGGCTCTGGCAGAGCGTGGGGGCGCTGCGATGCGTGAGGCCGCCGAGGCCATCGGCACCATCGAGCGTTCGTCGGCCAAGATGAGCGAGATCATCGCGGTGATCGAGGGCATCGCGTTTCAAACCAACATCCTGGCGCTCAATGCGGCGGTCGAGGCGGCCCGGGCGGGCGAGCAGGGTCGGGGCTTTGCGGTGGTGGCCTCCGAGGTGCGGGCCCTGGCCCAGCGCAGTGCCACGGCCGCCAAGGAGATCCGGGAGCTGATCGGCAACTCGGCCCAGCAGGTGGGAGACGGGGCCCGTCAGGTGCAGGGCGTGGGCCACACCATCGACGAGGTGGTGGCGTCGGTGTCGCGGGTCAGCACCCTGGTGGCTCAGATCAGTGCGGCGGCCCGCGAGCAGTCGACCGGTCTGTCCCAGATCAACGAGGCCGTGACCCAACTCGATGTGACCACGCAGCAGAATGCCGCCTTGGTAGAAGAGTCTGCCGCGGCGGCCCAGACCCTGAGCCAGAGCGCGCGCTCTTTGCAGCGTTCGGTCAGCGTGTTCCGGCTCCATTGAGACGGGCGCTGCCCACCGCCTACCTCACTGGCGGGCCGTGCGGGTGTTGGCAGGCAGCGCCTGGGGGTGGCTGGTGCGGAAGGGGTTGATGTCCAGGCCCCCGCGCCGTGTGTAGCGCGCATACACCGACAGCTTGATCGGTTGGCAGCGGCGCCAGAGGTCCATGAAGATGCGCTCCACGCATTGTTCATGGAACTCGTTGTGGTTGCGGAAGCTCACCAGGTAGGCCAGCAGCCCAGCCTGGTCGATCTGGGCGCCGCTGTAGCGGATCTGCACGCTGCCCCAGTCGGGCTGGCCGGTGACCAGGCAATTGCTTTTGAGCAGGTGGCTGGTCAGGGTCTCGGTGACGGGGGCTTCGCCCACCTGGGCGCTCAGCAGCTCCGGGGCCGGTGTGTAGTGCTGGCATTCGATGTCCAGTCGGTCCAGGTTCAGGCCGTCGAGTTCGTGCACCGGTTCACGGTCAAAGGCCTCTGGGGCCAGCAATTTCACGCCCACGCTGCCGGGGTGGGGGGCCCCTCGCCAGGCGGCCTCACTGAGGTCGGCCCGAAGCCGGGCCTGCACCTCGGCGGCGTCAGCGAAACGGGTGTTGTTGAAGCTGTTGAGGTACAGCTTGAACGACTTGCTCTCGATGATGTTGGGGCTTTCGCAGGGCACGGTGACATGGGCGATCGCCACCTGTGGCTTGCCGCGCAGGTTGAGCCAGGACAGCTCGAAGGCCGTCCACAGGTCGGCCCCGAAGAACGGTGGGTGGCCGCTGATGCCGATCTCCTCGCGCTTGCCGAGGCGTGGGATGGGGAACAGCAGACCGGGTTGGTATTGGTCGACGTAGGCCGAGGCCTTGCCGAGCTGGGATTGTTCGGGGGTGTTGTTCATGAGGTTCAGTTGAATTCGCGTTCGCGCAGCCACTTGGTGGCGATCCATTTCTCGCCGGCGATCACCGGCGCGCCGCCATGCAGGGTGCGGGTGCTGGGGTGGGGGCGCTCGTAGCTGAAGAACACCGCATTGCCACGCTGCGGGGCCACTTCGAGGTGAACGTCGGGGAAGGTGGTGCCCCCGCCTTGTTCGGGCTCGTTCAGGTACATGACCAGGGTGCCCACGCGCTGGCCACCGCGTTGCAGGATGGTTGGGGTGCCTGGCTCGTGTGGGTCGAAGTAATCGTAATGGGGCTTGTATTCGGCGCCGGGCCGGTAGCGCAGCACCTGCAGGCCTTCGCCATTTTCGAGGGGCCAGTTCAGCAGCCGTGCGATGCGTTGTTCGATGCGCTGGATCAGCGCACTTTCGCCGCGCGAAAAGAACATGCCATCACTGGTGCGGTCGACGCTGACTTCTTCGCCCCCGGTCTGGGTGGCCACGGTGCGTGAGCGTGCCAGGCGTGGGCTGGCGGCGGCGATCAGGGCCTCGCATTCCTCGTCCGACAGGAATTGACCGAACACCACGATGCGGGGCTGGACCATGGCCAGCAGCACCGGCACCGGCCGGTCGCCGGCATCCACGCGCAAGGGGGCATCGGCCAGTGCGGGTTCGGGCACCGGGCTGCGCGCTGGCAGGCCTTGTTGTAGGGCCTGGGCTTCCAGGTGGTCGCTGAGGGTGGCCTCCATCGCCTCGATGGCCACCTCTTCAGACCAGCCCGATGCCAGCATGGCCTTGAGCACGCTGGGCGCGTCATGGCCGGCTTCGGCCTGTTCCACGATCCACTGGCGCAGGGCAGGGGTGATGGTTTGCGTGGTGGTGCTGCTGGAGGTGAGTGTCATCGGGAGTCGGCGAGGGCTGGATGAGGCGCCAATGCTAACGCCAAGCCAGCCTGAGCGCCGTCAAGCCGAAGCCGATTGACAAGGCCCCAGGGCCCTAGTTGGCTTCGACCTTGCGACCGTGCAGGGGCTGAACTGGGCGGGCGTTGAACGGGTACAGGCGCTGAAAGGCCCGAATTTGCTGAGCCGAAGCGGTGATGGGCTGCTGCAGCACCTGCCAGCGCACGCCTTCGCTGCAAGGTGGGGTGGTCAGCGAGCCCCGGTAGCGGTAGTAGCGCCGGGACGTGGGCAGCCAGTCGCTGACTTGCACGGGGCTGGCCAGCGGCTGGACCTCACCCGCTTTGGGGGGCAGATGCTCGAACACGGTCTGCAGGGCGGCATTGGCAGGCCCTTGGTCAATGAAGACCGCCAGCACAGCCAGTTCGCCCTCGGCATTGCGGTGCACCAGATGGGCCTCCAGAGGGTGGGTACGGCCGTTGACCCGCTCTTCGCTGGGCGTGTGGAAGTGAAACTGCTGCAGCTCAAAGCGTTGGCCATCCAGCAGCAGGGCGCCGGCCTGGCTCAGGTTGACCTGGACGGTGTGGCCGTTGTTGATCACCGTGGCGGGGCTGGCAAGGTAGTCCCATGCCAGCGGGGGCAGGTCGGCCTGGATGGCGTGGCGGATGTCGATGGGGGATTGTTGATGGCCGGTTTTGCAGCCCTTGAAGTCGGGTTCGATCTCGGCCCAGTGGGCGGCGTTGTGGGGGCCACGGTAGGCCCAGTGGGCGTGGCCTGGCTCTTCGGCCTGGGTCGTGCAGGCCCAGCTCAGGGCCAGGGTCAGGCCGATGGTGCGAAGTGCGGTCTGGAGCGCAGTCTGGTAGGCGCTTTGGTGTGCGTTTGGGTGTGCGTTTGGGTGTGTGGCCTGGAGGGGGTCTAGGGTGAACATGAGGGTGCCTTTCAAAAACGAAAGGCACTCTAGGTCGACCCGACGGTCATGCAGGCGGACTTGGGGCCCCGGCTGGCGCAAAGGCCGTTCAGGCTGTCCGGGCGGACCGGCGCCAGACCTGTCAGCTCAGGCGCCGCCGGAAGACAAGGCGGTCAACCTCCGAGGCCGCGGCCTGGAAGGCATAGCCATCGAGGTCAAAGCCTTCGAGCTGGCTGGGCAGTTGAATCCGGTGGGTGATGGCGTAGCGCGCCATCAGGCCCCGAGCGCGCTTGGCATGGAAGCTGATGATCTTGTAGACGCCGCCTTTCCAGTCTTCGAACACGCATTCGATCACCCGGGCCTTGAGCACTTTTTGCTGCACGGCCTTGAAGTACTCCTGCGAGGCAAGGTTGACGACCACCGGCGAGGCGTCGGCCTGCAGGCGCTGGTTCAGGTGTTCGGCAATCTGGGGGCCCCAGAACTGGTACAGGTCTTTGCCGCCCGGGTTGGCCAGGCGGGTGCCCATCTCAAGCCGGTAGGGCTGCAGTTGGTCGAGAGGACGCAGCACTCCGTAGAGGCCGCTCAGGATGGCCAGGTGCTGTTGGGCCCATTGCAGGTCGGCAGCCGACAGGCTGCGAGCCTGCAGGCCGTCGTACACATCGCCGTTGAAGGCCAGCACGGCCTGGCGCGAGTTGTCGGCGGTGAACTGATCCGACCAGGCCTCGTAACGGGCCACGTTGAGGCTGGCCAGCTTGTCACTGAGGCTCATCAGGCTGGCGATGTCGGCTGGCGTCTTCTGGCGCAGCACGTCGATCAATTGCCGGGACTGGGGCAGGAACTGGGGCAGGGTGTGCGGCAGCCCGGCCGGCACAGGGGTGTCGTAGTCAAGGGACTTGGCTGGAGAGATCAGGAACAGCATGGCGTGGGTGTCGAAGCGAGTAAGGCAGTGGGGCATCGGGCAACTGAAGGCGCCACCCGCTTGCCTTGGCAGCGTCCGATTGTGCCCACAAGCCGGAGACCCGGCAGGGCACCCTGGATTGCGCCAAGGCCCAAGAAAAAGCCCGGCACCCCCAAGAGGGGCCGGGCTTGATCAGATCGGCGGCCGGTTCAGGCCGGCCGGGGCTCAGGCTTGCTGTTCAAAGGGCAGCTTGAGCTCGCTCAGGTCGCGGCGGGTTTCCACCAGGATCAGCGGGCCTTCGTCGAGCACCACCAACGGGGGGCGTTCGCGCGGCACGTGCACGGGCTTGGGCTCGGCGGCGATGGCCGCCTGCACGGTGGCCACCTTGTCAGCGTCCGAGTTGACCCACTCCAGGCCGGCGCTTTGTGCCAGTTCCTGCAGCGTGGGGATCGGCAGCTCAAAGGCTTGCACCTTGGGCAGGCCGGCTTCCACCGGGCTGGGGACAGGCGCGGCGACAGGCGCTGGAGCGGCTGCCGGGGGCGCGATCTCGGCGATCACCGGGGCCACGACTTCGGCTTGGGTCGGTGCTGGCGCTGGCGCAGCAGCTTCGACCGGGGCCACAAAGGCTTCGGCGGGCGCTGCGGTGGGTTCGGCCGGTGTCACGTTGCTGAAGTAGCTGGCGCGGGGTTCGAACTCGGCCTGCTCCTGGCCTTCACGGCCTTCCGGGTTGGCCTGGCCGTCACGCGGCGCGCGCTCACCTTGGCGTTCACGACGGTCGCGGCCATAGCGGTCACGCGAACGGCGTTCACGGCGTTCTTCGCCGCCACCTTCCACCGGGGTGCTGAACGCCTGGCCTTCAGCCTGGGCATCTGCCGATGTGTTGACGGCGTTTTGGCCTTCCAGGGGCTGGGGCACATCGCCCTGGCCTTCGGCGCGCGGGGCGCGGTCTTGACGTGGGCCACGTTCACGGCGCTCGCCACGCTCACCGCGTTCGCCACGCTCACGGCGTGGGCGCTCGGCGCGGGCTTCGGTGTTCACCGGATTACCAGCTTCGTCCAGGGCCAGGTTGGCCACGGCGGCTTCCGGGGCACCTTCGCTCAGACCTTGGCTGCGCAGTTCGGCCGGGGCGCCATTGGCACCCTGGTTCTCGGGGCGGCGCTCACGGGGGGCGCGGTCCGGGCGGCCTTCGCGGCGCGGAGCCTCACCCTCGGGGCGTTCGGAGCGCGGGGCGCGGGCTTCACCGTCACGCGGGGCACGCGGCTCACCGCGTTCACCGTTGCGGCCTTCGCCACGCTCGCCGTTGCGGCGCGGGCCACGGCCTTCGCCACGTTCCGTGCGCTCACCGTTGCGGCCTTCGCCACGTTCACCGCGGCGGCCACCACGGCCTTCGCCGTTGCGCGACTCGCCGCGTTCGCCGTTGCGGCCTTCACGCTTTTCGTCCTTCTTGGCCTCGGCAGCCACAGGCGCCGGAGCGGGTGCCGCCACTGGCTTCACGCCGAACAGGCCCTTGAGCCAGCCGAAGAAGCCGGTGTCTGCGGGCGCAGCCGGGGCGGGCGCGGCAGCCGGTGCGGCCGGAGCGGCCTTGTCGGCTTGGCGGCCACGGGCGGCCGAGGGCGCACCTTCGGGCTTGGGCAGGGCCTGGGGCGCCGGGGCGTCCGGCAGCACGCCCTTGATCACCGGGGTTTGCTTGTTGGTGGGCTCTTGCGAGCGGCGGGTGACGGTGGTCGGGTCCTCGATCACTTCGGCCATCTTGTAGCTGGCTTCCATGTGGTCCAGGCGCGGGTCGTCGTGCTTGAGGCGTTCCAGCTTGTAGTGCGGGGTTTCCAGCGCCTTGTTGGGCACCAGCATCACGCTCAGGCGCTGCTTGACCTCGATCTTGGCGATCTCGGTGCGCTTTTCGTTGAGCAGGAACGAGGCCACCTCGACCGGCACTTGCACGTGCACGGCCGCGGTGTTGTCCTTCATGGACTCTTCCTGGATGATGCGCAGGATCTGCAGCGCCGAGCTTTCGGTGTCGCGGATGTGGCCCGAGCCACCGCAGCGCGGGCAGGGGATGGACGAACCCTCCGACAGCGCCGGCTTCAGGCGCTGGCGGCTCATTTCCATCAGGCCGAACTTGCTGATGGTGCCGAACTGCACGCGGGCGCGGTCCTGCCGCAGCGCGTCGCGCAGGCGGTTTTCCACTTCGCGGCGGTTCTTCGACTCTTCCATGTCGATGAAGTCGATCACGATCAGGCCACCCAGGTCGCGCAGGCGCATCTGGCGGGCCACTTCGTCAGCGGCTTCCAGGTTGGTGCGGGTGGCGGTTTCTTCGATGTCGCCGCCCTTGATGGCGCGGGCCGAGTTGACGTCCACCGACACCAGGGCTTCGGTGTGGTCGATCACGATGGCGCCGCCCGAGGGCAGGGTCACCGTGCGGGCATAGGCCGATTCGATCTGGTGTTCGATCTGGAAGCGGCTGAACAGCGGGGCATCGTCGCGGTAGCGCTTCACGCGGGCGGCATGCTCAGGCATGACATGCGCCATGAACTGGTGCGCTTGTTCGTAGATGTCGTCGGTGTCGATCAGGATGTCGCCGATGTCGTGGTTGAAGTAGTCACGAATGGCTCGGATGACCAGGCTGGATTCCTGGTAGATCAGGTAGGCGCCCTTGCCGCCCTTGGCCGCGCCGTCGATGGCGGTCCAGAGCTTGAGCAGGTAGTTCAGGTCCCACTGCAGTTCAGGGGCGCTGCGGCCGATGCCGGCCGTGCGGGCAATGATGGACATGCCGTTGGGGTAGTCCAACTGGTCCATGGCTTCTTTGAGCTCGGCCCGGTCTTCGCCTTCGATGCGGCGCGAGACACCGCCACCGCGGGGGTTGTTGGGCATCAGCACCACGTAGCGGCCGGCCAGGCTCACGAAGGTGGTCAGGGCCGCGCCCTTGTTGCCGCGTTCTTCTTTTTCGACCTGGACCAGCAGTTCCTGGCCTTCACGGATCACGTCGTTGATACGCGCCTGGCTGGGCGACACGCCCGGGGCAAAGTACTGGCGCGAGATTTCCTTGAAGGGCAGAAAGCCGTGGCGGTCTTCGCCGTAGTCGACAAAACAGGCTTCGAGGCTGGGCTCGACGCGGGTGACGACGGCCTTGTAGATGTTGCCCTTGCGCTGCTCGCGCCCTTCGATTTCGATTTCGTAGTCGAGCAGTTTCTGCCCGTCCACGATGGCCAAACGGCGTTCTTCTGCCTGGGTGGCGTTGATCAGCATCCGCTTCATGATGCGTGTCCTTCCTGGACCCTGTAGGTCCATGCAATCGTCAAATCTTCAACAGGCCCGAAATGAGCCAACGATGCCGGAACAGACGCTTTGAAACGAAGGGAATTGCCGTGGGTGCACAGACGCCTGAGCTGGTGGCTCAGGTATCGGGCGGGGGCGCGTGGATGGGGGCGAGTGAGTGTAGGGGCTGTGTGGCCGCAAAGGGTGCGGCGTCAGGTGACCGGTAGGCGGGCACCATGGGCGATTGCATGCCATTTGACGGTGGCATAAGCCACCGCAAGCAGGTCTGAATCAGCGCCATCAGCACAGGTTGTCTCGCTTTGATCCGCCCGAGACCCCGGCAATTTCAGCGGGCTCTCAGGCATGGGTATTCCGTATCGGTGTTTCAAAGTGCCGGCCCATCTGGCTTTGGGACACTGTCATCACGAACTCTGGTGCGTGATCTACAGTTCACAAGTCAGTCGGCATCGACCTTGCCAGCGCTGCGGAGGTGGGACTGGACTAAACTCCAGACGAATCAACCAGTTACAGCAAAGCGCTAGTGAAACACATTATAGAGGGCAAAGTCGGCCCTCAAATCAAGCCCGCCGCCGCTGCGGCCAGCCTCTTGCTGGTGGACGAAGAATCCGCCGGCCAGCGCCTCGACAACTTTCTGATCCGGCACCTCAAAGGGGTGCCTAAAACGCATGTCTACCGCATCATTCGCAGTGGTGAAGTGCGCATCAACAAGGGGCGGGTGGCCGCCGATACCCGGGTGCAGGCCGGCGATTCCGTCCGTGTGCCGCCCGTCCGTCTGTCTGATCGTGCCGTTGAGAAGGCGGAAACCCCGGCACCAGCCCGTGAATTTCCGATTCTTTTTGAAGATGATCATGTGCTGGCCATTGCCAAGCCGGCCGGGGTGGCCGTGCACGGCGGCAGTGGCGTGAGTTTTGGTGTGATCGAGCAGTTGCGCCAGGCACGACCCCAGGCGCGCTTTCTGGAACTGGTGCACCGGCTGGATCGAGAGACCTCGGGCATCTTGCTGCTGGCCAAGAAGCGCTCGGCGCTGACGCATCTGCAAGACCAGTTCCGCGACCGCGAGACCGGCAAGACCTACCTGGCGCTGGCCATCGGGGCCTGGCCGGCCAACAAGAAGGTGATCGATTCGGCTTTGCACAAATACCTGCTCCCGGACGGCGAGCGGCGTGTGAAGGTGGTCGACAAGGATCATCCGGACGCCATGCGCGCCGTCACCCTGGTCCGCGTGCGTTCGGCTTTGCCACCAGTTCAGTGGGCGGGGCTTCCTGCGTTCTCGCTGCTGGAGGTGACGATCAAGACCGGGCGCACCCACCAGATCCGGGTGCACCTGGCGAGCAGTGGGCACGCGATTGCGGGTGATGACAAATATGGCGATTTCGAACTGAACAAGCGCCTGGTCAGGCATGGCCTCAAGCGCATGTTTCTGCACGCATGGCGGTTACAGTTCAAGCACCCTGCCAGCGGCGAGGCCATTCAGTTGGAATTGCCCCTGCCACCCGAATTGCAATCTTTCATTGACGCCCAACCCCGCCCATGACCGCCTCCAGCCGACCCCGCCAGTTCGATCTGATTGCCTTCGATTGGGACGGCACCCTGTTTGACTCCACCCAGATCATCGTGCGCTGCATCCAGGCGGCCGTGGTGGACGTGGGGGGCGCGCGTCCCAGCGACGAGGCGGCCTCGTATGTGATCGGGATGGCCTTGATGCAGGCCTTGGCCCATGCGGCACCCGATGTTCCGCCTGAGAAGTACGCCGAGCTCGGGAATCGTTACCGCTTTCACTATTTAAAGCATCAGGACGACATTGCGTTGTTCGACGGGGTGTTGCCGCTGCTGGCCGCCCTGCGCGAACGCCAGCACCTCATCACGGTGGCCACGGGCAAGAGCCGGCGGGGCCTGAATGAGGCGCTGCATTCTGTGGCCTTGCGCGGGGTGTTTGATGGGTCGCGCACGGCCGATGAGACGGCAGGCAAGCCCGACCCTCGCATGCTGCACGAGTTGATGGCCGAGTTTGACGTGGCGCCCGAACGAACCTTGATGATTGGCGATACCACGCATGATCTGCAGATGGCGCTGAACGCCGGCTGTGCCAGCGTGGGGGTGAGTTATGGTGCCCATGAGCCTGATGCGTTTGAGGTCCTGCGACCGCGCCATGTGGCGCATTCGGTGGCTGATCTGCACCAGTGGCTGCTCAATAACGCTTGAACTTGAAGGCCACGCCAGTGCTGGTGGGGTCAGGGAGGGGTGATGGAAGTGATGATTCCGTTGTGTAACAGCAACGATCTGATCGACGGCGGGGACGGAGTACCCTTTGATGTGGCCTATGCCGGGCAGACCTGCCGTGCCTTTGCCATACGCTATGAGGGTCGTGCCCACGCCTACCTGAACCGCTGCACCCATGTGGCCATGGAAATGGACTACCAGCCGAATCGTTTTTTTGATGATTCGGGCCGGTGGCTGCTCTGTGCCACACATGGTGCGGTCTATGCGCCCGACACGGGGCAGTGCCGAGGCGGCCCCTGCCGAAGCGGCTTGATCCGCATCGAACTGTCGGAAAGGGATGGCGTGGTGCACTGGCATACTGCCTATAACCTGCACCCTGTTGAATTCTGAGATGACGGATCCCCGCACGCCCGAACCCACCGATGAGCCCGTGTTGACGCCGGCTCCTGAGCCTGTTGCGCCGACGGTGTCTGCTGCGGCACCTGCTTCCTCTGCAACGGCTTCGCCCCTGCCGTCCGGTTGGGAGCGTGAAACCCTTGAAAAGCTGGCCTTTGCTTCGCTGCGTGAGCAGCAGGCGGCGCGGCGCTGGCGCAATATCATCCGGCTGGCCTGGCTGCTGCTGCTGTCGGTCAGTGCCTGGATGTTGTTCAGTCGGGCCGCCCCAGTGACCGACAAAAGCTCTCCCCACACGGCCGTGGTTGAAATCAAAGGCGAGATTGCCGCAGGGGCTGACGCCAGTGCCGAGTTTGTGGTGGCCGCCATGCGCAGCGCCTTTGAGGACGACGGCGCTCAGGCGGTCGTGTTGCTGATCAACTCACCCGGTGGCAGCCCAGTTCAGGCCGGCATCATCAATGACGAGATCCGGCGGCTGAAGGCCAAGCATTCCAAGCCGGTGTATGTGGTGGTGGAGGAGTCCTGTGCTTCGGCCGCTTATTACATCGCTGCGGCGGCAGATCAGATCTTTGTCGACAAGGCCAGCATCGTGGGCAGCATCGGTGTGCTCATGGATGGTTTCGGCTTCACGGGGCTGATGGACAAGCTGGGCGTGGAGCGGCGCCTCATGACGGCCGGCGAGAACAAGGGCTTTCTGGACCCATTCAGCCCCCAGACCGAGCGCCAGCGTGTGTTCGCCCAGGCCATGCTCGACCAGATTCACCAGCAGTTCATCAAGGCGGTGAAGGATGGGCGCGGCAAGCGCCTGAAAGAAACACCGGAGATGTTCAGTGGCTTGTTCTGGACCGGTGAGCAGGCCGTTGAGATGGGGCTGGCCGATCAGCTTGGCAACCTCGACTACGTGGCCCGTGAGGTGGTCAAGGCCGAAGATCTGGTGGATTACACCCGCCGTGACAACGTGGCCGAACGCCTGGCCAAGCGCTTTGGTGCGGCTTTTGGAGAGGGTGCCGTGCGTGCCCTGCGCTCTGTACCTGCCTTGCGCTGAGGTTTGAGAGCACAGGGTGCTTGCACGGGGCGTTCAGCGCCCGATGCCGAAGACCGCCGGCAGGTCATTGGGTGGGAAGTCCTTGGTTTTTCCGGAGGCCTTCGGGTCTTGATGGGCCTGTTGGCGCCAATCCTTCACCAGCTTGCTGCGGTTTTTCCCCTGGTCCAGGGTCAGGCCGTAACTGATGGCCAGGCGGGTATTGGGTTGCAGGCTCTGCAGCAGGCCCTGCCACAGGGCTTGATTGCGGTAGGGCGTTTCAATGAACAATTGGGTCTGTCCGGTCTTGAGTGCCAGTGATTCGAGTTCTCGCAGGCGCTGGTTGCGTTCTCCGTTGTCTTGGGGCAGGTAGCCCACAAAGGCGAAGTTCTGTCCGTTCAGCCCGCTGGCGGCCAGGGTCAACAGCAGAGAGATCGGGCCTGTCAGTGCCACCACCTCAATGCCCAGGTCGTGGGCGGCGCGCACCACCGACGAGCCTGGGTCTGCCACAGCGGGCATGCCCGCTTCGCTGATCAGCCCCATGTCGTGACCCGCCAGGGCTGGCGCCAGCAGGGGGCGGGCGTCAAACTGGCCGGCTTGGTGGTCCCCTTTTTTGTGCACGGTACGCGGCAGTTCTTGCAGGGATTGCTCTTGAATGGGCGCTGCCAAGGGGTGGTGTTCGCCAATGCGCTTGAGGTAGGCGCGCGTGCTTTTGGCGTTCTCGCACACCCAATGACGCAATCCGGCGGCCGTGAGGAGGGTCTTGCTTGGGATCACATCGGTCACCGGCGCTTGCTGGTTGCAGCCGAAATCCAGCGGCGCTGGAACCAGGAACAGGCGGCCTGCAGGGCTTGAATGGGTGTTGCTCATGTCAGTACCTCGATGCCGGCGGCCTGGATCAGTCGGCAGGTGCGGATCAGCGGCAGGCCGATCAGGGCGGTGGGGTCATCGTTCTCGATCGAGGAGAGCAGGGCAATGCCCAGTCCTTCGCTTTTGGCGCTGCCTGCGCAGTCATAGGGTTTCTCGCGCTGCAGGTAGGTTTCGATTTCAGCGTCACTGAGTTGGCGAAACTGCACCCGCACCGCGGACAGATCGCTTTGGGCAAAACCGGTGGCCTGGCAGACCACGGCCACCGCCGTCTGGAACACAACAGTCTGGCCTCGCATGCGCCGCAACTGGGCCACGGCACGCTCGTGGTTGCCAGGCTTGCCCAGGGGTTCGCCATGGAGGTCGGCCACCTGATCGGAGCCGATGACAACGGCCGAGGGGAACTGCCTGGCCACGGCGTGGGCTTTGGCGAGGGCCAGGCGTTTGGCCAGTTCGGCCGGGGCTTCGCAGGCCTGCGGCGTCTCGTCCACTTCGGGGGAGGCCACTTCAAAGGGCAGGCCGAGTCGACTCAGCAACTCTTTGCGATAGCGGGAGGTGGAGCCCAGCACCAGTGTGCGCGATGGGCTGGGGTGGGTGGGTGCGCTTGGGGTCATGCCGGGGATTCTCTTACACTGCGCGCATGAAGAAAGAGTATTTCATGGAGCGCCTCGACCTGAAGGCGTTGGCGCAGGCTGGCGACACCCTGTCTGGGCAGGCGCCTTTGCTGTCTTTTGCGCGCTTGGCTGAAGAGGCCGTGACGGCGCATATTGACGAGCACGAGGTTCGTTGGTTGGCGCAAGGTGAATCGCGGCCCGTGACCGGTGGCGCCGATCAGGTGTGGCTGCACCTGGAGGCTCAGGCCAGCCTGGTGCAGATCTGTCAGCGCTGCCTGGGGCCGGTGGAGGTGTTGCTGTCGTGTCAGCGTTCCTTCCGCTTTGTGCGTGATGAGGCCACAGCAGAAGCTGAAGATGATGAATCCGAAGAAGATGTGTTGGTGCTCAGTCGCGAGTTCAATCTGCATGAGCTGATTGAAGATGAGTTGTTGATGGAGCTGCCCGTGGTGCCACGCCATGAGGTCTGCCCCGAGGTGTTGCCCATGGCGGTGGAGGACGAGGAATACCAGGCTGCCGAGGCCGCCAAGCCCAATCCGTTTGCGGCATTGGCCAAGCTCAAAAAAGAGTGACTGGGCTTGCCTTTTGAGATGAGCTATAATCAAAGGCTTCGCGCGAATTCCTCGGCGTCTTTTTGATCTGGTTGCCGCGCTGATTGAGTTGATTGTGAGTTGATTTCTCACTGATTTCGCACAGAACTGCCTGTGCTGGCGTGATTTTCTCGCTGGCCCCAGGCTCATGTAACAACCCTTTAGTCCAGGAGCCTGACATGGCCGTCCAGCAAAACAAAAAGTCCCCTTCCAAGCGCGGTATGCACCGCTCGCACAATGCCCTGAACGTGCCGGGCATCGCCGTGGAACCTACCACCGGTGAAACCCACCTGCGTCACCACATCAGCCCCAACGGCTTCTACCGTGGTCGTCAGGTTCTGAAGAACAAGTCCGAAGCCTGATCTGCTTCCGGAGCCATCGAAGCCCGATGCTACATTCCAAGTAGCGCGGGCTTTTCTTTTGTTGGCTATCCATTTCGAAGCCGCTTGGGCGGTTGATTGAGCTCTGAATGATCACACTGGCTGTTGACTGCATGGGGGGCGACCATGGCCCCCGCGTCACGCTGGCTGCATGCCGGCATTTTCTGGAGCAGCATGCGGATGCGCGGCTTTTGCTGGTTGGCAAGCCTGAGGCGCTGACGGGTTTGGTGCATGACCGCGCCGAGGTGTTGGCGGCCTCTGAAGTCGTCAGCATGGACGATACGGTGGAAGTGGCGCTGCGCAAGAAGAAGGATTCTTCGATGCGTGTGGCCATCCAGCAGGTCAAGGACGGCCGTGCCGATGTGGCGGTCTCTGCTGGCAATACCGGGGCCTTGATGGCCATTGCCCGCTATTTGCTCAAAACCCTCGATGGCATTGATCGCCCGGCGATTGCTGCCTTGATGCCCAACATCAAAGGCCAGGCTACCACCGTGCTGGACCTGGGCGCCAATGTGGATTGCACGGCCGAGCACCTGTTGCAGTTTGCGGTCATGGGGTCGGCTCTGGTGTCTGTCCTCAAAGATGAGGCTCATCCGTCTGTGGGTTTGCTCAACATTGGTGAGGAAGTCATCAAGGGCAATGACACGATCAAAAAAGCGGGTGAGTTGCTGCGATCTGCTGCGGGTTCGGGGGATCTGAATTTTTTTGGCAACGTTGAAGGCAATGACATCTTCAAGGGTACGACCGAGATCGTGGTCTGTGATGGCTTTGTCGGCAACGTGGCTTTGAAGGCCACGGAGGGCTTGGCCTTCATGATCGTCGGCTTCTTGCGTGAAGAGTTTTCTCGCAACATCTTTCGAAAAATAGCGGCCATCTGTGCTTATCCGGTCCTTTCTTCTTTGAAGAAGCGAATGGACTATCGTCGCTACAACGGGGCGGCTCTTTTGGGTTTGCGGGGCCTGGTGTTCAAGAGCCACGGCTCGGCAGATGAGTTCGCTTTCGAGCAGGCCTTGAACCGGGCGTATGATGCGGCCCGAAACAACCTGCTTGACCGCGTGAAGGTCCGGATTGCTCGCGCTGCGCCTTTGTTGGCGGCGGTGCCGGGTGAAGCCGGGGCCGGCGTGGCGGGCTCCTCCGCACAATGAGACGTTATTCGCGCATAGCCGGTACCGGCAGTTATCTCCCCCCCCGCAGACTGACGAACGCAGATCTGGCTGCCGAACTGGCTGCCAAGGGTGTCGAAACTTCAGATGAGTGGATTGTCGAGCGCACTGGAATTCGTGCCCGGCACTTTGCAGCGCCCGACATGGGTAGCAGCGATCTTGCCTTGCAGGCCAGTCGACGGGCCTTGGAGGCCGCAGGCTTGGAAGCTTCGCAGATTGATTTGATCATTGTGGCCACGTCGACGCCCGACATGGTGTTTCCTTCCACGGCTTGCATTCTTCAGCATAAATTGGGCAACGCCGGTGCGGCGGCCTTTGACGTGCAGGCTGTCTGCAGTGGCTTTGTGTACGCGCTGACGGTGGCGGATGCCATGATCCAGTCTGGCGCGGCGCAGCGCGCCCTGGTGGTGGGCTCAGAGGTTTTCTCGCGTCTGCTGGACTTCACGGATCGCACGACCTGTGTGCTGTTTGGCGATGGTGCGGGTGCTGTGGTGCTGGAGGCTTCGGATGAGCCGGGCATTCTGGCTTCGGACTTGCATGCGGATGGCAAGCATGTGGGGATTCTTTGTGTGCCGGGGCATGTCTCGGGTGGTCAGGTCCTGGGCGATCCTTTGCTCAAGATGGACGGTCAGGCCGTCTTCAAGCTGGCAGTGGGGGTGTTGGAAGATGCTGCACGTGCCACTTTGGCCAAGGCCGGCAAGACAGATGCTGACATTGACTGGCTGATTCCGCACCAGGCCAATATCCGCATCATGCAGAGCACGGCGCGCAAATTGAAGCTTCCCCTCGACAAGGTGGTTGTAACGGTTGACCAGCATGGCAATACCTCGGCAGCCTCCATTCCCCTGGCGTTGGACACGGCGGTGCGCGCCGGCCAGGTCAAGCGAGGCCAGCACCTGATGCTGGAAGGGGTGGGGGGTGGTTTTACCTGGGGTGCGGTTTTCCTGCGCTATTGATAGGTACCGTTAGGGGATATCTGCAGGCCGGCATGAGGGCTGGCCTGAGCAGATTGGCCTCTGTCTGGGTGTCGCCTCCCCTGTGCTCTATCGCAGCCGGGTGTTGGGGTGACGTGGTTCTCGTTTGTCCAGTCTCCAAAAAAACATGACTCCATTTGCATTTGTATTTCCGGGCCAGGGCTCCCAGTCGGTGGGCATGCTGGATGCCTGGGGTGATCACCCCGAAGTGCGTAGTGCCTTGAGTGAGGCGTCCGACGCCTTGGGTGAGGATGTTGCTGCATTGATCCATTCAGGTCCCAAAGAGGCTTTGGCGCTCACCACCAACACGCAGCCTGTGATGTTGGTGGCTGCGGTGGCGGCCTACCGGGCATGGATGGCTGAGACGGGCATGGCGCCTGCGGTGGTGGCGGGTCACTCCCTGGGTGAGTACTCCGCGCTTGTGGCCTCTGGTGTGTTGACTTTGGCGCAGGCCGCGCCTTTGGTTCGTTTCCGTGCCGCGGCGATGCAGGAGGCTGTGCCCGTTGGTGTGGGGGCCATGGCCGCCATTCTGGGCATGCCCGCGGCGCAGGTCGTGGCGGGCTGCCAGGCTGTGACGGCCGAATTTGGCGCAGGCTCGCCGGAGGTCGTGGAGGCGGTCAATTTCAACGATCCGATGCAGACGGTGATTGCCGGTAGCAAGGCGGGGGTCGAAAAGGCATGCGAGTACCTCAAGTCTCAAGGCGCCAAGCGGGCTTTGCCTTTGCCGGTGTCGGCGCCGTTCCATTCGAGTCTGATGAAGCCTGCTGCAGAAAAACTGCGCGAAAAATTGGCAACCCTGACGCTGGGGCTGCCACAGATTCCTGTGGTCAATAACGTCGACGTGCAAGTCGAGGCGGATCTTGAGCGAATCCGGGATGCCTTGTACCGCCAGGCTTTTCAGCCTGTTCGCTGGGTGGAGTGCATCCAGGCGATCAAGGCCCGCGGTGTGGCGCATGTCATTGAATGCGGTCCCGGCAAAGTCTTGGCTGGCATGACCAAGCGCATCGATGCAGAGCTGGTGGGTGGCGTGGTGCTGGATCCCGCAACACTGGCAGAAACCAAAGGATTGTTGGCATGACTGACGTGAAATTTGAAGGACAGGTTGCCCTGGTCACGGGTGCATCCCGCGGTATTGGTGCGGCGATCGCCATGGAGTTGGCTCGGCGGGGTTTGAAGGTGATCGGTACGGCCACGACGGATGAGGGTGCCGACCGAATCTCCGCCACGCTGGCCCCCGTGGGTGGGTTGGGAGCCAGGCTGGATGTCAATGATGGTGCCGCCGTCGATGCGCTGATCGATCGCATCGTGAAAGAGCAGGGCGCTCTGCAGGTCCTGGTGAACAATGCTGGCATCACGCGCGACATGTTGGCCATGCGCCTCAAGGATGCGGATTGGGATGCGGTGCTTGATACCAATTTGAAGTCGGTCTTCCGCATGAGCCGTGCCGTGATGCGTCAGATGATGAAGCAGCGTTATGGACGCATCATCAGCATCACCAGTGTCGTCGGTGCCTCGGGCAATCCCGGGCAGGCCAACTATGCTGCCGCCAAGGCGGGGGTGGCTGGCATGACACGTGCGCTGGCCCGTGAATTGGGCAGCCGCGGCATTACTGTGAACTGTGTGGCCCCGGGCTTCATCGACACCGACATGACGGCTTCGCTGCCAGAAGAGCAGCAAAAAGCCTTGCTGACCCAGATCCCTTTGGGTCATCTGGGTCAGCCCGCCGACATCGCTCATGCCGTCGCTTACCTGGCCTCGCCGCAGGCCTCGTATGTGACTGGGCAAGAGTTACATGTCAATGGCGGCATGTACATGTAAATTAACAGCAAATCAAAGCCGATTGGTCCGTGCGGCAAATGCTTCGGGATTGTTCTCCGGGGCGGCTAAAATCACGGATCTTTTCACAACCCTCAGAGGGAACCATGAGCGATATCGAAGCACGTGTCAAAAAAATCATCGCCGAACAACTCGGCGTGGAAGAGTCTCAAGTGACTAACGAAAAAGCCTTTGTCGCAGACCTCGGCGCAGACTCTCTGGACACGGTGGAACTGGTGATGGCTCTGGAAGACGAGTTCGGCATCGAAATCCCGGACGAAGATGCCGAGAAGATCACCACGGTGCAAAACGCGATCGACTACGCCAACACGCACCACAAGGCCTGAGTCCCTGGCGGACCGGTCCTACACTTTTGGAGTGCGGGCCGGCAGGGCCTTGCGGCTTTGCCTGGCTTGTCACAGACCGCCGGCGCTTTGCGTCCGGCCAAACTGAGATTTTCATATGTCCCGTCGTCGCGTTGTCGTCACTGGCCTGGGTTGTATCAGCCCCGTAGGCAATACGGTTGCCGAGTCCTGGAACAATTTGCTGGCCGGCCAGTCTGGTATCGACCTGATCAAGTCGTTCGATGCCAGCTCTTTCGCCTGCAAGTTTGCTGGCGAAGTGAAGGGGTTTGACATCACCCAGTACATCCCGGAGAAAGAAGCGCGTCACATGGATCGCTTCATTCACCTGGGGATGGCTGCTGCCATGCAGGCGGTGGTTGACTCGGGTTTGCCCACCGGCGACGCGTTGACCGAAGAGCAGGCAGCCCGTATCGGCTGCAACATTGGTTCTGGCATCGGCGGCTTGCCGATGATCGAACAGACCCATGGCGAATACACCAACCGGGGCCCGCGTAGAATTTCGCCGTTCTTCGTGCCGGCCTCGATCATCAACATGATCTCGGGTCATGTTTCCATTCAATACGGCTTCAAGGGTCCCAATGTGGCCGTGGTCACCGCTTGCACCACCGGTCTGCACGCGATCGGTTTGTCGGCTCGCATGATCGAGTATGGCGACTGTGATGTCATGGTGGCGGGCGGCGCCGAGTCGACCGTGTCGCCTCTGGGCATCGGGGGCTTTGCCGCAGCCCGTGCGCTGTCCACCCGCAACGATGATCCCAAGACGGCTTCTCGCCCCTGGGACAAGGACCGTGATGGTTTTGTTCTGGGTGAGGGCTCTGGTGTCATGGTGCTCGAAGAGTATGAGCACGCCAAGGCGCGGGGTGCCCGCATCTACGCTGAGATCATAGGCTTTGGCATGTCCGGCGATGCGTACCACATGACAGCCCCCAACGTGGACGGCCCGCGTCGTTCCATGGAAATGGCCTTGCGCAATGCGGGGATCAATGCGGATCAGGTCCATTACCTGAATGCGCATGGCACCTCGACCCCCTTGGGTGATACCAACGAAACCAATGCCATCAAGGCGGCGCTGGGCGATCATGCCTACAAGACCGTGGTCAATTCGACCAAGTCGATGACCGGGCACTTGCTGGGTGGCGCGGGTGGTATCGAAAGTGTCTTTACCGCACTCGCGGTCCACCACCAGAAGAGCCCACCCACCATCAACATCTTCAATCAGGATCCGGATTGCGATCTGGACTACTGTGCCAATGAGGCCCGTGATCTGAAGATTGATGTGGCCGTCAAGAACAACTTCGGTTTTGGCGGTACCAACGGCACGCTGGTCTTCAAGCGTCTGGCTTGATCCGGCGGCACAGGGCGGCTCGCCCTGTGGTCTCTGATCAATACACACTTCATGCCGGTTGCTGATTGATGCATGCCGCGCCCCCTGTCCGCTATCCGATCAAGCCCTCGCGGCTTCGACGGCTTGGTGAAGGGGGCGTTTTCGTTTTCACCCTGTTCTGCCTGGGTCTCTGGGTCTATCAGACCACGCCTCCCATGGCTTGGGGGCTGAACGCCTTGAGCCTGTGTCTTCTTGCTTTGGCGCTCATGGTGCAGTCAACCTGGCGTGCCCTGCCTGGGGAGCTTGCTTGGGACGGCATGGCCTGGTCGCTCCATTTGCAGACGCGTCGCGCGTCTGTCTGGGTCGGGCATGGCTCGCTGAATGTGCTGTTGGATTTGCAGGTCGTCCTGTTGCTGCGTTGGCGGGCAGAGGGCTTGCTGGCCGGGAAATGGATCTGGCTGGAACGCCGAACCCAGCCTTCTCGCTGGCACCTGCTGCGCTGTGCGGTATATTCGCGCGCTGCACACGAGCCGTCAAAAGAGCCCATCGGGCCTTGAGTTCGGTGTTGTCTTCGTTTTCATGACCCTCACCCCCACAACCCTTTTGCCAGTGCCGGACGACAGTGATCTGTTGTTGGTTCAACGCGCGGTCGCTGGTGATCAGCGCGCATTTGAGCTTCTGGTTCTGAAGTACCAGCGGCGCGTTGCCCGCCTGGTGGCGCGCATGGTCCGGGATTCCGATCTGGTCGATGACGTGGTGCAGGAGACCTTCATCAGGGCATACCGCGCGCTGCATCAATTTCGGGGTGATGCGCAGTTTTATACGTGGCTTTATCGGATCGCGGTCAACACCGCCAAGAAGGCCCTGGTCGATCTGCGCCGCAACCCGGTGATGAACGAAAGCGCGCTGCGCGGTCGTGACGATGATGATGAAACTTCCCCGGTTTCAAACGAACTAAGCAGCGATGAAACCCCGGAAACCGTCTTGGCTGCCAAAGAAATCGGCGAAGCGGTGAACTCTGCCATGGAAGCCTTGCCTGAAGACTTGCGGCAGGCCGTCACGCTGCGGGAGATCGAAGGACTCAGTTACGACGAAATCGCTGAGGTGATGAATTGTCCGATTGGTACGGTGCGCTCCCGGATTTTTCGCGCCCGGGAGGCCATTTCGGCCAAGGTCAAGCCGTTGCTGACCAATCAGACTGGGAAACGTTGGTGATGAACCAAGGGATTGCAAATGGACCGAAAGCTTGAAAACCGCGAGTTGATCTCTGACTTGGCTGATGGGCGCCTTGATGACGCCGATGCTGCCAAGTTGTTGGATCAGTTGAATGCAGACGACGATGCTGCCGTCTCGTGGGAGGTCTACCACCTCAGCCGGGACGTGCTTCGTGGTGAGTGGGGTTCAAGCGCAAATGTGGCCGCTGCCGTGCCAGACCTGTCGCCTGACTTCATGGTGCGTTTGCGTGCCCGTCTGGCTGACGAGCAGATTGAACCCCTGGTGCCTGCCTTGCAGCCCCAGCCAGAGGCGCCGCGAACATTTCAAGCAGAAGCAGCCAATCAACCTCTTTTCCGCTGGCGCATGGTTGCCGGCTTGGCTTCAGTGGTGGCGGTTGCGGCTGTGGGCTGGGGCGTGATTGCCCACCAGCAGCCCGCGCGCATGGGTGAGCAAATGGCCGCGAACGGCGGTGCGGCTGCCGGTGTGCAGGCCGTGGCCGTCTCGCTGCCGGGTGACGAGGGTGCTGTCATGCTGCGCGATCCTCGTCTGGATGAGTTGTTGGCCGCCCACAAGCAGGCGGCCGGAGCCTCTGCTTTGCAGACGCCGGCCGGCTTTCTGCGCAACGCGACTTTTGAGGGGGCATCACGGTGAGCCTTGCCCCTGGTGCCGATGGCATGCCCCGGAGGATCGGTCGTGCATTGCTGCCTCTGATGGTGGCATTGGGTCTGCAGTCTGGCGCTTTTGCGGTGCAGGCGCAGCCGCCCGTGCAGGCCACCGTGGGGCCAGCGCCGATCGCCAAGCCGGCCGCGCCAGAGCTTGACTTGAACCAGTGGTTGTTGCGCATGCACAATGCGTCGAGCCGCAAAGCCTATGTCGGGACGTTTGTGGTCATGTCGGCTGCAGGTGGCATGTACAGCTCGCGCATCTGGCACGTTTGTGATGGCGATGTGCAGATGGAACGCATCGACGCTCTGACCGGCCCCCCCCGTTCGACTTTGCGTCGCAACGATCAGGTCATCACCTTTTTGCCCGAGTTGAGGGTGGCGAGGGCTGAGAAACGCGAGTCTTTCGGCGTCTTCCCCAATTTGCGCCGAGGCGGCGATCCGGCCTTGGCCACTCTGTACCAGGCCAGCGCTCAGGGCGTGGACCGTGTGGCAGGCTTCGATGCCGATGTGGTGCTGATCCAGCCCAAGGACGCCCAACGATTTGGTTACCGCATCTGGAGTGAAAAAAAGTCTGGGTTGGTGGTCAAGATCCAGACCCTGGATGCCGACGGGCGTGTTCTGGAGCAGGCGGCCTTCTCCGAACTGGACCTCGATGCCAGTGTCAAAATGGAAAAGCTCGCCCAGATGATGGCGGCCACCAGCGGCTACCGGGTGGAGCACCCCGATCTGACCAAGACGACGGCTCAGCAAGAGGGCTGGGCCCTCAAGAGTCCTGTGGCTGGCTTTCAGACGGTCAGTTGCTACAGGCGCGGGATGGCCCCTGCGCCCACGATCGGCCCCAAGGGCCCGCCGGAACCCACCCTGCAATGGACGTTTTCTGATGGCCTGGCCACCGTTTCGCTGTTCATTGAGCCCTACGATCGTCAGCCTCGCGCCGCCGATGAGGTGCAGCTCTCCATGGGCGCCACACAAACCCTGGGCAAGCGTGTGCTCGGCGATTGGTGGGTAACCCTTGTTGGCGAGGTTCCCGCACAGACCTTGAAGTTGTTTGCTCAGAACCTTGAGCGGCTCAAATAAATCCCTCCCCAGAGTCCATCGGCTCGTTGCTGATCCGGCGACGGGCCTGAGCTGTTTCGGACCTGGTGCATGAATCGATTCTTGAAAGGACCATGATGCCGATCGTCCCTTGGAAAAAAAACCTGAATGCCTGGGTGCTGTTGGCTGCGGTGGGCAGTGCTTCCGCACTGTCTCTGTTCCCGGCCCACGCTGCCCAAGCCCAAAGTGCCCCGACGCAGCGAACCTTGCCTGACTTCACGGACCTCGTGGACCAGGTGGGGCCATCGGTGGTCAATATCCGAACGCTTGAGAAGGTCTCAAGCCGGCCTGGCGCCGGCACGGGTATGGACGAAGACATGCTGGAGTTTTTCCGGCGTTTCGGCTTGCCGGTGCCCCAGGTACCTCGACAAGGCCCCAAGCAGCCTCAGCGCCCCCAGCCCGAAGAAGAGGCCCAGCCTCGTGGTGTGGGCTCGGGTTTCATCTTGACGCCGGACGGCTTCATCATGACGAATGCTCATGTGGTCGAGGATGCGGATGAGGTGCTGGTCACTTTGACTGACAAACGCGAATTCAAGGCCCGCATTGTTGGCTCGGACAAACGCACCGATGTCGCTGTCGTCAAGATTGAAGCCGCAGGCCTGCCGGCTGTGAAGCTGGGTGAGGTGTCCCGTCTGAGAGTCGGCGAATGGGTGATGGCCATCGGCTCTCCCTTTGGCCTGGAGAACACGGTCACGGCCGGCATCGTGAGTGCCAAGCAGCGTGAAACAGGTGATTACCTGCCTTTCATTCAAACGGACGTCGCGATCAACCCGGGTAACTCGGGCGGCCCCCTGATCAATATGCGCGGTGAGGTCATTGGCATCAACAGCCAGATCTACTCCCGATCGGGTGGTTTCATGGGCATCTCCTTTGCGATTCCGATCGACGAAGCCATCCGGGTCAGTGACCAGTTGCGTGTCAGTGGCCGGGTCTCCCGGGGCCGGATCGGCGTGCAGATCGATCAGGTGACCAAAGAGGTTGCCGACTCTGTGGGCCTGAGCAAGGCGCAGGGCGCCCTGGTCAGGGGGGTCGAGTCTGGATCACCGGCAGACAAGGCGGGCGTGGAGCCGGGTGATGTGATTCTGCGTTTTGACGGCAAGCCGATTGAGAAAAGTGCCGATCTGCCACGTCTGGTGGGTAACACCAAGCCTGGCTCGCGCAGTACATTGACGGTCTTCCGGCGAGGGGGCAATCGCGATCTGGCGATCACCGTCGCTGAGATTGAGCCTGATTCGGTGGCCGCACGCAAAACCGAACGTGACGACAAGCCGCGCAGCTCGTCGGCGGCTCAGTCCTTGGGGCTGGTGGTCACCGAGCTGACGGCTGCCCAGAAGAAAGAGCTCAAGCTCAAAGGCGGCGTCCGTGTTGACGCGGCGACTGATGTTGCCGCCCGGGCTGGCTTGCGCGAGGGCGATGTGATTCTCTCTGTGGCCAACAGTGAAACACTTTCCGTGAAGGATTTTGAGCAGGCCTTGGCCAAGGCTGACCGCAACAAAGTCATCAGCATGCTGTTCCGTCGTGGCGAGTGGACGCAGCTGGCGACGTTGCGACCCGCACGTTGAGCGGGACGCCGGGCTTGTTTCAACCCTGCTGACCGCTCGGGTTTGTTTGGTCTCAGGCCCTGTTTTTCATGGGCTTGGCGCTTTTTTCAAACGGCGGTGGGCTTGGGGATAAAAAGTTTGCGGGTACTTACCTATTCAAGTCCTAATGCGCCGTTTAGGTAGAATCGCGCTGTTGACCGATGCGCTAAGGCATATCGAGAAGACTGAAAACCACGATACGGGAAGCCGGGCCCTCCGAGGAGAGTGATCCACAGATCGCCCACATGTGACTCAGAACGTTCTGAAGAAATTTGTGGATAAACTGTTGATAAGTTTCCTGTTGCAACGTTGCAACGACAGGGTCTTGGTCTTGCTCGGGCTGTACGTCCCAGGCTTTTTGCCTACAATGAAGCTCCAACTATCGCAGTTGCCATAGATTGTTGGTTCAGGGCGCGTCGCCACAAGACGCGCCCTTTTTTCTTGCGTCTCTCCCAGACAATTCAATTACTTAAGCGTTCTCGTTGATGAATCACATCAGAAATTTTTCGATCATCGCCCACATCGACCATGGCAAATCAACGCTGGCCGACCGCTTGATTCAGCGCTGCGGAGGGCTTGAAGAGCGTGAGATGGAGGCGCAGGTGCTCGATTCGATGGATATCGAAAAAGAGCGTGGGATAACCATCAAGGCACAGACCGCCGCGCTGCAATACAAGGCCAAGGACGGGCAGATCTACAACCTGAATCTGATCGATACCCCGGGCCACGTGGACTTTTCTTATGAGGTGAGTCGGTCCTTGTCAGCCTGTGAAGGCGCGCTGCTGGTGGTGGATGCCTCGCAGGGTGTCGAGGCCCAGACCGTGGCCAATTGCTACACCGCGCTCGACCTGGGTGTCGAGGTGCTGCCCGTGCTCAACAAGATGGATTTGCCACAGGCTGATCCCGAGAACGCCAAGGCTGAAGTCGAGGATGTGATTGGCATTGATGCCACCGATGCCATTCCCTGCTCGGCCAAGACAGGCATGGGCATTGACGAGATTCTTGAAGCCATCGTCGCCAAGATCCCGGCCCCCAAGGGCAACCCGAACGCGCCCCTGCGGGCCATGATCGTCGACAGCTGGTTTGACAGCTATGTCGGCGTGGTGATGCTGGTGCGTGTGGTCGATGGTCGTCTGGGGCGTGGCGAGCGCTTCAAGATGATGGCCACGGGCACGGTTTACAACGCCGACAACCTGGGGGTGTTCACGCCCGCCAACCTGCCGCGCGAGTCGCTTGAGGCCGGTGAGGTGGGGTACATCATCGCCGGCATCAAGGAGTTGCAGGCTGCCAAGGTCGGCGACACCATCACGCTCGAAAAGAAATTGCCCAACAACCTTGGCCCGGCCTCCGAAGCGCTGCCAGGTTTCAAGGAAATCCAGCCGCAGGTGTTTGCAGGTCTGTACCCGACCGAGGCCAACCAGTACGACTCTCTGCGCGACAGTCTGGAGAAGCTCAAGCTCAACGACGCCTCATTGCAATTTGAGCCCGAAGTGTCACAGGCGCTGGGTTTTGGTTTCCGTTGCGGCTTTCTGGGCCTGTTGCACATGGAGATCGTGCAGGAGCGTCTGGAACGCGAGTTCGATCAGGATCTGATCACCACCGCGCCCAGCGTGGTCTACGAGGTGGTGAAGGGCGATGGCGAGGTCATCATGGTGGAGAACCCTGCCAAGATGCCTGACCAAGCTCGCATTCAGGAGATCCGCGAGCCCATCGTGACGGTGCACCTGTACATGCCACAAGACTATGTCGGTGCCGTGATGACGCTGGCCAATCAGAAGCGTGGCGTGCAGATGAACATGGCCTACCACGGTCGCCAGGTGATGTTGACCTACGAACTGCCGCTCGGCGAAATCGTGCTCGATTTCTTCGACAAGCTCAAGTCGGTCAGTCGCGGCTACGCTTCGATGGACTATGAGTTCAAAGAGTACCGGGCCTCTGACGTGGTCAAGGTGGACATCTTGCTCAATGGCGAAAAGGTCGACGCCTTGTCCATCATCGTGCACCGCAGCCAGTCCCAATATCGAGGCCGGGCGGTCGCAGCCAAAATGCGTGAAATCATCAGCCGGCAGATGTTCGACGTGGCCATCCAGGCCGCCATTGGTGCCAACATCATTGCCCGCGAATCCATCAAGGCCCTGCGCAAGAACGTGCTGGCCAAGTGCTACGGCGGTGACGTCAGCCGCAAACGCAAACTTCTCGAGAAACAAAAGGCGGGTAAAAAGCGCATGAAACAGATCGGTTCGGTCGAGGTGCCACAAGAGGCGTTCCTGGCCATTCTGCAGGTGGAGGATTGATGATGAATGCCATGTCAACGGTCACGGCCATCATCCTGGCCGGCTTTGCGGCCTACATCGGGGCCTGGTACCTGAACATCGGTGGCATCGAAGGCAACTTTGCGCTGCTGCTGTTCCTGGCCACGCTGGTCACCGGTGCGTACTGGTTGGCAGAGCGCCTGTACTTTCTGCCACGCCGGCGCCAGGCTGTGGTGGCTGTGGAAGCGGCTCAAATCCAGCGCCGCGAGGAACTCACCCGCATGGGCATCAAGCAGGTCGATGGCGATGTCGAAGACACCAAGAGCCGCTTGCTGATGCAACCCTGGTGGCTCGATTGGACCGCCGGCCTGTTCCCGGTGATCGCGGCGGTCTTCGTTTTGCGGTCTTTTCTGTTTGAGCCGTTCAAGATCCCGTCGGGCTCGATGATTCCGACTTTGCTGGTGGGTGACCTGATCCTGGTGAACAAGTTCACCTACGGCGTCCGCTTGCCGGTGATCAACAAAAAAATCACCGATGGCACCCCACCGCAGCGGGGCGATGTGATGGTGTTCCGCTACCCTCCCAAGCCGAGCCTGGACTACATCAAGCGTGTTGTCGGCGTGCCCGGCGATGAAGTGGCCTACCTCAACAAGCGCCTGACCATCAACGGCAAGCCCCTTGAGACGACAGCCGTCCCTGATTTCTTCGACGAAGATGCCGTGCGCTACTTCAAGCAGTTCGAGGAAGCCTTGGGTGACCGGCCTCACCGTCTGCTCAACGACCCGGACCGTCCTGCCTTTGTGCCAGGCGTGGAAGACTTTCCGTTCAAGGCCAACTGCCACTACACCGTTGAAGGTGTGACCTGCAAGGTGCCTGAAGGCCATTACTTCATGATGGGCGACAATCGCGATAATTCGCTCGACTCACGGTATTGGGGCTTTGTGCCTGATGCCAACATCGTCGGCAAGGCCGTGTTTGTCTGGATGAACTTCGGCAATCTGAAGCGCATCGGGCCATTCCATTGAGTCGGGCGCAGGTGTGCATGCACCGTTTCCGGGGCACAGGAGGGGTTTAAATATGAAAAGACGCATGTCAATTGGCCGCTCTTCACAGCGCGGCATGTCGTTCATCACCTTGGTGCTGATGGCAGCGCTGATCGTGTCTGTTCTGGCCGTGGGCGCTCAAGTGGTTCCCACGGGCATTGAATATGTCGCGGCCAAGCGGGCCATTGACCGGGCCAAGTCGGGCGACACGGTGGCAGAAATCCAGCAGGCGTTTGATCGCTCTGCGGCCATCGACGACATCACATCGATCACGGGCAAAGACCTCGACATTCGGAAGAACGGCGACAAAATCATTGTCTCCTTCGCCTATGTCCGTGAAATTCATCTCATCGGGCCAGCTTATCTGGTCATGAAATACAGCGCGCAGACCAACTAGGTGGACCCTCGACTTCAAACCCTGCAGCAGAAGCTGCAACACACATTTGCGGACCCGAAGCTGTTTCAGCGGGCGGTGACCCACCGCAGTTTTTCCGCTGACCACAACGAGCGTCTTGAATTCCTGGGCGACTCCGTGCTCAACCTGGCGGTGTCCAGCCTGCTGTACCGGCGCCTGGGCACCTTGACCGAGGGCGATCTGTCCCGCACCCGGGCCAATCTGGTCAAGCAAGACACCCTGCACCAACTGGCGCTGGACCTTGATCTGCCCGGCGTGCTTCGCCTGGGTGAGGGGGAGTCGCGCTCTGGAGGACAGAAGCGCCCCTCCATCCTGGCCGATGCCGTAGAGGCCCTGATCGGCGCGGTGTTCCTCGACGCTGGTTATGGCTCGGCTGAGGCCTTGGTGCATCGGCTTTACCAGGCCGTGGAGATCAACCCTCAGATGCAAGCCATGGGCAAGGACGCCAAGACGGGCTTGCAGGAGTGGTTGCAGGCTCGCAAAATGAAAGTGCCGTCCTACCGCGTGGTGCTCACCACCGGGGTGGCGCATCGCCAGACCTTTGATGTCGAGTGTGAAATTCCCGAACTGGGCCTGACCGAGCGAGGCATCGGCGGCTCCCGGCGTGCCGGCGAGCAGGCCGCCGCAGCAGCGATGCTGCTCACCCTGAAAGCGAAATACAAATGAACGACGCTACAAAGCCTGTAGCCGGCACGAATGCCGACCTCGAAGCCATGCTGGCCGCGGCCAAGCCAGGCGCAGCCCCAGTGACCGCTGCTGATGTGGTGGCTGGCGCCGCCCCGATCGAAGGTCAGCGCTGCGGTGTGATTGCCATTGTGGGCAAGCCCAACGTCGGCAAGTCCACGCTGCTCAATGCCTTGATCGGGCAGAAAATCAGCATCACCTCGCGCAAGGCTCAGACCACGCGTCACCGCATCACCGGCATCCGCACCCTGGGTCAGACCCAATACGTGTTTGTGGACACCCCTGGCTTCCAGACGCGCCACAGCACGGCGCTCAACAAATCGCTCAACAAGACCGTGATGGGCGCCATCGGTGATGTGGACTTGGTGCTGTTCGTGGTTGAGGCGGGTAATTTCACGTTGGCCGACGCCAAAGTGCTGTCCTTGCTCAAGCCGGGCATTCCAGCGCTGCTGGTGGCCAACAAGCTCGACACCGTGAACCGCCGCGCCGAACTGGCCCCTTGGCTCAAGGGCATGCAGGAGCGCCACCCCTTCAATGAGTTTGTGCCCATGTCGGCCAAGAACAAGGGCGACATCGAACGCTTGTTTGGCATCTGTGAGAAATACCTGCCCGAACAGGCCTGGTTCTATGGCGCCGATGAGCTGACCGACCGCAGCGAGAAGTTCCTGGCCTCCGAAACGGTGCGTGAAAAGCTGTTCCGCTTCACCGGTGACGAGTTGCCTTACACCTCGACCGTGGTCATCGACAAGTTCGACGAAGAAAAAAGCAAGACCCATAACCGCATGCTGCGCATCTCGGCCACCATCGTGGTCGAGCGCGACGGCCACAAGGCCATGGTGATCGGTGACAAGGGCGAGCGCCTCAAGCGCATTGGTACCGAAGCCCGTCAGGAGCTTGAGAAGCTCATGGATGCCAAGGTGTTCCTGGAGTTGTGGGTCAAGGTCCGTTCGGGTTGGGCTGACGATGAAGCCCGTGTGCGCAGCTTCGGCTACGAGTAAGCGACCTCGCCGTGGCGCCCCCGAAGCGCATTGCGGACGAACCCGCCTTCGTTCTGCACCGCTACGACTGGAGTGAGTCCAGCCTGATCCTTGAGGTCATGACCCGGCACCACGGCCGCCAGGCCTTGGTGGCCAAGGGTGCCAAGAAGCCCACCTCCAATTTCCGGCCCGTGCTGTTGCCGCTGCAGCCACTGCGCCTGGGCTACAGCCTGACACCGGATCCGCAGGCCGAAATCCACACCCTCAAAGCGGCTGATTGGGTGGGCGGGCACATCATGCCCACCGGCGATGCCTTGTTGTCAGGCTACTACCTCAACGAGCTGTTGATGCGTCTGCTGGCGCGTGACGACCCGCATCCGGGCCTGTTCGATGCCTATGCCGCGGTGGTGCGTGTGCTGGCCAGTGAACATGGCGATGCCTTGCAGCCCGTGCTGCGGGCGTTTGAGCTGGTGCTGCTGCGCGACCTGGGCCTGCTGCCTGCGCTGGACCAGCAAACCGCTACGCTGGCCCCCTTGAGCGCCCAAAGGCTTTACGTGCTGGTGGCCGAGGGGGGGCTGCGCGAAGCCGGACCTCAGGAGCGTGGCGGTCTGCCCGGTGCCTGGTGGATCGGACTGCAGCGGGCCCTCGATGAGCCCGCGCCACTGGCGGCCACCTTGCGCGCCAGCGCAGATGGCACGGCCGAGCTCAAGCACCAACTGCGGGCCTTGCTCCACTACCATTGCGGTTCGCGCACCTTGCGCACCCGGCAACTCATGATCGACCTGCAAAACCTATGAACGCTGCGACCTCCTCCCTGCATCCGCTCACCGCCCTGTCGGTCAACCTCAACAAGGTGGCACTGGTGCGCAACACCCGACACCTGGGCATCCCCAGCGTCACCCGGGCGGCAACGCTTTGTTTGCAGGCCGGTGCAGCCGGCATCACCGTGCACCCCCGTCCTGATGAGCGCCACATCCGCGCGGATGATGTGGGCGACTTGGCGGCCTTGCTCAAGCAGTGGCCGGCGGCAGAGTTCAACATCGAAGGCAATCCCTTCCACAACCTGATGGACTCTGTGCGCCAGTTCCGGCCGCACCAGGCCACGTTTGTGCCCGATACCGAAGGTCAGTTCACCAGCGACCATGGCTGGAGCTTCCCTCAGGATGCCGGCCGCCTCAAACCGCTGATTGACGAAGCCCACGCCCTCGGCGTTCGGGTCAGCTTGTTCATGGACCCGATTCCGGAAGCCATGGCGGCCGCACGCGCCCTTGGCGCGGACCGTGTCGAGCTCTACACCGAGACCTGGGCGCGTGCCCATGGCACCCCTGATGAAGCCCGCGTGCTGGCGCAGTTTGCCGACACGGCGAAGGCTGCACTGGCGGTTGGCCTGGGGCTCAATGCCGGCCACGATCTGTCCCGAGACAACCTCAGCGCCTTTCTGCGGGGCGTGCCTGGCGTGTTGGAGGTCTCGATCGGACACGCCTTGATCGCCGATGCCCTGGAGCTGGGCTACGAGGCCACGGTGCGTGATTACCTGCGCTGCATCGTGGCGGCCCAGCCAGCCTGAGTCGCGGGTCTTGTCATGATCTACGGCATCGGTACCGACATTTGCGACGTCCGTCGCATCCAGGCCAGCCTGGCCCAGCATGGCGATCGCTTTGCCGAGCGTGTGCTGGCGCCCGCCGAGCTGCAAACCTGGCGTGAACGCACTGAACGCTGGCCTGAGCGTGGTGTTCGCTACCTGGCCACCCGTTTCTCGGCCAAGGAGGCCTTCAGCAAGGCCGTGGGCATGGGCATGCGCATGCCCATGACCTGGCGTTCCTGCGAGATTGCCAAGCTGCCCAGTGGGCAGCCGGTGATCGTGCTGCACGGCGAACTCAAGACCTGGTTTGAAGCCCGCGGGCTGCGTGCCCATGTCACCGTGACCGATGAGACCGATTACGCCGCCAGCTTTGTGGTGGTGGAGCACACCGCACCTGGCGCCGCCACTGCGGCCTGAACCCGATTTCTTTTTCTGTTTCCCGTTGGAAGACCCCGCACCATGTCCGACCATGCCCCTCTGATTCTCGACGTCGCCGGCACCGAACTCAGCGCCGCGGACCGTCGCCGCCTGGCCCACCCGTTGACCGGCGGCGTGATCCTGTTTTCGCGCAACTGGCAAAACCGGTCTCAGTTGCTGGCGCTCACCAGTGCCATCAAGGCGGTGCGCGACGACTTGCTGATCTGCGTGGATCACGAAGGGGGGCGTGTGCAGCGTTTCCGCTCGGATGGTTTCACCCACTTGCCGCCCATGCGCGCCTTGGGTGACCTGTGGATGAAGGACGGCAAGGGCGGCCCAGGCAGCGGTGCGCTGGCCGCCACCAACGCTGCCACCGCGGTGGGCTATGTGCTGGGCAGCGAGTTGCGGGCCTGCGGCGTCGATTTCAGCTTCACCCCGGTGCTGGACCTGGATTGGGGTGAAAGCGGTGTGATCGGTGACCGGGCTTTCCATCGTGATCCGCGTGTGGTGTCCCTGCTGGCCAAGAGCCTGATGCACGGCCTGCTGCAGGCGGGCATGGCCAATTGCGGCAAGCACTTCCCCGGCCATGGCTTCGTCAAGGCGGATTCACACACCGAGATCCCGGTGGACAAGCGCAGCCTCAAGGCCATCCTGGCCGACGATGCTGCACCTTACCCCTGGTTGTCGAGCACGCTCACCAGCGTCATGCCGGCCCATGTGATCTACCCCAAGGTGGATCGCCGCCCGGCGGGCTTTTCCAGCCGCTGGCTACAGGAGATCCTGCGCCGTCAACTGGGCTTTGATGGGGCGATCTTCAGCGACGACCTCAGCATGGCTGGTGCCCGGCTGTTGGATGGCCGGGAGGTGAGCTACACCGAGGCGGGTGCGGCCGCCCTGAACGCGGGCTGCGATCTGGTGTTGTTGTGCAACCAAAGCCTGGGCGATGGCAGTGCGGTCGACGGTTTGCTGGACGGCCTGACTGCGGCGCGGGCTGCTGGCCTCTGGCACCCCAGCCAGGACAGTGAGTCGCGCCGACTGGCCTTGCTGCCCGAGACCCTGCCGCAGGCCTGGGATGAGCTGATGCTGCAGCCGGCCTATCTGAACGCGCTGGCATTGTTGCCCTGAAGGGCGCGCTGTCAGGGCCGCACGTCTGCTGCCCTGAGGCTGTGCGGGGCACGCTCAGCTTTGCAGGTGCTCCACCGTGTCCATCTGGAACTCGAAGCTGAAGAAGCGGTTGCGGCCCTGGGCCTTGGCCGCATAAAGTGCCTCGTCTGCCCGCATCAGCATGCCTTCCGGGCTGGTGGACTCGTCGGGCAGGCAGGTGGTGATACCGCCCGATATCGTCACCCAGGGTTCGGTGGGTGAGTCGGGGTGCGCCAGCTTCAGGCCCCGCAGCATCTTGGCGCAGGCCCGGGCAAAGGTCATGGCTCCCGATTTAGGGGTGTCGGGTAGGATCAGGGCGAATTCTTCGCCACCGTAGCGAGCCGCCACATCTGAGGGCCGCTTGCAGATCGTGCTGAGCATGCCCGAGATCTTCTGCAGGCACTGGTCGCCCTCGACATGCCCCAGGCGGTCGTTGTAGAGCTTGAAGTGGTCAATGTCGCACAGCATCAAGGTCAGGGGTTTGCTGTCGCGTCGGGCCTGCCGGATCTCGGCGTAAAGCAGCCTGTCCAGGCCGCGGCGGTTCACCAGGCCGGTGAGCGGATCGCGCTCGACCAGTTCGTTGAGCTTCTGATTGGCGAGGTTCAGTTCTTCTGTCACTGCCACCAGGCGGCGCTGCATCCCCAGCAGGCGTTGCATGGCCCGCAGCTTGGCAGCCAGCACGGTGGAGGTCACCGGCTTGATCAGGTAGTCATCGCCGCCCGCCTCGATGCCTCGCCAAAGGTCCTCGTCGCGGTCCATGCCCGATAGAAAGATGATGGGTGTCCAGTTGCCCGGCTCGCTGTCGCGGATCTTCTGGGCGGTCCAGTAACCATCATGGCCGGGCATGCGGATGTCGAGCAGCACCAGATCAGGGCGCTTGGTGGCAAATACTTCCAGTGCTTCCTCGGCAGAGCCGGCCTGCCACACGGTTTGTACGCCCACTTGTCTGAGCTCCAGCGCCAGCGCCAAGCGAATGGCCTCCTGATCGTCGACCACCAGAACCGTGAAGGGGCTTCCGTAAGAAAGAGGCATGTTGGGTCTCACTTCAGGCATTCGATCTAGGGCCCCATGCTAAGGGGCTTTTGGGTCACTTGAACTGTCGAATCCGGCATTTCTCCCTGGTTTGACCGTCTTGACCTACCAAGGGAGGGCTTTCCCTCCCCCCACTGTCACGCCTCGCGGCGCAGTGCCGGGAACAGGATCACGTCGCGGATGCTGGGGCTGTCGGTGAGCAGCATCATGAAACGGTCGATGCCGATGCCGCAGCCGCCGGTAGGGGGCAGGCCGTATTCGAGGGCTCGCACAAAGTCGTGGTCGAAGAACATGGCTTCGTCATCGCCACCGTCTTTGGCGGCCACCTGGGCGTGGAAGCGTGCGGCCTGGTCTTCGGCATCGTTGAGCTCGGAGAAACCATTGCCGAACTCACGGCCGGTGATGTACAGCTCGAAGCGCTCGGTCACTTCGGGGCGCTGGTCATTGGCACGGGCCAGGGGCGAGATCTCGGTCGGGTGTTCCATGATGAAGGTCGGCTGCCACAGCTTCTCTTCGACGGTTTCCTCGAACAGCAGGACCTGCAGGCTGGCCACGCTGCGGCCGCTGAGCTTGTTTTTTTCTTCCGACAGGCCGATCTTCTTCAGGCTCTGGATCAGCCAGGCCGCGTCGTCCACCTGGGCGTCGGGGGTGTGCTTGAGGATGGCCTCACGGATGGTCAGGCGTTCGAAGGGCTGGGCCAGGTCCACGGCCTTGCCCTGGTAGGTCAGTTGCAGGGTGCCAACGGACTTCTGGGCGGCGTCGCGGATCAGGGCTTCAGTGAAGCTCATCAGGTCCTGGTAGTTCCAGTAGGCCGCATAGAACTCCATCATCGTGAACTCGGGGTTGTGGCGCACCGAGATGCCTTCATTGCGGAAGTTGCGGTTGATCTCGAAGACGCGCTCGAACCCACCTACGATCAGGCGTTTGAGGTAAAGCTCGGGCGCGATGCGCAGGTACATCTCCTGGTCGAGCGCGTTGTGGTGCGTCACGAAGGGCTTGGCGTTGGCGCCACCCGGGATCGGGTGCAGCATGGGGGTTTCAACTTCCAGAAAGCCGTGCTGCACCATGAATTCACGGAGTCCGCTCACTGCCTTGCTGCGGGCCGCGAAGCGCTTGCGGGCATGCTCGTCGGTGATCAGGTCCACGTAACGCTGGCGGTACTTCTGCTCTTGGTCGCTCATGCCATGGAACTTGTCGGGCAGCGGGCGCAGGCTCTTGGTCAGCAGGCGCAACTGGGTCACATGGATCGACAGTTCGCCAGTCTTGGTCTTGAACAGGGTGCCCACGGCGCCCACGATGTCGCCCAGATCCCAGTGCTTGAAGGCCCCGTAATGCGCTTCGCCAAGGGCATCGCGGGTCACATAAAGCTGAATGCGGCCGGTGGCGTCCTGCACCGTGGCAAAGCTGGCCTTGCCCATGACGCGCTTGAGCATCATGCGGCCTGCCACGCTGACGGTCACGGGGCGGGCGGTCAGGTCTTCGGCCTCGGAGTGGCCGTAGGCCGCATGCAGGGCATCGGCATGGTGTTCGGGCTTGAAGTCGTTCGGGAAGGCCACACCTTCACCGCGGGCCTGGGCTTCGCGCAGGGCTTTGAGCTTTTCGCGGCGTTCTGCGATCAGCTGGTTGTCGTCCTGGGCGGGGGTGGCGTGCGCGGTGTGTTGGTTTTCAGACATGGAATGCGTTCGTTGAACGGGTCAAATGGGGGTCTCTAAGGACCAAACCGCGTATTTTAGTTTTTTGCCGGTGCCTTGGTACAGATCGAAGCGGATTCGATGCGTTCGCAGCGATGGATCCAGCGCTTGTGCGCATGGCTTGCAGGGCTGCAGCCAGGTCACCGCTGTGCTGCGTTGATAATCAGCTGGGTGCGGCATTGCACGTCTTCAAAGGTTCTGCTCCGATCATGCTTTATCAAATCGCTTCACTTTTGTTGGATGTGGTGGCCGGCCTGTTCGGCGGCGCCTGTTTGTTGCGCTGGTACATGCAACTGCAACGCGTGCCCTTCGGCAATCCGGTGGGGCGGATGGTGTTTGCCTTGTCCGATTGGTTGGTGCTGCCTTTGCGCCGGGTGGTGCCGCCGATCGGGCGCTGGGATGTGTCCAGCCTGCTGGGCGCCTGGTTGATCGAGTTGCTGCAATTTTTGCTGCTGTGGGCCTTGCTGGGCGGTCATGCCAGCCTGGTCAGTCTGCCGGTGCTGGCGGTGTTCGGCATGCTCAAGCTGGCCCTCACGGGCATGACGGGGCTGGTCATCGTGTTTGCCATCCTGTCCTGGGTGCAGTCGCCCAACCCCATGTTCCATGTGCTGCAGCGCCTGTGTGATCCTTTGTTGACCCCGTTCCGGCGCGTGATTCCGTTGGTCGGTGGGGTGGATCTGGCGCCACTGGCCTTGCTGGTGGCGCTGCACATTGGCAACCTGGTGCTGGGGTATGTGCAGGCGTCGGTGTTGATGGGCTTTTGATCGGGTTCTGAGTCAGCGCAGCCACTGCAAGGCCAGGCCGGCCATCAGGGCCGCCCCGACCACGGTCATCACGCCCACTTTGTAGCGGATCAGGGCGGCCAGCGCCGCCAGCCCAATCACTGCGGCAGGCCATTCAAACGGCCCCTGCCAGCCAGCGGGCCACAGCACATGCCAGGCAAAAAACAGCGCCAGGTTGAGGATCACGCCCACCACGGCGGCCGTGATGCCCGTCAGCGGCGCCGTGAAATGCAGCTTGCCATGGGTGGATTCGATGAAAGGCCCTCCCAGGAAGATGAACACAAAGGAGGGCAGAAAGGTGAAGAAGGTCACCACGGCTGCACCGGCCATGCCAGCCGCCAGCAGGGCCTCAGGCCCGTACAGCGATTGCCCCCAGCCGCCCACAAAACCCACAAAGGACACCACCATGATCAGGGGGCCCGGTGTGCTTTCACCCAGGGCCAGGCCGTCCATCATCTGGGTGGCATTCAGCCAGTGGAAGTGCTCGACCGCCCCCTGGTAGACGTAGGGCAGCACGGCATAGGCACCGCCAAAGGTCAGCAGGGCGGCCTTGGTGAAGAACCAGGCCATCTGTGTGAGTGGGCCGTCCCAGCCTTGCAGGGCCACGAGGCTGCCCAGTGCCAGGGCCCACAAGCCGAGGCCTGCCAGCAGCACCCGTGCGAAGCCACCCCAGCTGAAGCGCGCGTGGGCCGGGGTGGGGGTGTCATCATCGATCAGGGCGGGGGCGTGCCGGGCTTGATGGGCGCTGGCATGGCCGCCCCCCAGGCTGAAGGCGGCCGGTGCCCAGCGGCCACCGAGGTACCCGATCCCGGCAGCGCCCAGGACGATCAGCGGGAACGGCAGGTTCAGGGCAAAAATGGCCACGAAGGCCGCCAGCGCGATCAGGCGCAGAGGGGTGTTCTTGAGGGCGCGCCCCCCGATGCGGTGGGCCGCCGCCAGCACGATGGCGGTCACTGCAGGCTTGACGCCATACAGGGCGGCGGCCACGGCCGGCGTGCTGCCAAAGCGCATGTACAACCACGACAAGCCCATCAGCAGCAGCAGCGAGGGCAGCACGAACAGCCCCCCCGCCACCAAACCGCCCCAACGCCGGTGCAGCAGCCAGCCGATGTAGGTGGCCAGTTGCTGGGCTTCGGGCCCGGGCAGCAGCATGCAGTAATTGAGGGCGTGCAAAAAGCGCTGCTCTGAAATCCAGCGCCGGCGTTCCACCAGCTCCTCGTGCATCATCGCGATCTGCCCGGCTGGCCCGCCGAAGCTGATGCAGCCCAGCTTGAACCAGTAACGCAGGGCCTGCCAGAAGGTGGGGGCGATGGGTGAGGTGGGCGGGGTGGATGATTCCATGGGCTGGGCCTGACAAAGCAAAAGGCCTTTGAAAAGGCCTTTTGAGGGAGATGTGAGGGGAGGGGCTCAGAGCACGGCGTCGGCCGGCTGGCGCTGCAACATGGCCAGTGCGCTGGCCACGGTCTTGCGCAGTTCCCGGCGGTCGCAGATGAAATCGACGGCTCCCTTGGACTGCAGGAACTCGGCCCGCTGGAAGCCCTCGGGCAGCGTCACCCGCACGGTGGACTCGATCACGCGAGGGCCGGCAAAGCCGATCAGGGCCTTGGGTTCGGCAATCACGATGTCCCCCACAAAGGCGAAGCCAGCGCTGACGCCACCCATGGTCGGGTCGGTCAGCACGCTGATGTAGGGCAGGCCCTTCTTGGCCAGGCGGGTCAGGGCCGCATTGGTCTTGGCCATCTGCATCAGGGACAGCAGGCCCTCTTGCATGCGCGCACCACCAGTGGCTGTGAAGCACAGGAAGGGCACTTTTTGCTCGATGGCGGTCTCGACACCGCGCACAAAGCGCTCGCCGACCACCGAGCCCATGCTGCCGCCCATGAAGTCGAATTCAAAGCAGGCCGCGACCAGGTTGATGCTGTGCACCGAGCCGCCGATCACCACCAGGGCGTCGGTTTCGCCGGTGTTCTCAAGCGCCTCTTTCAGGCGCTCGGGGTACTTGCGGCTGTCCTTGAACTTGAGGGCGTCGACCGGGATCACCTCCTGGCCGATCTCGTAACGGCCCTCGGCATCGAGGAAGGCATTGAGCCGGGCCCGGGCGCCGATGCGGTGGTGGTGACCGCAGGTGGGGCACACGTTCTGGTTGTGTTCCAGATCGGTCTTGTACAGCACCGATTCACAGCTGGGGCACTTGATCCACAGCCCTTCGGGCACGCTGCGGCGCTCGCTGGGGTTGGTCTGTTGGATTTTGGCCGGTAGCAGTTTTTCGAGCCAGCTCATGCGTTTCTCCTTGATGCCAGGGGCTTGTTCAGGCCTGGCTTTGGTTCAGTGCTGATCGGACGCCGGCGAGGAAGCTGCTGCACTGGGCAATGGCTTCTTCTCGAGGCAGGTCTTCGATCAGCTGGATGATCTTGCTGCCGATGACCACGGCATCGGCAACGCGGGACACCGCGACAGCGGTCTGGGCATCACGGATGCCAAAGCCCACGCCAACCGGGATTTTGACATGCTTGCGGATCTTGGGCAGCGCAGCCTCCACCGCATCGGTGTCCAGGTGGCCTGCGCCCGTCACGCCTTTGAGCGACACGTAGTACACATAGCCCGTGGCCACTTCGGCGACTTGCTGGATGCGTTCATCGGTGCTGGTCGGGGCCAACAGGAAGATCAGGTCCAGGCCGGCCTCCTTGAGGCGACTGGCAAAGTCGCGGCATTCTTCGGGCGGGTAGTCGACGATCAGCACGCCATCGACACCGGCGGCTGCAGCGTCGCGGATGAAGGCATTGTCGCCGTGCTTCTGGTCGTAGCGCTCGACCGGGTTGGCATAGCCCATCAGCACGACGGGCGTGCGGTTGTCGCGTTCGCGGAAGGCTTTGACCATGGCCAGCACCTGGGCCGTGCCGATGCCGAAGGTCAGGGCCTTCTCTCCGGCACGCTGGATCACCGGGCCATCAGCCATCGGGTCCGAGAACGGAACCCCCAGCTCGATGATGTCGGCCCCGGCGGCTGCCATGGCGTGCATCAGGTCGGGTGTGATGTCGGCTTGCGGAAACCCGGCCGTCACGTAGGGGATGAGGGCCTTTCGACCTTGGGCTTTCAGGGCCTGGAGGGTTGCTTCGATTCGGCTCATTTCACCACCTGCATGACTTGTTCGGCGCCTTTGACGGATTGGCCGCGGCAGCTGGGGCGGCAGAAGAACTCGGCCTGGCTCAGGTCGGCCACGGTGCCGATGTCCTTGTCGCCTCGGCCCGACAGGTTGACCAGGATGGATTGGTCGGAACGCATGGTCTTGGCCAGTTTCATGGCATAGGCCACGGCATGGCTGGACTCCAGAGCCGGGATGATCCCCTCGGTGCGGCACAGGTAATGGAAGGCGTCAAGCGCCTCGCGGTCGGTGATACCCACGTACTCGGCCCGGCCGATGTCCTTCAGGTAGGCATGCTCGGGGCCCACGCCGGGGTAGTCCAGACCGGCACTCACGCTGTGGGTTTCGGTGATCTGGCCGTTGTCGTCCTGGAGGATGTAGGTCCGGTTGCCGTGCAGCACGCCCGGGCTGCCTTTTTGCAGTGAGGCCGAGTGCTTGCCGCTGTCCAGGCCTTCGCCCGCGGCCTCGACCCCGATCAGCCGGGTTTTTTCATGCGGGATGTAGGGGTAGAAGATGCCCATGGCATTGCTGCCGCCCCCCACGCAGGCCACCACGGCGTCGGGCTGTTCCGAGGCCATGTTCAGGTGCCTGAACAGCTGGGGCATCTGGGTGAGGCATTCCTCGCCGATCACGCTCTGGAAGTCGCGCACCATGGCCGGGTAGGGCGCCGGGCCGGCCACCGTGCCGATGATGTAGAAGGTGTTTTCGACGTTGGTGACCCAGTCGCGCATGGCTTCATTGAGCGCGTCTTTCAGGGTCTTGCTGCCGGACTCGACCGGCACCACCTTGGCACCCAGCAGGTGCATGCGGTACACGTTGGGGCTTTGGCGCTTGACGTCTTCACTGCCCATGTACACCACGCATTCCAGTCCATAGCGGGCGCAGATGGTGGCTGTGGCCACGCCGTGTTGGCCGGCACCGGTCTCGGCAATCACGCGGGGCTTGCCCATGCGTTTGGCCAGCATGGCTTGGCCGATGGTGTTGTTGACCTTGTGGGCCCCGGTGTGGTTCAGGTCTTCTCGCTTGAGAAAGATCTGAGCGCCACCCATTTCGCGGCTCATGCGGGCGGCATGGTAAACCGGCGAAGGGCGACCCACAAAGTGGGCCAGCTCATAGCGGAATTCGGCCTGGAAATCCGGGTCGTGCTGGTATCTGGCGTAGGCCTCGCGCAGCTCGGTCAGTGCATGGGTGAGGGTTTCACTGGCAAAACTGCCGCCATAGGGGCCGAAATGGCCGGAGGCATCAGGTTGGTGGTACTCGAACATGTTGAAAACTCTTTGCAAGTTGTTCGTCGGCGGCGCGCACGGCGGCGACGAACTGGAAGATCTTCTCGGGTGACTTGATGCCCTTGGACACCTCGACACCCGAACTCACATCAACGGCCAGCGTGGGGCAACGCGGGCGCACTTGCAAAATGCCATCGGTCACGTTTGCAGGCGTGAGTCCACCAGACAAAACGAGGTGAGAGCTGACGTTTGGTGGAAGAAGTGACCAATTGAATGTTTTGCCGCTGCCACCGTAGCCGTCGACATGGGCGTCTAGCAGGATGGCACTGGCTTCTGAGTAATCTGCTGCGTATTTTACGAGGTCGAAGGCCTGGGCTTCAGGTCCGAGCGGAATTCGCGCCGCTTTGACCCAGGTGCGACCGGCGGGGCCCGCCGCAGCGAGGCAGTCTGCCTGGCTTTCATCGCCATGGAACTGCAACAGAGCACCTGGGATCTGGGCGCAGGCTGCTTGCACGTCGGTGGCGCTCGCATTGACGAACAGCAGCACTGGCGTCACGAAAGGCGGCAGTCTGCGTGCCAGTTCGGCCGCACGTGCGGGGTTCACGAAACGTGGGCTGGGGGGGTAAAGCACAAAACCGACCGCGTCGGCACCCGCGGCCACCACGGCATCCAGGTCTTCTTCGCGGGTGATGCCGCAGATCTTGATTCGGGTGCGGTGCGAGGGGAGGGCAATCGTCTTCATGGCAGCCAATCATAGGCTGGAGTGCGCTCGGGCAAGCCCCATTGCGACCCATAGATGGGTCCCGCGAAGTAGAGGCCATCGGGCGAGAAGGTGGGGGCCGCTGCATCCCGTGAGCGGGCTGCCAGCACCTGGGCCATCCACTCCGGGGGCTTGAGACCCTGGCCGATCATGAGCAGGCAACCCATGATGTTGCGGATCATGTGGTGCAGAAAGGCATTGCCTTCAAACTCGAAACGCCAGTAACAGGGCTCGAAACTGTGGCGGGTGTCGGTGCTGCCATCTTCGAGTGCGCGAGCGGGTCGGCGGTGGATGTGGATGTGGTGCAGCGTCTTGATGGGCGTCAGCGCCTGGCAGGCAGATGCCCTGAAGGAACTGAAGTCATGCTCACCCACCAGCAACTGAGCGGCCTTGTCCATCGCGGCGTGGTCGAGCTTGCGGAACACCCAGCCCACGGCGCCGGCCTCCAGGCTGGGCCGCACCGGCGACTGCAGCACCACGTAGACATAGCGGCGCCGCAGTGCACAGGCCCGCGAGTGGAAGCTTTGCGGCACATGGCGGGCCCACTGAACGGCGATGTCCGAAGGCAGGAAGGTGTTCGTGCCACGCACCCAGGAGAAGTCGGGGCGGTCGGCATGCGTGTCGAAATGCACCACCTGCATCAGACCGTGCACACCCGCATCCGTGCGACCGGCGCACAGCGTGACGATGGGGGCGTCAACGAAGCGAGCCAGTGCTTTTTCCAGTGCGTCTTGTACGGTGGGCACCGTGGGCTGGCTTTGCCAACCCGCGTAGGCACGGCCCTGGTAGCTCAAACCCAGGGCCATGCGCACGGGGGGCCTGGGTTCGGTGGGTTGCGCCTTCAAGCCAACTGGGCGAGCAAACGCTCGGCTTTGGTCTTCAGCGCGCCGGAGGCTTCGGAAATGACTTCCTCGACCAGGGCGCGAGCACCATCGGCGTCGCCAATGGCGTTGAACTCTTCGGCGAGTGCCAGTTTGGTGGCCAAGGGATCTTCGGGGTGGATGTCGAGTTCGTCATCCTCATCTTCGAAGTCCAGTGTGGGCTCGACCAGAGGGGCGGGCTCCGAAATCTCGGGCAGAGGCTCCGGCAGCGGAGTGACCTGGGTGGGCTCAGGGCTCTTTTCAAGTTCCATCGACAGCGAATCGAGGTCGAATTCAATCATGCCCGGGTCACTCGGAGCCGGCGCAAGCTCGGGCTCAACCGGGGTCAGTCGCGCCGGTTCGGTGGCATTGCTGCTGGGAAAGTCGAGTTCCTCGGTCAGGTCGATGCTGATGTCATCGGACGTTGGCAATGGCGCTTCCTCAGGTTCGAGAACGGCAGCCGGTGGTGGTTCCAGGTCCAGATTCAGGTCGCCAAACGGGTCATCCGAGGGCAGCGGGGCCGGTGCGGGCTGCGAGGGAACATCGTCCAGTGGCAGGTCCAGATCGAGGTCCAGATCGAGGTCTGGGCCGAGCGGCTGCGTAGGTGCCGAGAACGGCACAGACGCGGGCCCTTCTCTGGGGGGCGGTGCTTCTGGCAAGCCGCCATCGGTGTACAGCGGGTTGGTTGGGTCCAGCTCATGGCCCAGCTCGCGGATGCGGTCCCATTCGGGGGCTTTGCCCTGGGTGAGCTTGAAGGCCTCCAGTGCCATTGCGTTGACGGCCACCACATCGCGCCGCTTGGCATAGATTTCAACCAGCTTGGCGTGGATCGCCACACGGCTTGGGTTGATTTTCAGGGCTTCCTTGAGAATTTCCTCGGCTTGCAGGTCCCGGCCATAGGCCAGGTACACATCGGCTTCGGCCACGGGGTCAACGTCGCCAGCGTCGAGCTGGCTGGGCGAGTAGGCCATGGACGACGAGCCATTGGTCGAATCATTGGTGTCAATGCGTTGACCACCGCTGGCGCCAAAGAACGAATCGGGCTGCAGCTTGCTCTCCAGGAAGGAGCTGTCCACGTGGTTGGCTCGCCGACGCTTCACGTATCGGTAGGCGACCAGGCCTGCCAGCAGGGCCAGGATGCCGCCGCCCGCGGCAGGGATCAGCGGATCGTCACCAAGGAAGCTGAGCAGGCCGGCCTCTTCTTGGGGTGCCGGCACGACGGGGGGCGCCGCAGGTTTGGGCGGGGCGGGTGGGGGCGCCTTGGGCGCTTCGGGCGCTTCGGGCGGCACGGCGGGCGCGGGCGCAGGAACTGATGGCGCAGTGACCGCCGGTGTTGCGGGGGTCGATGGGGCTTCTGGTGCTGGTGCTGGTGCTGGTGCTGGTGCTGGTGCTGGTGCTGGTGCGGCGGCACTTACCTTGTTCAGATCGGCCAGATTCTTGTTCAGCTCGGCGGTCCGTTCGGCCTGCGCCTTGGCTTGTTTTTCTTCGGCAACCTTTTGTTCTGCGGCGGCGTCGGCCTTCTTCGCTTCCAGCGCACCCTTGGACAGGGTGAGTTTGTCCGGGGCCGCGGTGGCTGGCTTCTTTTCTTCGACCTGGGTCTGCACCTGCCCGCTGGCACTGCGCTCAGCTGCGGCCACCTTCACGTGAGGGGCCTGATCTGCCAGCTTGCGACGGAAATCATTGAAGTCGCGGCTTTGCGCCTGGATGATCTGGCGGGCTTCGGCTGCTGGCACCGAGGCGGCGCTGGCGTTGTCAGGCAAGGCCAGCACAGCGCCGGCTTTGATGCGATTCACGTTGCCACGCAGGAAGGCCTCGGGGTTGGCTCGCATCAGGGCGACCAGCATCTGATCGAGAGAGACCTGTGGCTGTTTGATGCTGGCGGCAATCCGTCCCGCGGTGTCGCCCTGCTTCACGGTCAGGGTGTCTCCGTTGGGGGCCGCTGCTGGGGCTGGCGCCTGCTTGGCCACCACCGCGGGTGAGACCGGCCGACTGGGGGCCGCCGGGGCGGGTGCGGGTTGGGGTGCCAGCACCACGGGCGGTGCCGACCGGATGGATGGGCTCGCAGATGGGCTGGCCACTGAGGCCTGTGCCGGATTGATCGGGCTGGGCGCGGCCTGGCGCGCTGCTGGGGGGTCAAACAGCAGGGTGTAGTCGCGCACGATGCGACCCGATGCCCAATTGGCCTCCAGAATCAGATCCAGAAAGGGGTCATTGATGACGCGGTCGCTCTTGATTTGCAGAAAAGCACGCCCGTCAGCCCGGCGTACCACGTCGATGTTCATGCCCGAGATGGCGGGGTTGTACTCAAAGCCGGCCGCTCTGAAGGCCGACGAGTTGGCTGGGGTGGCCTTGAGGCTTTCGAATTCAGTGCTGGTGATGTCGGGCAGTTCGATGTCGGCGCGCAAGGGTTCGCCGAGGGCCGACTGAACCGTCAGCTTGCCCAGTGTCAGTGCCTGGGCTTCAACCCCCCACAGTCCTGCCGAGCAGACCAACAGTGCTGCCAGGGCCGTGCATTGCCAACGATTCTTGCGTGCGGGGTTCTTCATGCCTTGGTGCTCGGGAGCAGGTTGCATGGCAAATCTTTTTTCAACATTTGTAACTTGTCCCGAACTCAAATAGTGAAAAAGCACCATAGCATCAAGGCCTTATGCTGACAAGCTGACGTGCCTTGGAAGCTCGCGGCACGCTTTGAGGCCTGCTGAACGAGCCGTTTGGACGTTGCCAATTGACAACGTCCGAACGGTTTCGTTTAGTTACCTTTGTAAATGATCACGCGTCCAGCAGGATGCGCAGCATGCGGCGCAACGGTTCCGCCGCACCCCACAGCAACTGGTCGCCGATGGTGAAGGCGCCCACGTATTCCGGTCCCATGGCGAGCTTGCGCACGCGGCCCACGGGAATCGTCAGGGTGCCGGTCACGGCCACGGGCGTCAGGTCCTTGATGGTGGCTTCGCGGGTGTTGGGAACCACCTTGGCCCAGGGGTTGTCAGCGGCGATCATGGCTTCGATGTCAGCCACCGGCACATCCTTCTTGAGCTTGAAGGTCAAGGCCTGGCTGTGGCAGCGCATGGCGCCCACGCGCACGCAGAAACCGTCGACCGGGATGGCGGGGGCGCTGAAGCCTTCGCCGATGCCCAGGATCTTGTTGGTTTCGGCCATGCCCTTCCATTCTTCGCGGCTGACGCCGTTGCCCAGGTCCTTGTCGATCCAGGGGATCAGGCTGCCGCCCAGGGGCACGCCGAAGTTGGCGGTTTCGGTGTCGCTCAGGCTGCGCTGCTTGGCGATGACCTTGCGGTCGATTTCCAGGATGGCGCTCTTGGGGTCATCCAGCAGGTTGCGCACTTCGGCGTTCAGGGTGCCGAACTGGGTCAGCAGTTCACGCATGTGCTGAGCACCGCCGCCCGATGCGGCCTGGTAGGTCTGGGTGGACATCCACTCCACCAGGCCCGCCTTGTACAGTGCGCCCACGCCCATGAGCATGCAACTGACCGTGCAGTTGCCGCCCACCCAGTTGTTGCCGCCCTTGGCGAGCGCGCTCTGGATCACGGGCAGGTTCACCGGGTCCAGGATGATGACGGCATCATCCTTCATGCGCAGGGTGGACGCGGCGTCAATCCAGTGGCCATTCCAGCCGGCGGCGCGCAGCTTCGGGAAGACTTCGGTGGTGTAGTCGCCGCCTTGCGCGGTGATGATGATGTCGCAGCGCTTGAGGGCTGCGATGTCGTAGGCGTCTTGCAGAACGGTTTCGTTCTTGGCTTGCGCGGGGGCCTTGCCACCGGCATTCGACGTCGAGAAGAAAACGGGTTCGATCAGGCCGAAGTCGCCTTCAGCCGTCATGCGGTCGATCAGCACCGAGCCGACCATGCCGCGCCAACCCACCAAACCTACAAGATTACCTACCTTCATCACATTGCCCTTTCAGAAAAATGAAATCTTCTTCACCCCGGCTCGTCGGGCCGGGGAGGGCGTGACGAACCGGGCTACTGCTTAGCCTTTAATGGTCGTCTTGGTAATGGCGGCCACCACGGCATCACCCATCTCGCGGGTGCTGACCTTGGTGGTGCCTTCCGAGTAGATGTCAACGGTTCTGAGGCCAGCAGCCAGCACCGATTGCACCGCGGACTCGATTCGGTCGGCGGCTTCGGCTTGGTTGAGGGAGAAGCGGAGCATCATGGCAGCGGACAGTATTGTAGCCAAAGGATTGGCAATGCCCTTGCCCGCGATGTCGGGGGCACTGCCGTGGCTGGGTTCGTACAGGCCCTGGTTGCTCGAATTCAGGCTGGCCGAGGGCAGCATGCCGATGGAGCCGGTCAGCATCGCGGCTTCGTCGGACAGGATGTCGCCGAACATGTTGCCGGTCACCACCACGTCGAATTTCTTCGGCGCCTTGACCAGTTGCATGGCGGCGTTGTCGACGTACATGTGGTCCAGTTCCACGTCGGGGTACTGTTGGCCCACTTCGATCATGATGTCCTTCCAGAACTGGAAGGTCTCGAGCACGTTGGCCTTGTCCACGCTGGTCACGCGCTTGCTGCGCTTGCGGGCTGCCTGGAAGGCGACGTGGGCAATGCGTTCCACCTCAGGTCGCGAGTAGCGCATGGTGTCGAAGGCCTCTTCGGCGCCAGGGAAGTGGCCATCCACGGCGGTGCGGCGGCCCCGGGGCTGGCCGAAGTAGATGTCACCCGTCAGTTCACGAATGATCAGGATGTCCAGGCCGGCGATCAGCTCGGGCTTGAGGCTGGAGGCGCCCACCAGCTGCTCATAGCAGATGGCGGGGCGGAAGTTGGCAAACAGGCCCAGGTTCTTGCGCAGGCCCAGGATGGCTTGTTCGGGGCGCAGCGGGCGGTCGAGCTTGTCGTATTTCCAGTCACCGACAGCACCAAACAGGATGGCGTCGGCTTCTTTGGCCAGCTTCAGGGTCGATTCGGGCAGCGGATGGCCGTGGGCTTCGTAGGCGGCGCCGCCGACCAGGGCGGTCTCGGTTTCGAACTTCAGGTCGAGAACATTCAGGACCTTGACGGCCTCGGCGACGATTTCGGTGCCAATGCCGTCACCCGGCAGGATTGCGATTTTCATGGGATGGATCAGGTGAGGCCGACCCGATGGGGCGGCCTGGGTTGAAGTGGACGTGAGGTGGTCAGCCGACCATGGTCTGGGCCAGCCAGGGCTTCTGGGCCAGGCGTTCGGCCTCGTACAGCCGGATCTTGTCGGCATGACGCAGGGTCAGGCCGATGTCGTCCAGGCCGTTGAGCAGGCAGTACTTGCGGAAGGCGTTGACCTCGAAGGGGATCTCTTCGCCTTGCGGGCGCACGATGACCTGGCGATCCAGATCAATGGTGAGTTGGTAGCCCGGGAAAGCCAGCACTTCGTCGAACAGTTGGGCCACGGTGCTTTCGGGCAGCACGATGGGCAGCAGGCCATTCTTGAAGCTGTTGTTGAAGAAGATGTCGGCAAAGCTGGGCGCAATGATGGCGCGGAAGCCGAACTGGTCCAGAGCCCAGGGGGCGTGTTCGCGTGAGGAGCCGCAGCCGAAATTCTTGCGCGCCAGCAGCACGGACGCGCCGGCAAAGCGGGGCTGGTTCAGCACGAAGTCAGGGTTGGGCTTGCGGCTGGCGGGGTCCTGGCCGGGTTCGCCGTGGTCCAGGTAGCGCCATTCGTCAAACAGGTTGGGGCCGAAGCCGGTCTTGCGGATCGATTTCAGGAACTGCTTGGGGATGATCGCGTCGGTGTCGACGTTCTCGCGGTCCATCGGGGCCACGATGCCCTTGTGTACGGTGAATTTTTGCATGATGAGTCAGGGCCTTGTGGCTTATTTCTTGGCCGCGTTTTCGATCGCCGAGCCGGCTTTCTGGACGTCTTCGCCCAGGCCCTTGACGGTGTTGCAGCCCATCAGGGCGACCAGGGCGGACAGGGTCAGGAAGGTGGTGATGCGGTTCATGGCAAGGGTCTCCTTCGGGGTCAGGCGAATTGACGGATGTCGACGAAATGACCGTGCACGGCGGCGGCGGCGGCCATGGCCGGGCTCACCAGGTGGGTACGGCCACCGGCGCCTTGACGGCCTTCGAAGTTGCGGTTGCTGGTGGAGGCGCAGCGCTCGCCGGGTTCGAGGCGGTCGGCGTTCATGGCCAGGCACATCGAGCAGCCGGGCTCGCGCCATTCAAAGCCAGCGGCCTTGAAGATTTGGTCGAGGCCTTCGCGCTCGGCCTGTTCCTTCACCAGGCCAGAACCTGGCACGACCATGGCCACCTTGATGTTCTTGGCCACTTTCTGGCCGAGCTTTTTCACCACGGCAGCGGCTTCGCGCATGTCTTCGATGCGGCTGTTGGTGCAGGAGCCGATGAACACCTTGTCGACAAAGATGTCATTGATGGGCTTGCCGGGCTCCAGCGCCATGTAGGTCAGGGCGCGTTCGATGGCGCCACGCTTGTTGGCGTCCTTTTCCTTGTCGGGATCCGGCACGCGGGCGTCCACGCCCAGCACCATTTCGGGCGAGGTGCCCCAGGTGACCTGCGGCACGATCTGGGCGGCATCCAGCTCGACCACGGCGTCGAACGTGGCGTCGGCGTCGGAGTGCAGGGTCTTCCAGTAGGTGATGGCGTGCTCCAGCTCGACACCCGCGGGCGCCAGCGGGCGGCCCTTGACGTATTCGATGGTTTTGTCGTCCACCGCCACCAGGCCGGCGCGCGCACCGGCTTCGATGGCCATGTTGCAGACCGTCATGCGGCCTTCCATGGACAGCGCCCGGATGGCCGAGCCGGCAAATTCGATCGTGTAGCCGGTGCCGCCGGCCGTGCCGATCCTGCCGATGATGGCCAGCACGATGTCCTTGGCCGTGACGCCCTTGGCCACGGTGCCATCGACCTTGATCAGCAGGTTTTTGGCCTTCTTGGCCAGCAGCGTCTGGGTGGCCATCACGTGTTCGACTTCGCTGGTGCCGATGCCGTGGGCGAGTGCGCCAAAGGCGCCATGGGTGGAGGTGTGCGAGTCACCGCAGACCACGGTCATGCCGGGCAGGGTGGCGCCGTTTTCCGGGCCGATCACGTGCACGATGCCCTGCCGCTTGGACATGAAGGGGAAGAAGGCGGCAGCGCCGAATTCCTTGATGTTGGTGTCCAGGGTGGTGATCTGCTCTTTGCTGATCGGGTCGGTGATGCCGTCGTAGCCCAGTTCCCAGCCGGTGGTGGGGGTGTTGTGGTCGGCGGTGGCCACGATGGAGCTCACGCGCCAGACCTTGCGGCCGGCCTCGCGCAGGCCTTCGAAGGCTTGCGGGCTGGTCACTTCGTGCACCAGATGGCGGTCGATGTAAAGCACGGCGGTGCCGTCTTCTTCGGTGTGGACGACGTGCTCGTCCCAGATCTTGTCGTAAAGGGTGCGTCCCATGGTGGTCTCTGGTCTTTCGTGAGGAGGGTGATTTTAGGCGGGCAGGGGCTCGGCGGGCAGGGCGGTGTCCGCGATGCTGGCGGCATGAGGCCGTGGCGGCGGACTGCTGCCGCGCAGGTGGTCGGCCAGCAGGCGTGCGGTCATCGGCAGGGCCTGGAAGTCGCGGGCCACGATGCGCAACTCGCGGTGGGCCCAGTCATCTTTGAGTGCCACGGCCTGCAGTTGGCCAACGCCTTGCATCAGGGCAAAGGCCCGGTCAGGCAGCACGCCCACGCCCAGGCCGTTGTCGATCATGCGGTACATGGCATCCAGCCCCGTGACCTGGATGCGCAACTTCAGTGCCCGTCCTGCGCGTGCGGCAGCCTGCTGCATGGCCAGGCTGATGCTGCTGTTGGCGTGCAGACCCACGATGTCGTGGTCAAGCACGTCGGCAAAGTGGGCGCTGTCCTGTTGGGCCAGGGGGTGGTGGTGTGGCACCACCAGCACCAGGCGGTCTTCCCGGTAGGGCAGGGTCTGCAATGGCGCACCGGTGCTGGCTTGATCGCGCACATGGCAGATGCCCAGGTCGGCAGCACCCTCGGTCACGGCCTGCATGACGTCGGGGCTCAGGTGTTCTTCGAGGTCGATCTTGATCTGCTCGTGCTCACGGGTGAAGGCGCCCAGGTCTTCGGGCAGAAACTGAACGATGGCCGAGATGTTGGCGTGGATGCGCACATGGCCGCGCACGCCGTCGGCGTATTCGCTCAACTCGCCCTGCATCTTTTCCAATCCATACAAGACGGTTCGGGCGTGGTGCAGCAGGCTCTCGCCGGCCGGGGTCAGGCGCACACCGCGGCTGTGTCGGTACAGCAATTGGGTGTCGACGGTCGCCTCCAGGTCACTCAGGCGCTTGCTGACGGCCGAGGCGGCGATGAATTCACGCTCTGCGGCTTTGCCAATGCTGCCCAGCTCGCAGACAGCCACAAACAGCTGCAGCGAGGTCAGGTCGATTCGGCGGGCAAAGTTGCGCTCGGAGCTTTTCATGGGGTGTTTTCATCTCGGATTGAGATGCGATGAGTATTTTCGTGGCTATTCTAGGGTCTTGGCATCTCTATCGGCGATGGCTTCCGTCGTTGAGAGTGGGAGCTGGGTTCGCCTGGGGGCAGGCCGTGCTCCCGGATTCAGGCGAAAAAAAGCCCGCTTTGAAGCGGGCTCGGGCTTTGGGGGGGGGGGGGGGGGGGCTGGGATCAGCTGAAGAAATTCTTCAGTCGGTCGGTCCAGCTGTCGCCGCTGGGGGAGTGCTTGCCGCCCCCCTTCTTCAGCGATTCTTCCAGTTCGCGCAGCAGCTTGCGCTGGTACTCGGTGAGCTTGACCGGCGTTTCGACCGCGATGTGGCAGTACAGGTCGCCAGGGTAGCTGGAGCGCACGCCCTTGATACCCTTGCCACGCAAACGGAACTGCTTGCCCGCCTGGGTGCCTTCAGGGATGTCAATGGCAGCCTTGCCTTGCAGTGTGGGCACTTCGATCTCGCCACCCAGGGCGGCGGTGATGAAGCTGACCGGAACGGAGCAGTGCAGGTCATCTCCGTCGCGCTCGAAGATGTCGTGCTTCTTGAGGCGGATTTCGATGTACAGGTCGCCCGGTGGCCCGCCATTGGTGCCGGGCTCGCCATTGCCGACGCTGCGGATGCGCATGCCATCGTCGATGCCGGCCGGGATTTTCACTTCCAGCGTCTTCTGCTTCTTGATCTTGCCCTGGCCATGGCACGCGGTGCAGGGCTCGGGGATCACCTTGCCGCTGCCGCGGCAGGTGGGGCAGGTCTGTTGCACGCTGAAGAAGCCCTGGCGCATCTGCACGCTGCCCTGACCGTTGCAGGTGCCGCAGGTCTTGGCGCTGGTGCCGGGCTTGGCGCCGGAGCCGTGGCAGGTGTCGCAGGTGTCCCAGCTCGGGATGCGGATCTGCGCATCCTTGCCACGGGCCGCCTCTTCGAGAGTGACCTCCATGGCATAGCTGAGGTCGCTGCCGCGGTAGACCTGGCGCCCGCCCGCACGGCCACCACGCTGCTGGCCGAACATGTCGCCAAAGATGTCACCAAAGGCCTCGGCAAAGCCGCCAAAGCCTTCGGCGCCACCGGGGCCGCGCATGTTCGGGTCCACGCCGGCGTGGCCGTGCTGGTCATAGGCGGCCCGCTTTTGCGGGTCGCTGAGCATTTCATAGGCTTCCTTGGCTTCCTTGAATTTCTCCTCGGCAGCCTTGGCCGCATCGCCCTGATTGCGGTCAGGGTGATGCTTCATCGCCAACTTGCGATAAGCCTTCTTGATTTCTTCATCCGAGGCAGTCTTGCCGACACCCAGGACTTCGTAATAGTCTCGTTTAGCCATTGGTTTTCCGAGCCGTATTCAACACAAACGCCGCGCAGGTCCCAGGCCTGGGTCCGGCGCGGCGGGCGAAGTGGCCGTAGCCGGGGATCAGCCCTTCTTCACTTCCTTGACTTCAGCGTCCACCACGTTGTCGTCAGCGGGCTTGGAGGCAGATTCCGTGCCAGCGGCGCCGGCACCTGCTGCACCGCCGGCGGCGGCCTGCTGGGCAGCTTGCTCGGCTTGCATGTCGGCGTACATCTTCTCGCCCAGCTTCTGGCTGGCGGTCATCAGCGCGTTGCTCTTTTCTTCGATGGCCGCCTTGTCTTCACCCTTCAGGGCCTCTTCCAGGTCCTTGATGGCGGCTTCGATCTTTTCCTTCTCGCCAGCTTCGAGCTTGTCACCGTAGTCGGTCAGGCTCTTCTTCACGCTGTGCACGGTCGCTTCACCCTGGTTGCGGGCTTGCACGATTTCGAGCTTCTTCTTGTCTTCGGCGGCGTTCAGCTCCGCATCCTTCACCATCTTCTGGATTTCCTCTTCGGACAGACCCGAGTTGGCCTTGATGGTGATCTTGTTTTCCTTGCCCGTGCCCTTGTCCTTGGCGCCCACGTGCAGGATGCCGTTGGCATCAATGTCGAACGACACTTCGATCTGGGGCAGGCCGCGCGGTGCGGGCGGGATGCCTTCGAGGTTGAATTCGCCAAGCAGCTTGTTGCCCGAGGCCATTTCGCGTTCGCCCTGGAACACCTTGATGGTCACGGCCGGCTGGTTGTCGTCGGCGGTGGAGAAGGTCTGCGCAAACTTGGTCGGGATGGTGGTGTTCTTGTTGATCATCTTGGTCATGACACCGCCCAGGGTTTCAATGCCCAGGGACAGCGGGGTCACGTCCAGCAGCAGCACGTCCTTGCGGTCGCCCGACAGCACCTGGCCCTGAATGGCAGCACCCACGGCCACGGCTTCGTCGGGGTTCACGTCCTTGCGCGGATCCTTGCCGAAGAACTCTTTCACCTTTTCCTGCACCTTGGGCATGCGGGTCATGCCGCCGACCAGGATCACGTCGTGGATCTCACCCACCGTCACGCCGGCATCCTTGATGGCGGTGCGGCACGGAGCGATGGTGCGCTCGATCAGCTCTTCCACCAACTGCTCCAGCTTGGCGCGGGTCAGCTTGATGTTCAGGTGCTTGGGGCCCGAGGCGTCAGCGGTGATGTAGGGCAGGTTCAGGTCGGTGGCGGCCGATGAGGACAGCTCGATCTTGGCCTTTTCGGCGGCTTCCTTCAGGCGTTGCAGGGCCAGCACGTCCTTGGACAGATCGACGCCTTGTTCCTTCTTGAACTCGGTGATGATGTAGTCGATGATGCGTTGGTCAAAGTCTTCGCCACCCAGGAAGGTGTCGCCGTTGGTGGACAGCACTTCGAACTGCTTTTCGCCATCAACGTCGGCAATTTCGATGATGGACACGTCAAACGTGCCACCACCCAGGTCATACACGGCGATCTTGCGGTCGCCCTTGTCGGTCTTGTCCAGGCCAAATGCCAGCGCGGCGGCGGTGGGCTCGTTGATGATGCGCTTCACTTCCAGGCCGGCGATGCGGCCAGCGTCCTTGGTGGCCTGGCGCTGGGCGTCATTGAAGTAGGCGGGCACCGTGATCACGGCTTCGGTGACTTCTTCGCCGAGGTAGTCTTCGGCGGTCTTTTTCATCTTGCGCAGAATGTCTGCCGACACCTGCTGAGCCGAAAGGCGCTTGCCGCGCACTTCCACCCAGGCGTCGCCGTTGTCGGCGGCCACGATGGAGTAGGGCATCAGGTTGATGTCCTTCTGCACTTCTTTTTCGGTGAACTTGCGGCCAATCAGGCGCTTGATGGCATACAGCGTGTTCTTGGGGTTGGTCACGGCCTGGCGCTTGGCCGAGGCGCCCACCAGCACTTCGCCATCTTCCTGGTAAGCCACGATCGACGGGGTGGTGCGTGCACCCTCCGAGTTCTCGATCACCTTGGTGGTGTTGCCTTCCATGATGGACACGCAGCTGTTGGTGGTGCCCAAGTCAATACCGATGATTTTTCCCATGATTTACTCCTGTATTTCGATTGCACGCCGGGCGATTTGCCAGCGTGTGTTGTTTGGTTCGTCTTGTTGATGAGTTGTGGATAACTTTTGGGGTTTCAAGCCCCGGCGGCTTCCAGAACTGAAAATTTATTTGGGCGCGGCCACCGTCACCAGGGCCGGGCGCAGCACGCGCTCGGCAATCAGGTAGCCTTTTTGCAGCACGCTCACCACCGTGTTGGCTTCTTGGTCGGCGGGCACCATGCTGATGGCCTGGTGCTGGTGCGGGTCGAATTTGCTGCCTGCTGCCGGTGCAATGGCCAGCACCTTGTTGCGCTCGAGTGCGGCGGTCAGTTGACGCAAGGTGGCTTCTGCGCCTTCGCGGATCTGTTCGGGCTTGGCATCCTTGATGGCCAAGCCGGCTTCCAGGCTGTCGCACACGGGTAGCAGGCTTTCGGCGAAGCTCTCGATGCCGAACTTGCGGGCCTTGGCGATTTCTTCCTCGGCACGGCGACGGGCGTTTTCGGCCTCGGCCTTGGCGCGCAGGAACTGGTCGGCGAGGTCCGCGCTCTTGGCCTTGAGGGCTGCCAGCTCGGCCTGCGCCTGGGCCAGCGCCTCGACGTCGTTGGCAGCCTGGGCGGCTTCTTGCTCTTCGGGGCTCATCGGGCCGCCTGGCATGGCCTGATTCTGGTGTTCTTGGTTTTCAGACATTCGGATTCGGGTCGATAAGTTGACGAAAAGAGGATGTCGCGGCAGATGGGGCCGCTGTTGAACTTTTCAAGGCGTGGATTGTCCACTGGATTCGTCTCAGCCAAAAAAGCGATGGGCGCTTGTGTTTTGAGAATCAGTGGCGCTATACTCGTGGGCTTTGCCTTGCCGTACTGCTACAGACGCAGCGGACGGCTTCACCCGTAAGGAGTACTCAATGCGTCATTATGAAATCGTTTTGCTGATTCACCCGGATCAGAGCGAACAGGTTCCGGCCATGCTGGAGCGCTACAAGGGCATGATCACCGCCGGCGGCGGCAAGATCCACCGCGTGGAAGACTGGGGCCGTCGTCAACTGGCGTACCTGATCAACAAGCTGGCCAAGGCCCACTATCTGTGCGTCAACATCGAAGCCGATCAGGCTGTGATGGCTGAACTGGAACACGCGTTCAAGTTCAACGATGCCGTGCTGCGTCACCTGACCGTCGTCAAGAAGAAGGCTGATACCGGCCCGTCTTCGATGATGAAGACCGTCGAGCGTGAAGAGGCCCGCAAGGCCCAGCAAGCTGAATTCGCCGCTGCCAACAACTAAGGCCTGCGTCCAGTTCGTTTGACTGATTCAAAGGGGAAGTGAACCACGTCGCTCTGACCGCCGTGATCGTTGAGGCCAAGCCGATGCGATTCACACCTGCCGGTCTGCCCGCCATTGACCTGCGGCTCGAATCCGAGTCGGAGGTTGAAGAAGCTGGGCAGAAGCGCAAGGTGCAGGTGGCCATCAGGGCTGTTGCGCTCGGTAGTAACGCCGAACGGCTTGCCAAGCAGGCCCTCGGCTCGGTCTGGAAATTCTCCGGATTTCTGGCCACACCGCGCAACGTCAAGACCGTCGTTTTTCACATCCAGGAATTCCAGCAAGATTAAATTTCAGGAGGCCAACATGGCCACGTTCAAGAAGTTCAACAAAGATAAGCGCCCGAAGCGCAACACCCAGTCCCTGCTGTTCAAGCGCAAGCGCTTCTGCCGCTTCACCGTCGCTGGCGTCGAAGAAATCGACTACAAGGATGTCGACACCCTGCGTGACTTCATCGCTGAAAACGGCAAGATCATCCCCGCTCGCCTGACCGGCACGCGCGCCATCTATCAGCGTCAGCTGAACACTGCCATCAAGCGCGCCCGCTTCCTGGCTCTGGTGCCTTACAGCGACCAGCACAAGATCTAAGGAGAACAACCATGCAAATCATCCTGCTCGAAAAGGTTGTGAACCTGGGTAACCTCGGCGAAATCGTCAAGGTCAAGGACGGCTACGCCCGCAACTTCCTGATCCCGTCGGGCCGCGCTCGCCGTGCTACCGAAGCTGCCAAGGCTGAGTTCGAAGCCAAGCGCGCTGAGCTGGAAAAGGCCGCAGCCGCCAAGCTGGCCGAAGCCCAAGCCCAAGGCGAAAAGCTGGCTGGTACGACCGTCAAGGTCACCCAGAAGGCTGGCGTTGATGGCCGTCTGTTCGGTTCCGTCACCAACCACGACATCGCTGAAGAACTGATCAAGCAAGGCTACCAAGTGGTCAAGGCTCAGATCCGTCTGCCCAACGGCCCCCTGAAGGTGGTTGGCGACAGCACCATCAGCGTTGCCCTGCACACTGATGTGGTCGTTGAAGTGAATGTTTCCGTGTACGGCGAAACCGCCTGATCACCGAAGCCACTGCTTCTGTCAAGCCGCCTTCGGGCGGCTTTTCTTTTGGGGAAGTCGCCAGGGTCGAAGTGCGTTTATCCCCTTGATTTCCCCTCATCATGCACAGCTTATCCCCAGCCCTGGGGCTGACGGAAGGCGTTGAAACGCTTACGATTTAAGGCTGCCAAGGAAACCCATGTCTGCCATTTTTCCGCCTGTCGACTCTGATTTCGAGCCTGATTTCCATCTTCCTGTCGGAATCGAGATGCCGCCGCCACTTGAGTCGGCGCCGGCGCAGCACGCGATTGAGCGCACGGTGGACCGTGAGGTGGCCAAGCTGCGCGTGCCGCCGCATTCGATCGAGGCCGAGTCCAGCGTGCTCGGGGGCTTGCTGTTGGACAACAGTGCCTGGGATCGTGTCGCCGACGTGGTGAGCGAAGGTGACTTCTACCGCTATGAGCACCGTGTCGTATTCGGGGTGCTCAGCTCGCTGATCAACTCAGGCAAGCCTGCCGACGTGATCACGGTCTATGAAAGCCTGCAGAACCTGGGCAAAGCCGAAGAGGTGGGGGGGCTTGGTTACCTGAATTCACTGGCCCAGTATGTGCCCAGTGCCAGCAACATCCGCCGTTATGGCGAGATCGTTCGCGAGCGCTCGATCCTGCGCAAGCTGGTCACGGCCAGTGATGAGATCGCCACCGTGGCGTTCAATCCGCAGGGGCGCGCCGTCGACAAGATTCTGGACGAAGCAGAGCAGAAGATCTTCAAGATTTCGGAAGAAGGTTCGCGCAACAAGCAGGGCTTCCAGTCCATGGATTCACTGGTGGTTGACCTGCTGGACCGCGTCCAGGAGATGGCCGACAACACCAATGACATCACCGGTGTGCCCACGGGCTTCTATGACCTGGATCGCATGACCTCGGGTCTGCAGGCCGGTGACCTGGTCGTGCTGGCGGCCCGTCCCTCGATGGGTAAAACGGCTTTTGCCATCAACATTGCCGAGCACGTGGCCTTGAACGAAGGTCTGCCGGTGGCGGTGTTCTCCATGGAAATGGGGGCCGCTCAGCTGGCGGTGCGTATTGTGGGTTCCATTGGCCGCATCAACCAGGGCAACCTGCGCACCGGCAAGCTCACTGATGATGAGTGGCCGCGTCTGACCGAGGCCATCGAGCGTCTGCGCACGGTGTCGCTGCACATTGACGAGACGCCAGGCCTGTCGCCCAGCGAGCTGCGGGCCAACTCGCGCCGGTTGGCGCGCCAGTGCGGCAAGATGGGCTTGATCGTGGTCGACTACCTGCAGCTCATGAGTGGCTCCGGCTCGGCGGCCAGTGCCGACAACCGTGCCACCGAGCTGGGCGAAATCTCCCGTGGCCTGAAGATGCTGGCCAAGGAGTTGCAGTGCCCGGTGATCGCGCTTTCGCAGCTGAACCGAAGCGTGGAGCAGCGCACCGACAAGCGTCCCATGATGAGTGACTTGCGTGAATCCGGCGCCATCGAGCAGGATGCGGACATCATCATGTTCATCTACCGTGACGATTACTACAACAAGGAAAGCAAGGACCAGAACATGGCCGAGGTCATCATCGGCAAGCAGCGTAACGGCCCGACCGGCACGGTGAAGCTGTATTTCCACAAGTCGCAGACCCGGTTTGAAAGCCTGGCCCGCGGCTCTGCCGACGATTTCTGAGCAGGCCTCCTGTTTCTGCATGATCTCAAGCACATGGGCGTGGCTGAGCCGGCATCCCTTGGGTGTGGTGTTGTGGGCCTTGCTGGGGGGGCTGCTGCTGTTGGTGGCCCTGCTTGTCTGGCGGCACGACGAACTGATGCGGCATCTGCTGCATCCAGAGCGTCGACCCATCAGCGCACAGGCGCAGGCCGATGCCCGGCGCCGCTTGCCGGGGCTCGAATCGGTGGCTTTTCGCAGTGCCGATGGCGTCACTCTGCAGGGCTGGTATGTGCCCTCGCGCAATCGCGCGGCGGTGGTGTTGGTGCACGGCGCGGCCGAGAATCGCCTGTGGCTGCTGGACGAAGCTGAGTCGCTGGCCAGGCTGGGGTTTGGTGTGCTGCTGTACGACAACCGGGCCGCTGGCGAAAGTGGCGGTGACCTGCAGACCTGGGGTGATCGTGAGCAAGAGGATGTGATCGGCGCCCTCGATTTTCTGCAGCAACGCCCCGATGTCGATCCTGGCCGGCTGGGTGCGGAGGGTTTCTCCATTGGGGCCTCTACCGTGGCGTTGGCGGCCGCGCGTGATCAGCGGGTGCGAGCCGTCGTCTTGAAGGCGGTTTGGACGGGTTTGTCGGAGGAGCTTTCGCGCATGCTGGGTGGCGGTTGGCAGGCACGCTGGGTTTTGCGCGACTTTGCCCGGGCGGGTGTGCGGTTGGAGCAGGTCAATCCTCTGGCCCGGATCGCGAGCCTGGCCCCCAGGCCCGTGATGGTGGTGGTGGGTGACCGTGATCACCACGTGCCCCTGGAGGTGGCCAGGGCCGTGTTCGAGGCTGCGGGCCAGCCCCGCATCTGGCGTGTGATTCCCGATGCCGACCACGTGGATTACGAGCGCCTGGGCGGCGATCCCCTGCGTGCCGAGGTGGGGGCTTTCTTTGCCAAGGGGCTGCTGCCTTGGCCGTGATCCAGTGATTCTGGTGCCTTGAAATGCAAAACGCCCGGGCATGCCGGGCGTTTGACTGGGGTTGGCCGGCCGCTGGCCGGTCCGTTCAACGCGTTGTCAGAGCACTTCGCTCGCAAAATCAGCCAGGCGTGATCGCTCGCCACGTGCCAGGGTGATGTGCCCGCTGTGCGGCCAGCCCTTGAACTTGTCGACGGCAAAGGTGAGTCCGGACGAGCCTTCGGTCAGGTACGGTGTGTCGATCTGGGCCAGGTTGCCCATGCAGATGATCTTGGTGCCCGGGCCGGCCCGCGTGATCAGTGTTTTCATCTGCTTGGGCGTCAGGTTCTGTGCCTCGTCGATGATCACGTACTTGTTCAGGAAGGTGCGTCCGCGCATGAAGTTCATGCTCTTGATCTTGATGCGGCTGCGGATCAACTCATTGGTGGCGGCGCGGCCCCATTCGCCCGCATTGCCGCCGTCACCCTTGGCCAGAAATTCGAGGTTGTCGTCGAGGGCCCCCATCCAGGGACCCATTTTTTCTTCCTCGGTGCCCGGCAGAAAGCCGATGTCCTCACCCACGCTCACGGTGGCGCGGGTCATGATGATCTCGGTGTACCGGCGGTCATCCAGCACCTGGGTCAGGCCTGCGGCCAGTGCCATCAGGGTCTTGCCGGTACCGGCGGTGCCTGCCAGGGTCACGAAATCGATCTCAGGATCGGTCAGGAGGTTCATCGCGAAGTTCTGTTCGCGGTTGCGCGTCGTCACGCCCCACACGGCGTTCTTGGCGTGGGCAAAGTCCTTCAGGGTCTGCAGCACCGCGGTCTTGCCGCGGATCTCGGTCACTCGGGCATACAGGCTGGGCTCACCCGGGGCTTCGAAAAACACGAACTGGTTGATCAGCAGATTGGGCACGATGGGGCCCGCAATGCGGTAGTAGGTGTGCGAGCCGCTTTGCCAGCTCTCGACCGATTTGCCATTCTTGGCCCAGAAGTCGGCAGGCAATGCCATGGCGCCGGAGTACAGCAGGTCGCCGTCCTCCAGCGTCTTGTCGTTCTGGTAGTCCTCGGCGGTCAGGCCCAGGGCGCGGGCTTTCACGCGCATGTTGATGTCTTTGGACACCAGCACCACTTCGCGTGTGGGTTGGCCCTCCTGGCCTTGTGGGCTGTGCAGGTGGCGCAGCGCCTCCACCACACCCAGGATCTGGTTGTCGGCCTTGCCCTGGGGCAGGCTGGTGGGCAGTGTGTAGTTCAGTGGCCGGGTCTGGAAGAAAAGCTTGCCACCGGCTTCGCGGTGGCCGGTGGTGTCCAGTTTCAAGCCGGCCGTGATGTCGGCTCCTTGGGCGGCGGCCAGCGCATCGAGTGAGCGGCTGGTCTGGCGCGCGTTGCGAGCCACTTCGGTCATGCCCTTTTTGTGGCTGTCGAGTTCTTCCAGCACGATCATCGGCAGGAAGATGTCGTGTTCCTCAAAGCGGAACAGGCACATCGGGTCGTGCATCAGCACATTGGTGTCGAGCACGAAGAGCTTGGTCGGCCCGGTATGCCGCGCCTTGCGGCTGCGTGCTGCGACGGCCGGCGCCTCGGCTGCCACCGGTGTGACGGCGATGGGGGCGGCTGTCGGGGTGCTGGGAATCGATTTGGTGACGGCGGGGGCTGCTGCCGGGGGGCTCAGAAGGGCCGATACCTGGGTGGAGGCAGTCTTGCGTCGGCTGGGGGTCTTGACCGGTGCGGGGGCGGCTGGTGCAGCGGGGATGGCCAGCAGGGCCTCGGGTGCCTCACCCTTGGCCTCGGGGTGGGCTGAATCGGCCGCGCGGCCGCGTGATCCGGCCTTGCGCGCTTTGTCCTCGCCGGGGTTGGCGTAGGCGCTGGTGGGCAGGATGGTGGCTTTCTTCGATGGGGCGGGAGGCAGGGGCATGGAAGGTCAGTCTCCAGAAAAAGCACTGAAAGTGGGAATGCGAGTGCACGGATTGGTGCAGGAAGCAAAAAAGCCGCCAGGAGACCTGAGCGGCTTTTGCGGAGGAGGGTGGCGGTGCGAAACCAGCAACATATGCGAGCCATTATGCATGACTCGACAAGCCCTCCCGGGATCGGGCTGAGGGTTCTCAGGCGGCCTTTTTGAGGGCTTTGAGTTCCTTGACCGACTTCAGAACTTCGTCCACGTGACCCGGCACCTTGAGGCCGCGCCATTCTTCTTTGAGAATGCCGTCTTCGCCAATCAGGAAGGTGCTGCGTTCGATGCCCTTGACCTTCTTGCCGTACATGATCTTGTTCTTGACCACGCCGAACATGTGGCACATTTTTTCTTCGGTATCAGCGATCAACTCGAAGGGCAGTTCCAGCTTGAGCTTGAACTCATCGTGCGATTTCATGTTGTCGCGCGACACACCGAACACGGTGGCGCCGGCCTTCACGAAATCCTTGTATTTGTCGCGGAACTGCATCGCTTCGGTGGTGCAGCCCGGGGTGTTGTCCTTCGGGTAGAAGTACAGCACCAGGATCTGGCCCAGGTGGGAAGAGTTCGACACCTTGATCCCACCCGTGGCGTTCGCTTCGAATTCAGGGATGGACTTGTTGACAACGATCGCCATAGAACTTCAATCTCGTGTGACAGGTGTGACCTAAGATGGGCTGGGTCCGGAGGCATTGCACCTCTCTTTTGATTGCCCGCTCCATCCGCAACCCAAGATTTTACCTCTAAATCGGTCGACTCAGGGTTGCGCGGGCTCGTTGCCCTCGATCAACAGTGCTGCCGCCACCTTGCGGCCCTCTTGCGCCAGGATGTTGTAGGTGCGGCAGGCGGCCTGGGTGTCCATGGTTTCCAGCCCGATGCGGCGGGCCATCAGTGCCTTCAGCCAGGCCGCCGGCGGAAAACGGTTGCGTCGGCCACTGCCAAATACGATCAGTTCGCAATCAATGGCGGCCAATTGCTCGAAATGATCTTCGGTCAGGTCTTCGAAGCGGCTCACGGGCCAGTTCAGGCGCTGCCCCTGAGCGCTGATGATGAGGCTGCCGGCGTGTTTCTCGCCGTTGATGGCCACCCAGCCCTCGCCGTAAGCGGTGATGGATTGAACGTCGAATTGGTCGGGTTGCAGCTTCATGGGGCACTGTGTTGGGGCGAAGAGGCGCGACTGTGGGGCGCGCTGCAGGCTGCGGTGCAGAACTGTGGTCAAATTATAGGTTTCGCTTCTGACGACTTACCCAGGAGGGGGCTTTCCCGTCACCATGAAAACTGTCCAGAAATCTGCCAAGCTTGCCAACGTCTGCTATGACATCCGCGGTCCCATCATGGACCGAGCGCGTCAAATGGAAGACGAAGGCCAGAAGATCATCAAGCTCAATATTGGCAATCTGGCGGTATTTGGTTTTGACTCGCCCGAGGAAATCCAGCAGGACATGATCCGCAACCTGCCCAATTCGGCAGGCTATTCGGACAGCAAGGGTATTTTTGCCGCTCGCAAGGCGGTGATGCACTACACCCAGCAGCAAGGCATCAAGGGTGTCACGCTTGACGACATCTACCTTGGCAACGGCGCCAGCGAGCTCATCGTGATGGCCACCAATGCCCTGCTCGACAACGGTGACGAGGTGCTGCTGCCTTCGCCCGACTACCCTTTGTGGACGGCGGCGGCCAGCCTGTCGGGCGGCACCCCGGTGCACTACCGCTGTGACGAGGCCAACGGCTGGATGCCTGACTTGGATGACATCCGCAGCAAGATCACCTCGCGCACCAAGGGCATCGTGGTGATCAATCCCAACAACCCGACTGGCGCCCTGTACTCCGACGACCTGCTCAAGGCCATCGTGGTGATTGCCCGCGAGCACGGCCTGGTGATTTTTGCCGATGAGGTCTACGACAAGGTGCTGTACGACGATGTCAAGCACACCGCCATCGGCTCGCTCAGCGAAGATGTGCTGACCCTCACCTTCAATTCGCTGTCCAAGAGCTACCGCAGCTGCGGCTACCGGGCCGGCTGGATGGTGGTGTCGGGCGACAAAAAGCCTGCCAAGGACTACATCGAGGGCCTGAACATGCTCTCGAACATGCGCCTGTGCTCCAACGTGCCCGGCCAGTGGGCCATCCAGACCGCGCTCGGTGGCTACCAGAGCATCAATGACCTGGTCTGCGAAGGGGGCCGGCTGCGCCGCCAGCGCGACCTGGCCTATGAGCTGATCACGGCCATCCCGGGCGTCAGCTGCGTCAAGCCCACGGCGGCGCTGTACATGTTCCCGCGCCTGGACCCGGCGGTCTACCCGATCAAGGACGACCAGCAGTTCTTCCTCGAATTGCTGGAAGAGACCCGGGTGATGCTGGTGCAGGGCACCGGCTTCAACTGGCCGGACACCGACCACTTCCGCATCGTGTTCCTGCCCCATGAGGACGACCTGCGCGAGGCCATCGGCCGCATCGCCCGTTTCCTGGAGCAGTACCGCAAGCGCAGCAGCGTGGTGGTCTGAGCCTTTCTATCTGTCTGTTTCAAAACTTCAAACCGTCTCGCTATGAACCCGATCAAAGTTGGCCTGCTGGGCATTGGCACCGTTGGCAGTGGCACCTTCCACGTGCTGCAACGCAACCAGGAAGAAATCCGCCGCCGTGCGGGCCGTGGCATCGAGATCACCATGGTGGCCGATCTGGACGTCGAGCGAGCGCGCGCCGTGGTGGGTGAGCAGGTGCAGGTCGTCAATGACGCCCGCGCCGTGATTGCCAACCCAGAAATCGACATCGTGATCGAACTCATCGGCGGCTATGGCGTGGCCAAGGCTCTGGTGCTCGAAGCCATTGCCGCCGGCAAGCACGTGGTCACGGCCAACAAGGCCCTGCTGGCCGTGCATGGCACCGAGATTTTCGCTGCGGCTTCGGCCAAGGGCGTGATGGTGGCCTTCGAGGCCGCTGTGGCGGGGGGCATCCCCATCATCAAGGCGCTGCGTGAAGGCCTGACTGCCAACGCCATCCAGTGGATCGCCGGCATCATCAACGGCACCACCAACTTCATCCTGTCCGAAATGCGTGACAAGGGCCTGGACTTTGAAGTGGTGCTCAAGGAGGCCCAGCGCCTGGGCTATGCCGAAGCCGATCCGACCTTCGACATCGAAGGCGTCGATGCGGCCCACAAGGCCACGCTGATGAGCGCCATCGCTTTCGGCATCCCGGTGCAGTTCGACAAGGCCTATGTCGAAGGCATCACCCGCCTCTCGGCCGCCGACATCCGCTACGCTGAGCAACTCGGCTACCGCATCAAGCTGCTGGGCATCACCAAGCGCGCTGCCAACGGCATCGAGCTGCGCGTGCACCCCAGCCTGGTGCCGGCCAAGCGCCTGATCGCCAACGTCGAAGGCGCCATGAACGCCGTGATGGTGCAGGGCGATGCCGTGGGCACCACGCTGTACTACGGCAAGGGCGCGGGCTCCGAGCCCACCGCCAGTGCCGTGATTGCCGACCTGGTCGACATCACCCGCCTGCACACGGCCGATGCTGCCCAGCGCGTGCCCCATCTGGCCTTCCAGCCCGATGCCATGAGCGACGTGCCGGTGCTGCCCATGAGCGAGGTCGTCACCAGCTACTACCTGCGCCTGCGTGTGTCTGACGAGGCCGGCGTGCTGGCCCGGGTGACCGGCATCCTGGCCACGGCCGGCATCAGCATCGATGCGGTGCTGCAGCGCGAGGCCGACGAGGTCGGCGGCGAGGGTTCGACCCAGACCGATCTGATCATCCTGACCCACGACACCCGCGAAGGCATCATGAATGCCGCGATGGCTGAAATGCAGGGCCTGCCCACCGTGCTGGCCCCCATCACCCGCATCCGCAAGGAAGAGCTGGCCTGAGGGCTCAGCCGCCTGTCGTGTTCGGCCACCCATTGATTCGGGTGGCGATCGCGTCAAAATGGCAGTCTGACCGGTGAGCACCGGCGGGTTGCCCTTGAATTGTTGGAACAGGAACTAAACGTGAAGTACCTGAGCACACGAGGTCACGCCGACCGCAAGCGCTTTTGTGAAATCCTGCTGGAGGGCCTGGCGCCCGATGGCGGGCTCTACCTGCCCGAGCACTACCCCCAGGTAGATGACGCCACCTTGACGCGCTGGCGCCAGGTCTACCACCAGCAGGGCTATGCCGAACTGGCCTTCGAGATCCTGTCGCTGTACATCGACGACATCCCGGCAGCCGACCTGCGCGCCCTGTGCCACAAGACCTACACCGCCGAGGTGTTCGGCACCGGCGAGATCGTGCCCCTGCGCCACCTCGAAGATGGTTTGTGGCTCGAAGCCCTGTCCAATGGCCCCACGCTGGCCTTCAAGGACATGGCCATGCAATTGCTGGGCAACCTGTTCGAGTACGAACTGGCCCGCCGTGGTGAAGAACTCAACATCCTGGGCGCCACCTCGGGTGACACCGGCAGTGCGGCCGAGTACGCCATGCGCGGCAAGAAGGGCGTGCGCGTCTTCATGACCAGCCCGAACGGTCGCATGAGCCCCTTCCAGCAGGCCCAGATGTTCAGCCTGCAGGACGACAACATCCACAACCTGGCGGTCGAAGGCGTTTTTGACGACTGCCAGGACATCGTCAAGGCCGTCTCCAACGACCTGGCCTTCAAGCGCCAGTACAAGATCGGCACGGTCAACTCGATCAACTGGGCGCGTTTGCTGGCCCAGGTGGTCTACTACTTTGCCGGTTACGTGCAGGCCACCGAATCGAACCAGCAAAAGGTGAGCTTCACTGTGCCTTCGGGCAACTTCGGCAACGTCTGTGCCGGCCACGTGGCGCGCATGATGGGCCTGCCGATCGACCGGCTGGTGGTGGCCACCAACGAGAACGACGTGCTCGACGAGTTCTTCCGCACCGGCATCTACCGCGTGCGCGGCAGCGCCGACACGCATGAGACGTCCAGCCCCTCGATGGACATCTCCAAGGCCAGCAATTTCGAGCGTTTCGTATTCGACCTGTTGGGCCGCGACGCCGCTCGCACTCAGGATCTGTTCGGTGCCCAGCTGTCCAGCCAGGGCCGTTTTGACCTCAGCGCCGACCCCTTGTTCGCCCAGGCGGCCAGCCGCTATGGCTTTGTCAGTGGCCGCAGCACCCATGCCGATCGCTTGGCCACCATTCGCGACAACTTCCAGCGCCATGGCGTCACCATCGACACCCACACTGCCGATGGGGTGAAAGTGGCCCTGGAGCAGCGCGGAGACCCGTCGGTGCCGATGATCGTGCTCGAGACCGCTTTGCCGATCAAGTTTGCCGCCACCATCGCCGAAGCCCTGGGCCATGAGCCCGAGCGCCCGGCCCGCTTCGAAGGCATCGAACAACTGCCCAAGAAGGTTCAGGTGATCCCGGCCGATGTCGCGGTGGTCAAGGCTTACATCGAACGCCATTGCGACTGATCGCAGACGCTGTGGCGGCTGCGATCCCTGCGCTTTGGCGCTGAAGCTTGAAGCCAGCGCCCCGCGCTGGCTTTTTGCCATCTGACACCCTATCAACAGCTCTGACCCACGGCCATCATCCCCGTGCGGCAGACCCAGGAGACTTGCATGAAAGTTGTCGGCTTTGCGGGCTATTCGGGCTCGGGCAAGACCACGCTGCTGGAGCGCGTGATCCCAGCCTTGCGCCAGCGCGGGCTGCGCGTGTCGGTGGTCAAGCATGCGCACCATCGCTTCGACATCGATCACCCCGGTAAAGACAGCTGGCGCCATCGCCAGGCCGGTGCCTTCGAGGTGGTGGTGGCCAGCGAGCACCGTCTGGCGCTGATGCGCGAGTACGAGCAGCCTTACCGGCTGTCGGTGCATCAGATGCTGGCCGAGCTGTATGACGGGGTGGACTGGGTGCTGGTAGAGGGCTTCAAGGAAAGCGATCTGCTCAAGGTCGAGGTTTGGCGTGCACCCGGGGGGGACTTCGCTGGCCACCCCGTGCGTTACCCCGAAGACGATTTCATCGTGGCCATCGCCACGGACGTGCCCGCAGCGGAACTGCCCGAGCCCACTGGGCGCCCGGTGCTCGACCTCAACCAAGCCGAGGCGGTGGCCGCCTGGCTGGTCGACAATGGCGACCGCTTTGAATACTCTTTCGAAAACCGAACATGAACGCATCCACCGTCGCCCTGCAGCCTGCCAAAGCGCTGCGCCCGCTTGATGACGTGCTGGCCGAGTTGCTCGGCCATGCCCGACCTTTGGATGACGCCGCCTGGCCGGACGAGTGCGTGTCCACCTTCGAGGCCGACGGCCGTGTGCTGACCGAATCGGTGGTCTCCCCGCTGCAGGTGCCTCCGCATGACAACAGCGCCATGGACGGCTATGCCCTGCGCGCCGCCGACGCCGGCACGGCAGGCACGGTGCTGCCGGTGTCGCAGCGCGTGGCCGCGGGCGAGGTGCCCGTGCCCTTGCAGCCCGGTACGGCCGCGCGCATCTTCACCGGGGCGCCGGTGCCCCCGGGTGCCGATACCGTCGTGATGCAGGAAGACTGTGAAGCCCTCGCGGACGCGCAAGGGGCGCCCCAGGTCCGCTTTACCAAGGCGGTTCGCGTCGGCATGGCAATCCGCCGTTCTGGCGAAGACGTTCAACTGGGCGCCGTGGTGCTCGCCGGAGGGCAGCGCCTGAGCCCGGCCAGCCTGGGCCTGGCCGCCAGCGTCGGACGGGCCCGCTTGCAGGTGGCGCGGCGCCCCCGCGTGGCCTTGTTTTCGACCGGCGATGAGCTGGTCATGCCGGGCGATGTGCCGCCCGAACAATTGCCAGCCGGCGCCATCTACAACTCCAACCGCTTCTTTCTGCGGGCCCTGCTGCTGCGCATGGGCTGCGAGGTCACCGACTTCGGCATCGTGCCCGACCAACTTGAGCGCACCCGCCAGACCCTGGCCGAGGCGGCTCAGGGGCACGATCTCATCCTCACCAGCGGCGGCGTCAGCGTGGGGGAGGAAGACCACGTCAAGCCGGCCGTACAGTCGCTGGGCGAGTTGCATCTGTGGCAACTGGCCATCAAGCCCGGCAAGCCCTTTGCCTATGGCCGCGTCGCCCAAAGCCACTTTGTCGGGCTGCCGGGCAACCCGGTGTCCAGCTATGTCACCTTCCTGATGCTGGTGCGCCCCTTTCTGTTGCGCCTCCAAGGCGTGCAGGAGGTCCGGCCCAAGACGGTGGCCCTGCCGGCCCATTTCTCCTGGGGCAAGGCCGACAAGCGTCGCGAGTTCCTGCGAGTCTGGCGCAACCCGCAGGGCGGGCTGGACCTGTTCCCCCACCAGGGTTCGGGGGTGTTGACCTCGGCCGTCTGGGGCGATGGCCTGGTTGACAACCCCGCGGGCACCACCATCGCCCCGGGCGATCTGGTGGCCTTTGTCTCGTTCACGGAGCTGCTGTCATGAGCGTTGAACTCGAATTGCGCGTGCGCTATTTCGCCTCCATCCGCGAGGCGCTGGGCCGGGGTGACGAGACGGTGCGCACCTGCGCCACCACCTTGGGCGAGTTGCGCGACGAACTGATTGCGCGGGGCGGTGCCTATGCGGATGCGCTGGCCCGCCAGCGCCCGGTGCGGCTGGCGCTGAATCAGGATCTGCGCGACGAGTCGACACCCTTGGTGGCAGGGGCCGAGGTGGCTTTCTTTCCGCCGGTCACCGGCGGCTGATCAGGACGGCTCTGCGTCCGCCAAGGGGGTAGGCGTGGGCGCCAGTGCCGGGCTGGCCCATTCCAGCAGTTCGGCCAGGCGCAGCACCACCCAGGTGGCCTCAGCGCCCGAAAAGCCGGATTCCGGGTTGCTCAGGCCGGCATGGATGCTGCGCAGAATGCCCGACTCCGAGGGGGCCTCGGCGTGGTACAGGGTCTGGGCGTGGCCCACCAACTGGCAGGCCAGGTCTTCGCACAGCTCATAGCGCTGGCGCACCACGGCCGCGGGCTCGCTAAGGCGCTGTCTTGCATCGCTGTACACGGCGATGAACGAGGGCGGGACAATGATCTGGTTGTCGTCTTCGGTCATGGGATGGGTGTGGGGCACAGCTCAGTCGGGCACGAAGCGGCGTTCAAAACGCTCCTGATCGGCCAGCAGTTCAAAGGTCACCATCTGTCCCATCTTCATGTCCTCCAGGCGGCAGGCGGCAAACAGGCTGTATTTGCCCGCCAGGTCAAAGCTGGGCAGGTCGATCAGTGCGTAGGGGTAGGGCACGAAAAGCTGGTGCTCAAAGACCACCCGGTGCACATTGCGCGGGTTGGGGAACAGCTTGTAGCCGTCGATGGTGATGGTTTGTGTGGCCATGGGGCGTGTGCGCGTTACAGTGCTGCCGAATGCTAAAGCAATCTTGCGTGCCCGAACGCCACGCCGCAGGAAAGAACTCGATCGATGCGAAAGGAACCCATGGCCAAAAACAACAACGAATGGACCCTCAAGGTGATGGCGCTGCTCAAAAGCGGCAATGCCCAGGCCGCCATCGGCCAGATCAAGGTGGCCCCCACCGTGGCCGACCTCCAACGCCTGCAGGCCGCCTTGCTGGCGCCGGGTGCGCCGCGGCTGCCCAATGTGGCCGAGGTGCTGGTGGAACAGATCGCATTGCAATCGGCGCCGCGCCTGCACCGCGCGCCCTGACCCCGGAGGTGCCCCATGTCCGAATCGTCCTCTCTCCAGGCCCGGCCTGTTCCGGCGCCGCTGCAGTCCTGGCAGCAGGCCGTCTCAGGCCAGCGCCGCTTTGGCCTCATTGCGCACCGCCTGCACCGCACGGGCAGCGACAGCGCGCTGGCCCAATGGGCACGCAGCAGCGAAGACCTGGTGCGGCAACTGGGGCTGCAACTGGTCACGGTCGGGGCGGCTTTTGACGCTTTGCTGAATGAAGAACTGCTGGTGGATTACCCCGGCCTGCACCGCCTGCCCAATGGGCGTGAAGGTGGGCTCATGCGGGTGGTTTCGCGCATCGCAGGGGGGCTGACCCCGGGGGAGTCGCTGGACGGCGTGATTTTTTTGATGGACCCGGTGGACCCTTCGTCCACTTTCCCGGAGGCCCAGGCCCTGAAGCGGCAATGTGTCACCCATGGCAAGCCCTTCGTCCCGACCCTGGCGGGTGCCCTGGAGTGGGTCTGGGTGGAGGCCTTGGTGGCTGGCCTGGCACCGGAGCGCCTGGGGGCCACGGCGGTGGCCGAGCTGGACCCGGCGGACCAGACCCTGGCCCTGATCGCCCATGATGCCCGCAAGACCCAGATGGTCGACTTCGCCGGCCAGCACTTTGATCTGCTGTCGCGCTTTGAATCGCGTGTGGCCACCGGCACCACGGGTGGCCTGCTCAATGAGCTGGCCTGGTCGCGCGGCTGGCCCGCGGGTCAGCCCTGGGTCACCCGCTACCAGAGCGGCCCCCTGGGGGGCGATGCCCAGATTGCCGAGCTGGTGCTGGATGGCGCCTGCCAGAAGGTGATCTTTTTTGAAGACCCCCACGTGGCTCGCCAGCACGAGGCCGACATCCAGCTGATGGAGCGGGCCGTCTGGAGCGCAGGCGCCCGTTGCAGTTGCCTGAACTCACCGGCCATGGCGGCCCTCTGGGCCCAGGGCCTGGAGCGGATTCAGCCGTCCTGACGCATCGTGAATTTGCTGACCGCGCTGGTGCCGAAGGCAAACGCGGTGTACACCACGCCCGCCACGCTGGTGTAGCTGGCCACCGTCTGGGTGCTGCCGCCGCTGGCGCTGATCACGAAATCGTATTCGCCCGCCGTGAAGCTGGTGTAGCTGGAGGCGCTGTTGGCCGCAGTGTAGTCGGCCAGCAGCGAGCCGCCGTTGTAGGTCAGCTGCGCGCTGCCCGCCGTGGCGGCCAGGTTGACCAGGCGGATCTTCGACTTGGTGCTGGAGGTCGAGGGGAAGTTGTTGTCCACAAAGCTCACCACCGTGTAGGCCCCGCTGCTGTCCAAGGCCAGGGCCACGGTCATGTCATCGCCGGCCACCAGCGTCATCTGGCTGCTGACCGTGCTGCCGCTGAGGGTGAAGCCCACCAGGCGTGAACCCGCCGTGACTTGCGAGTAGGACGACACCCCATAGGCCCCGATGGTCGCGCTCGAGACCGCGGTGCCGTCCAGCGTGGCCTGGGCCGACGCGGAGGCCGAGGCCGCATTGACAAAACGCACCCGGGTCAGGGTGCAGGCATAGGTCGTGCTGGTGCCCTTTTGCGGCAGGCGCAGCACGCTGGCCAGTGTGGTGCTGTTGGTGGGGATCAGCACAAAGGTATCGATGCCCTGGTCCGACAGCGTGATGCTGGCCACGTAGGCGCGCAGGTCGCTGGTGTCACCGTTGCCGGTGATCCACAGGCTGTAAGTGCCCTTGCTCACCTTGCTGAACGAACTGGTGCCGCCTTCGGTCACGTTGCTGATGGCGGCCGACTGATTGTCCAGGCTGGTGGTGCTGGTGGTGGTGATGTAGACGTCGACGCCATCGCCTGTCTGCAAGCCGTTGATCAGGCGCAGCTTGGCGTAGCCGCTGCTGGGGGTGCTTTCGTTTTCGGTGTAGAGGGTGGTGCTCAGGGCGCTCTGGGTGCCCGTCACCACCACCGAGGTGGAGGTGTCTTTGCTCAGGGTGAGCGACGACTCCAGGCTGTTCACGGCCCCGCCCGCGCTGCGCAGGCCCAGGGTGTAGGTGTCGGGGTCGGCGCCGTAGTAGCTGCTGGCAGCTGCGCTGGCCACGCTGCTGGCGATCGAGGTGGTGTCCAGGTAGGCGTCCAGCGCGCTCAGGCCCTGCGTGGCGTTGATCACCCGGATCTTGGAGCTGCCGTCGTCACCACTGCCGCAGGCGGTCAGCACAGGTGCGATGCCCAGACTGCCCAGGGCCATCAGCCAGCTGCGGCGGCTCAGTGCGTGGGGGGCAAGTGAAAAGCTTGGAGAGGGTTTCATGCGTAGGCTTCGAAAGAGGGGACACGGTGTCGGCGCCAAGGGCCAAAGCGCCGGCTCTGGCCCTTGGCGCCTGCGTATCGCGATCTTCGACGGGCCCCGTCACAAGCGAATGTCATCATGGTGAGGTTTTGTGAACCCCTCGCCTGCAACATGTCGCCCGGGTGAAGCTGTGTGAAGCCGGCCCTGTTCAGCCCGCGGTCCGGTCCACCGCCAGCAGGCGCTGCACCAAGGCGGGCGACGCCGCCGTCATGGGCGCGCGCAAATGGGGCTGCAGGTGCCCTTGTGCGGCCAGCAAGGCCTTGATCGGGGCAGGATTGGGCTCGGCGAACAGCAGGGGGATCATGGGCAGCAGGCTTTGCCACAGCCCCCGCGCGGCCTGCAGATCGGATGCGGCCAACAGGGCCAGCAGGCGTGCAAAGCGCGCGGTCTGCCAATGGGCACTGGCCGCGATGGCGCCGTGGCCACCCAGGGCCAGGGTGGTGAAGATCTGGGCGTCTTCCCCCGCCAGCACCTGCAGCCGGCCGTCCTCGATCAGGGCCTGGGTCTTGGCCGGGTCGCCGCCACAGTCCTTGATGGCCTGGATGCGGGGGTGTTCCGCCAAGGCCAGCAGGGTGGCCAGGCTCAGCGTGGAGCCGGTGCGGTAGGGGATGTCGTAGACGATCAGTGGCGCCCGGGCCTGGTCCGCGATGCGTTCAAACCAGCCCTGCAGACCCGCTTGGGAGGGGCGGATGTAATGGGGCGCGGGCACCAGCCAGCCGGCCAGCGGGTACGGGGCCAGGGCGGCCACACGTTCCAGGGTGTGGCCCAGGTGGTAACCCGTCAGCCCCATCACCACGGGCAGCGAGGTGTGGGCCAGCACGGTGTCGAGCACGGCCTCCTGCTCCTGTTCGGTCAGCGAGGCGGCCTCGCCGGTCGAGCCACACACCACCAGGCCATTCAGGCCCTGCGTCGGTTGACTGTAGTGCCGGGTCAGGGTGGCCAGGCTGGCGTGGTCCACCTGGCCGGATTCATCGAAGGGCGTGATCAGGGGCAGCCAAAGACCCTGGAAGGGGGGATGGGCCGTGGCGGGCTCGGGCGGGGTCTGGCGGGTGGGTGATGGCATGCGTGTTTCCTTGGCAAAGGTTGAAGACCCGGGGGTGAACCGGCCTCGAAACGCGCAACAGGGACGGGGCAAAAAACAGGGTGGGCTCTTGCCGTGCGGCTCCATCGCTCATCCGAGGACGGAACCGCAGCTCCGGTCAGATGAGCTGGGGTTTTTTGCTTTTGTTCACGCCGCAGGCCTGAGCGGGCGCGCCGGGCGCGCGGCGCTCGGTGGCAGGCTGGGCTGGGGCGGTGAACATCGGCGCAGTATAAACGCCGCCGCCGGGGCCTTGCCTGCGGTGCCAAAATACCGACCATGAGCCGATTACCCCGTGTTGCCATCCAGACCGCCGACTTTGATGTTTCTGCCGAATTGGCCGCGCTGCGCGCCCATGACCGGCGTGTGGGGGCGGTGTGCAGTTTTGTGGGCACCGTGCGTGGCGGCAACGAGGGCAACAACGGCGCGCCCGTGCTGTCCATGGAGCTGGAGCACTACCCCGGCATGACCGAGCGCGCCATCGAGGCCATGATCGACCAGGCCCACCAGCGCTTTGACCTGTATGGCGCCCGGGTGGTGCACCGCGTGGGCCTGTTGCAGCCCGGCGAGCAGATCGTGCTGGTGGCGGTCACCTCGGCGCACCGGGGGCAGAGCTTTCTGGGCTGCGAGTTCCTGATGGACTACCTCAAGACCCAGGCGCCGTTCTGGAAGAAAGAGCAAACCCCCCAGGGGGCGCAGTGGGTGGATGCCCGTGTCAGCGACGACGCTGCGCTGGCGCGCTGGGGCATCGAAGCGCGCAATGCCTGAGGGGTTCGGGCCTCGTCAGTGCAGGTAGCCTGAGCGGCCGTGTGAGGGGCTTAACGCGTTATCGGCCGGGCCGGTGTCAGTGGCGGTGGCGGCCTCGGGTGGTTTCAGCGGTGTATCGGGCAGGTTCCAGTCGGTCTGGCCCAGTGTCAGGATGAGCAACTGGCGCAGGCCTTGCTGCAGGCCGGGCTCGAACTCCACATCCACGGTGCGGCCAGGGGTCTGCGGGTCCAGTCGCTCCAGAAACGAGATGGCCAGCTTGTCCCCGCGGCGCTGCTGGCTGACCTCGGTCACCAGCAAAGGCGCCTCGCCCAGCGGCAGGGTGACGTAATCAGCCCGAAAAGGTTGGCCATAGTCAGCGTGGGGCGTGGGCGCCGGCATGGCCTGAATGGGGGCCGCGTCCTGCGCCTGCGCCAGTCCTGCAGCACCTGCGTTCGCCTGTGGCGTGCCAGGTTCGGCTGGTGCGGGCACCTCGCCCAGCAACAGGGGCCACCAGCCCTTGAGCAGCAGGCGGGTCAGCCACAGCCGCAACTCCTCGCGCGAGGTGGTGTTGAAGCGCATCAGGATGCGGTCTTGCTCGCGCTGGTACTGAAGCGACAGTTGGTGGATGTCCATGCTTTGATTTTAGTCAGCACCCAGGCGGCGGCCGGCCCTTGAAATAAGCCTGTTGGGCACAAGTTGCTGATCAACTGGAGATCACCCATGCGAATCGATAAATTCACCACCAAGTTTCAAGAAGCCCTTGGCGAGGCTCAGAGTCTGGCCCTGGGGAACGATCATGCCTACATCGAACCGGCCCACCTGCTGGTGGCCTTGCTGCGTCAGGACGACGGCCCCAAAGCCCTGTTGCAGCGCGCCGGTGTCAACGTGGCCGGCCTGCTGAGTGCCGCCGAGGCGGCCGTCAAGCGCCTGCCCCAGGTGCAGGGCCAGGAGCAGGTGCAGGTCAGCCGTGACCTGGCCGTGCTGTTCCAGGCCACCGAAAAAGAAGCCCTCAAACGGGGCGATCAGTACATTGCCAGCGAGTTGTTTCTGCTGGCCCTGACCGAAAGCAAGATCGATCTGGCCGCCACCGCCAAGACCCATGGCCTGACCCGCAAGAGCCTGGAGTCGGCCATCGAGGCCGTGCGCGGCGGCCAGAACGTCAACAGCCCCGAGGCCGAGGGCCAGCGCGAGGCCCTCAAGAAATACTGCCTCGACCTGACCGAGCGGGCCCGCCAGGGCAAGCTCGACCCGGTGATCGGCCGCGACGACGAGATCCGCCGCGCCATCCAGGTGCTGCAGCGCCGCAGCAAGAACAACCCGGTGCTGATCGGCGAGCCCGGCGTGGGCAAGACCGCCATCGTCGAGGGGCTGGCGCAACGCATCGTGGCCGGCGAGGTGCCCGATTCCCTCAAGGGCAAACGTGTGCTGTCGCTGGACATGGCCTCGCTGCTGGCCGGCGCCAAGTTCCGCGGTGATTTCGAGGAACGCCTCAAGAACGTGCTGACCGAACTGGCCAAGGACGAGGGGCAGACCATCGTCTTCATCGACGAACTGCACACCATGGTGGGCGCCGGCAAGGCCGAGGGCGCCATGGACGCCGGCAACATGCTCAAGCCAGCGCTGGCCCGCGGCGAACTGCATTGCGTGGGCGCCACCACCCTGGACGAGTACCGCAAGTACATCGAGAAAGACGCTGCGCTGGAGCGCCGTTTCCAGAAAATCCTGGTCGGCGAGCCCTCCGTCGAGGCCACCATCGCCATCCTGCGCGGCCTGCAAGAAAAGTACGAGGTGCACCATGGTGTGGACATCACCGACCCGGCCATCGTGGCCGCGGCCGAGTTGAGCCACCGCTACATCACCGACCGCTTCCTGCCCGACAAGGCCATCGACCTGATCGATGAAGCCGCAGCCAAGATCAAGATCGAGATCGACTCCAAGCCTGAAGCCATCGACAAGCTGGACCGCCGCATGATCCAGTTGCAGATCGAGCGCGAGGCGATGAAGAAAGAGACCGACGAGGCCTCGCAGAAGCGCCTGGAGCTGATCGAGGAAGAGATTGCCAAGCTGCAAAAAGAGATCGCCGACCTCGAAGAGATCTGGAAGTCTGAAAAAGCCCAGGCTCAGGGCAGCCAGCAGGTGCGTGAAGCCATCGACAAGCTGCGCCAGCAGATTGAGGAGCTGACCCGCAAGGGCGATTTCAACAAGGTGGCCGAGTTGCAGTACGGCAAGCTGCCCGAGTTGGAAAAGCAGCTGAAGGAAGCCCAGGACAAGGAGGCCGGCAAGGCCGCCACCCAGGGCGCGCCACGCCTGCTGCGCACCCAGGTGGGTGCCGAAGAGATCGCCGAGGTGGTGAGCCGTGCCACCGGCATCCCGGTGTCCAAGATGATGCAGGGCGAGAAAGACAAGCTGCTGCAGATGGAAGACAAGCTGCACGAGCGTGTGGTGGGCCAGGACGAAGCCATCAGTGCGGTGGCCAATGCCATCCGCCGCTCACGTTCGGGTCTGTCCGACCCCAACCGCCCCACCGGCTCCTTCCTGTTCCTGGGCCCCACGGGCGTGGGCAAGACCGAGCTGTGCAAGGCGCTGGCGGGTTTTCTGTTCGACTCCGAAGAGCACCTGATCCGCATCGACATGAGCGAGTTCATGGAGAAGCATTCGGTGGCCCGCCTGATCGGCGCGCCTCCGGGCTACGTGGGCTACGAAGAAGGGGGCTACCTGACCGAGGCGGTGCGTCGCAAGCCCTACAGCGTGGTGCTGCTCGACGAGGTCGAGAAGGCGCACCCCGATGTGTTCAACGTGCTGCTGCAGGTGCTCGACGATGGCCGCCTGACCGATGGTCAGGGCCGCACCGTGGACTTCAAGAACACCGTCATCGTGATGACCAGCAACATCGGCTCGCACCACATCCAGGCCATGGTGGGGCAGTCGTATGACGACATCAAGGACGCCGTGTGGGACGAACTGAAGAACCACTTCCGCCCTGAGTTCCTGAACCGCATTGACGAGACCGTGGTCTTCCATGCGCTCGATGCCAAGCACATCGAATCGATTGCCGGCATCCAGCTGCAGATCCTGCAGGCCCGCCTGCAGAAGATGGACCTCACTTTGCAGGTGTCGCCCGCGGCACTGGCCGAACTGGCCAAGGTGGGCTTCGATCCGGTGTTTGGTGCCCGGCCGCTCAAGCGTGCGATCCAGCAGCGCATCGAGAACCCGCTGTCGAAGTTGCTGCTGGAAGGCAAGTTTGCACCCAAGAGCGTGATCCCGGTCGACGTCGATCCGGTGCAGGCGCCCGGGGTGTTCCACTTCGGTGCGGCCAGCGCGGCCTGACCGCGGGGCCGTCCCGCGACCGCTTGAACTTTGAGGCTTCGGCTCTATCTGAGCCATGCACAGCCCGACGCGCCTGGCGCGTCGGGCTTTTCGTCTTGAAAGGAACCCATGTCCGGACTCAACCAGGCCCTGGCCACTTTGTCCCGTCTTTTGTTGCGCCTGCTGCTGGTGGCCGGTGCGCTGGTGCTGGTGCTCAGCCTGCTCGCGGCCATGGCCTTGCTGGCCCTGGCCTGGACCCTGCGGGCCGGCTGGGCCCGGCTCACTGGGCGCCCTGTCACGCCCTGGGTGCGGCGCTTTGATCTGGGCCAGCAGTTTGGCGACGTGCTGCGGCGGGGCCAAGCCGGGGCAGGCGGGGCGGGGCGTCGCGCCCCGGCCGATGTCACCGACGTCGAGGTGCGCGAGATCATCGAGGTGACCGAAGTGACTGATTTGGGCGACCGCAGCCCTCGCTTGCCGCCGCGCTGAACCGCCTGGGCGGCCTGAGCGGCTCGGCGTTCCGGTGCCAGCCAGGGCTACCAGCCGTTTACCAAAACCTCAATCAGGCTTTACCTGCGGCTTTCAAAATGGTGAAACCGGCCCCCGGGGCCGCCACCGGTCAGGTGGCGCCTGCTGGCTGGCGCACCCTTGAACCAGCCCAGGAAGCCCATGCCAGCGCGGCGCTTTGCCATCACGGCCACCGACCGTTACCTCGGTGTTTTCAAGGCCTTTGTCGAGGCAGGCTGGCAGCCGGTGAAGCTGTTCACCGCCCCCACCGACGAACGCATCTCCCACAACAAGGCCACCATCGCCTATGCCCGCAGCCTGGGGTTGGACATCCAGCTCTCGCCGCTGGACCCGGCCGCCATGGCCGATCTGCAGGCCCGCGATTGCGAGCTGCTAGTGCTGGCCAGCTACCAGTGGCGCATCGGTGACTGGGCGCCTTATCTGCGCTATGCCATCAACTTCCACCCCTCGCCGTTGCCGCGTTACCGTGGACCCTATCCTCTGGTGCAGGCCTTGTTGGACCGGCAAAAGCGCTGGGCTGTGAGCTGCCACCAGGTCACGCACGAGTTTGATGCCGGCGATGTGCTGGCCAGCCGCAGCTTCGAGCTGACCGACGACGAGTGTCACGAGAGCCTGGACCTCAAGACCCAGATCGCCGCCGGGCAACTGGCCACGGCCGTGGCGATGAATCTGGACGCCCTGTGGGCGCAGGCCCAGCCCCAAGGCGAGGGGCACTACGTGAAGCTCTGGAGCGACGACGACCGCCTGCTGGATTTCGAACGTGGTGTGGACGAGTTGCAGACCCAGTTGCGTGCCTTTGGCCGTTTTGAATGCCTGGCGAGGGTCAACAACGTGCTCTTCCATGTGCGCCGCGCCGCGGCCTGGAAGCAAGGGCATCGTTTTCCGCCCGGGGCCGTGGTGCACAGCGACGGGCCCCGGCTGGTGCTGGCCTGTCGCGACGGGTATGTGGCGCTGCTGGAGTGGAGCCTGCTGGCCCCGGGCACACCGACCGAGACCCCGGCGCGCTGAAAGCTCTGTGGGCCCGGGCTGCAGCACGGCCCACCCCGCCCGATAATGCCCGCTGGCTGAATTGCGAGGGGCCCATGCGCTTCATCACCGACACCATTCCCGTTCTCAAGGCCCGCCTGGCGCGCGGCGAAACCAGTTGCGAGGCCCTGGTGGCCGGCGCCCTGGAGGCCGCGGCTGCACCGGCGGCAGCCAGCGTCTTCACCACCTTGTACCCCCAGGCCGCCCTGGCTGCCGCCCGCCACGCGGATGCGCAGCGCGCTGCCGGTGTGGCCCTGCCGGCCCTGGCGGGCCTGCCCGTCAGCATCAAGGACCTGTACGACGTGGCCGGCGAGACCACGCTGGCCGGCTCGGTGGTCTGCCGCGGCGAGCCTGCGGCCGGTGCAGACGCGCCGGCCGTGGCCCGGCTGCGCAACGCCGGTGCGGCGCTGCTGGGCAAGACCAACATGACCGAGTTCGCTTTCTCGGGTGTGGGCATCAACCCCCATCACGGCACGCCACGCAACCCGGCCGATGCCGGGGTGGCGCGCATTCCCGGGGGCTCTTCGTCGGGGGCCGCCGTCTCGGTGGCCCTGGGGCTGGCCGTGGCGGGCCTGGGCTCGGACACTGGCGGCTCGATCCGCATTCCTGCGGCCTTGTGCGGCCTGGTGGGCTTCAAGAGCACGCAGTCGCGCGTGCCACGTCAGGGCGCACTGGAGTTGTCGCGCAGTCTGGACACCGTGTGCGCCATGACCCGCAGCGTGGCCGACTGCCTCACGGTGGATGCTGTGCTGGCCGGTGCGCCGCTGCCCGTGCAACGGCGCCCGCTGGCCGGCCTGCGTCTGGCCCTGCCGCAGACCGTGCTGCTCGATGGCCTGGCGCCCGAAGTGGCCCAGGCCCATGCCCGTGCGCTCACGCGGCTGTCGGCGGCTGGCGCTCAGTTGATCGACATCCCCCTGAGCGAGCTGGCCGAGATCCCGCGCTTGAATGCGCCCGGCGGGTTCTCGCCGGTCGAGGCCTATGCCGTGCATCACCAGCGCCTGGCCCGGGCGCGGGCGCAGTTCGACCCCCGCGTGGCCGCCCGCATCGAGTTGGGGGCGCCCGTCACGGCCCGCGAGTACATCGCCATGCAGGACCACCGAGCTGACTGGATCGCCCGGGTGGAGGCGGTTCTGGAGGGCTTTGACGCGGTGCTGTGCCCAACCGTGCCCGTGTTGGCGCCGGCCATCGACGAGCTGGTGGCGTCTGACGAGGCCTTCTTCAAGGCCAATGGCCTGCTGCTGCGCAACACCTTTGCCTTCAACTACCTCGATGGCTGTGCCTTCAGCCTGCCCTGCCAGCCCGCGGGCGAGCTGCCGGTGGGGCTGATGCTGGCCTCGGTGCGCGGCGACGATGCGCGCCTGGCCAGCGTGGCGCTGGCGGTGGAGCAGGCGCTGGCCTGAGGCGCCTTGAGGTGCCTTTGGGCGCCAGGCTTGTCAGCGTCGCCTGGTGCGTTTTCAGCCCGGCGGGCGGCGCAGTTCGCCCAGCGCCTCGCGGGCCGATGACGCCACCCGCGCCGCATCGCGCAGGGCCACCTGCAGGCGTCGGTTCATCCAGGGCAGCACGTCCTCACTGAGCGGTTTTTCCGGCAGCAGGTCCAGCCCAGCGTCCAGGGCGGCTGCTTCAACCTGGGTTTCCACCTCGCTGTTGCCCGGTGGCCGTTGGCCTGGGGTCAGCAGCGTGTCCAGTGTCTTCTGGGCCGCCTGCACGGCGGCCTGTGCTTGGGCCCGTTGCAACTCGGAGCCCTCGCGCAACTGCATCATGCGCAACATCGACAAGTGGGCCATCAGGCGCTGGGCGTGGTCCAGCAGGCGGGTCAGGGGCTGAAGCGGCAGTTGCACCTGGCGCGGCTCGAAGCTGCTGCGTTGCAGCGCGGTGGCCAGCAGGCTCAGGGCGTCGTAGGCCTGGCGCCGGGCCAGGCGCTGGGCCACCGTGCGCTCGGGGTGGGCCGGGTCGTGCGGGGCCAGTGCCGCATGGGCATAGGCGCGCAGCGCCAGCAGCAGGCGCGGTAGCGCGCGGGGCAGGGCCCGCCGCTCCCACGAGGGCAGCACAAAGCAGAAAGCCCAGGCCATCAAGGCGCCCAGCAGGGTGTCGCCCAGGCGCTCGGCAATCGGAAAGCCGATCGCCGGGTGGGCCAGATGGGCCTGCAACAGCGCCATCACCGTGGCCGCCGAGGCGGTGACCAGGTAGCGTTCCACGGCGAAGCTGTGCGCCAGGCCGACGGCCATCAAAAAGGCCAGTGTCAGCACCCAGGGGGCGTGCACATGGGCCAGCCCCATCACGATCAGGCAGCCCAGCAAGGTGCCCAGCACCCGGATGTTGCGCCGCGACAGCGTCTGTTCCAGGTTGCCACGCAGCACCACGGCCACGCTCAACACCAGCCATTGGGGGTGCGCGGTCCAGGGCAGGGCCAGTGCGATGTAGTAGGCCGCGCCCAGCGCCAGCGCGGCCCGCAGGGCGTGGCGCAGCACGGGCGAGGCCAGGCTCAGATGGGGCTTGAAGGCCGACAGCGGCCAGCCTTCGGGGGCCACGAAAAGTTGCAGTTCCTTGCGTGTCAGTGGCAGTTCACCGTCGCCTTGGCGCAGCAGCGCATGGATGGCGTCCACGTCATCGGCCAGGTGTTGCACCCGGTTCACCAGCGCGGGCAGCAGGCGCGCCCGCACGTCGTCCGATTGCAACAGCGGGTGGGTCATGAATTGGTCGCGCAAGGCCAGCCGCAGCGGCGGCTCGTCTTCATCCGGGGGCGGCAGGCCACGCACACCGGCCTGGGCCTGGTCCAGCCGGTAAGCCAGGTGCCGCAGGCGTGCTGCCAGGGCGGCCCGCACCTGCAGGGCCAGTTCGTCGCTGCCCAGCAGCTCCAGGTCGAGGCGGCTGGCCAGCAGGATGTCGCGCAGGTCGATGGCCCGCAGCAGCATGCCGGTGTCGCGGCGTGCGCGGGCCGAATCCGGGGCGGCAAACAGCAGGTCGCGGGCGGCCTGCAGGCGTTCGGCCAACACGGCTTCGTCGCGCACCCAGGTCTGCAGCGAGTCCCGCGCCTGGTCGGTCTCAGCGGCCCCTTCCACCACCCCGGCCCTTGAGCGCAGCAACTGGGCCGTGGCGTCCAGTGCCGTCGCCAGGGCCAGGCTGCGGTAGCGCGGTTGCAGCAGGCGCACCAGGACCTGGGCCCAGACCAGGTAAACGGCCGAGCCTGCGAGGGTCCAGAGCAGCAGTTCGCCGGGTGGGGTGCCCGGGGGCATGCCCATGGTGAAGACGATGGCCAGCACGGCCGAAAACGACACCGGCCCGGCCCGGGGGCCCCAGGCCAGGGTCATCATGCCCAGGAACACCAGGCCCATGATGGCCAGGCCGAGCACCCTGGGGTAGGGGTCAAGGGCGGCCACCGTCCAGGTGGCCAGGGCGCCCAGGGCGGCCGCCAACAGCACCCGGTGCAGCGAGCGCCGCGGTGTGGTGGGCACATCGGCCAGGCTGGAGAACACCGCGCCGCTGCTGGCCAACTGCGCCAGGTGCAGCGTGGTTTGGCTGCCGAACAGCCACTGGATCAGGCCGATGCCGAGCGCCACCCCCAGGCCGTTGAGAACATGGGGGGGCAGGCGGAGCAGCCAGGTCAGGGGGTAGAAAGAACGCATGGGCAAGGCAAGAGGGGGCTGTCGGAGACCTGCGGCAGCATAGCGTGAGCCGGCGGCCTTGTCTGTGAGGATGTAACCGGATGAACGGCTCGCCTTCAGGCCACGCCTGGGCTGCTTCGGGCCTTGCCGCTGAAGTGGCTGGGGGGCTGTCCCATGGCGGCTCGGAACATGGCCGTGAAAGCACTCTCGCTGGCGTAGCCGCTGGCGGCCGCCACCAGGCTCACCGGCTGGCCGCGGGCCAGCAGGGGCAGGGCATAGGCCAGCGTGGCCTGCTGGCGCCACTGCTGGTAGCTCAGGCCCAGTTGCTCGCGGAACAGGCGAGCCACGGTGCGCTCGCTGGCGCCCACGCTGGCCGACCACTCGGCCAGCGTGGCCCGTTCACCCGGGGCCCTCAGCACCGCTTCGCACAGGGCCCGCAGGCGCTTGTCGCCGCCCTCGCGCGGGGGCAGGGGTACGCCCATGCGGATCTGCGGCGCCTGCAGCAGTTCATCGCACAGCAGGGGCTGGATCAGGCGCTCGCGTTGCAGCAGCGCCTGTTGCCTGATTGGCTCGACCCGGCTCAGCTGGGCGTCGGAGTGGGTGTCCAGGCTCAGCACCAGGGCGCGCATCAGCTCGGTGACCTCGATCACCACGCAGCCTTGCCAGGGGGCCTGCTGCGGGGCCGCCAGGTGGTGCAGGTAGAGGGTGTGCAAGTCGGCGTCTTCCACCACATTGATCGAATGGCTCATGCCCGCCGGCACCCAGACCGCCCGGGAGGGCGGCACGATGAAGGTGCCGTCGTCGGTGCTGAGGCGGCACACGCCATTGAGCGAGAAGGTCAGCTGGGGCCACTCATGGTGGTGCGGCACCACCTTGGTCTCGGCCTGAAGGTGGCGCATCTTGGCGCGCAACGGCCGATCCGCCGTGGGCAGGTAAAGGTGTGGGGTAAGGCTGTCGACCACGTCGCCGGCGGGGCGCACGGCCACCGGCCGGAGGGCGCTGCGTCGGGTGAGGGGGCGTCGGGTGGCGGGCATGTCGGCGGGCTGATTTGTCTTAATTTCGATGGATTATGTCTTTTCATCGTCAACAAGACGAGCGCGCTCCCCCTAACATGACCCTCGTCAAGCCACTCGGGAGCCTGTTTCATGTCCACTACCGCCCACGCCTTGCCCGTGCCCACTGTTCGTCAGGATGCCACCCTGATCGGCCTGGTGGGTCTGGCCCACGGCATCAGCCATTTCAGCCAGCTGGTGCTGGCGCCCTTGTTTCCCTGGCTCAAGGACGCCTTTGGCGTGAGTTACACCGAGCTGGGTTTTGTGCTCACGGTGTTCTTCGTGGTGTCATGCATCGTGCAGGCGCTGTCGGGCTTTGTGGTCGACCGCTACAGCCCGCGCCCGGTGCTGTTTGCCGGCCTGGGCCTGCTGGGTGTGGCCCTGCTGGGCTATGCCGCGGCGCCCAGCTACTGGATGCTGCTGTGTTGTGCCGTGCTGGCCGGCATGGGCAACGGGGTGTTCCACCCGGTGGACTACACCTTGTTCAACCGCAAGGTGGCCACCACCCGCCTGGGTCATGCCTACAGCGTGCACGGGATCACGGGCAGCCTGGGCTGGGCGCTGGCCCCGGCCCTGGTGGTGCCCTTGGCCATGGCTTTTTCCTGGCGCGTGGCGTTGGCCAGCGCGGGTGGGCTGGCGCTGGTCGTGCTGGCCGTGCTGTGGTTCAACCGTGAGGTGCTGAGCTTGCCCGGCGCCGCAGCCGTGCCCAAGCCTGCATCCTCTTCCTCGGCCAAGAGCACCGCTGCGGCGGCTGGCGGCCTCGATTTCTTGCGCATCCCAGCGGTGTGGATGTGTTTCGCGTTCTTCCTCTTCTATGCCATGGCGCTCAGCGTGGTGCAGACCTTTGCGCCGGAGGCCGCCCGGCAATTGCATGCCGTGCCCGTGACCCTGGTGGCGGTGTGCCTGACCATCTACATGGTGGCCAGCGCCGGTGGCATGGTGCTGGGGGGCTTTCTGGCCTCCGATCCCACGCGTTGCGAGCGCATCGTGGCCGTGGGCATCGGCCTGGCGGCCCTGGTGGCACTCAGCCTGGCACTGGCCCCGGTGCCGGCCAGCCTGGTGCCGGTGCTGTTCGGCTTCATGGGCTTTGCCAATGGCATTGCCGGCCCTTCGCGCGATCTGCTGGTCAAGCGCTCCACGCCCGAGAACGCCACCGGCCGTGTCTATGGGGTGGTGTACGCGGGGCTGGACATCGGCCAGGCCATCTCGCCGCTGGTGTTTGGTCGGATGATGGACCATGGGCAGTACACCAGCGTGCTGGTGGGCCTGGCCGTGGTGCAGGCCGTGTTGATCGCCAGTGCCTTCAATGTGCGGCGGGTGCGCCGCACTGCAGCGGGCCTGCAGCCGGCCTGAGCCCGGGGAGGGCAGGGCCGTTTCAGGCCGCTGGGGCGACGGGGTCGAACACCACCGGATGGGCGGGGCAGGCACGCACGCCGATCCAACTGCCCACAGGGTGCTCCAGATGGCTGGGCACCTGGGCCAGCAGCCGCTGGCCGTCGGCCAGGCGCAGCTCGTACAGCGATTCGGCGCCGCGGAACAGTTTGCGAACAATCTGGGCCTGGGGCGCACCCGGGGCCGGGTCGCAGGCCACATCGCTGGCGCGCAGCAGCACGTCGCAGGGGCCGTCGGCGCGGTGCGCCGGGGCTGGCAGGGGCCCCAGGGCGGTGTCGATCCAGCGCTGGCCGGCCTGATGTTGCACGCGGCCGGGCGCGAACACCCCGTGCCCGATGAAATCGGCCACAAAGCGGCTGGCCGGTTCGCGGTAAACCGTGCCGGCGTCGGCCCACTGGTGCATCCGGCCTTGTGACATGACCCCGATCAGGTCGCCCAGGGCAAAGGCTTCCATCTGGTCGTGGGTGACAAAAAGCGCGGTGGTCTGGGCTTCCTTGAGGATGCTGCGCACCTCGTGGGCCAGGCGCTCGCGCAATTCCACATCCAGGTTGGAGAACGGTTCGTCGAGCAGCATCAGGTGGGGCTTGGGCGCCAGGGCCCGGGCCAGGGCCACCCGTTGTTGCTGGCCGCCCGAGAGCTCATGCGGAAAGCGCTGGGCGCTGGAGCGCAGCCCCACCAGGCCCAGGACCTCATCCACCCGCTGGGCCTGCTGGGCCCGCGGCTGGCGGTGCAGTCCGAAGCGGACGTTGTCCGCCACGCTGAGGTGGGGGAACAGCGCGTAGTCCTGGAACACCATGCCGATGCGCCGGCCCTCCGGCGGCACATGCCCGCCCTGGCCGCTGACCCACTCGCCGGCCAGCCGGATGGTGCCGGCACTGACGGGTTCGAGGCCGGCCACGGCGCGCAGCAGCGTGGTCTTGCCACAGCCCGAAGGGCCCAGCAACACCCCGATCTCGCCGGCCTTCAGGCCCAGGCTGGCGCGGTCCACCGCCAGGTGTTCGCGGCCAGGATAGCGGATCTCCAGATCAAGGACTTCAAGAAACATGGGGCGATTGTAGGGAGTCCATGGGCCGCGATATTGGCTCCTACAATGCCGCATGATTTTTCGTCCGGGCTTCTTCTCGCGTGCCGTTCTCTGGGGGATCGCCCTGCTGCTGGCCTTGCCCGTGCTGGTGGTGATCGGGGCCTGGCTGCAGTGGAATGAAGGCTCGCACGACCTGCTGCGCAACATGCTGGACACAGTGTTGCCCCGCTATGCCGCCACCACCGTGCTGCTGTCGCTGGGGGTGGGTGTCGGGGTGGTGTTGCTGGGCAGCCTCTGCGCGGTGCTGGTGTCCCTGTTCGACTTTCCGCTGCGCCGCACCTTTGAATGGGCCTTGCTGCTGCCGCTGGCCATGCCAGCTTATGTGCTGGCCTATGCCTACACCGACTTCCTGCAGTTCAGTGGCCCCTTGCAGACCTGGATGCGTGCGGCCTGGGGCCTGGAGGGGCGCCTGCTGCCCAACATCCGCAGCGTGGGGGGCGCGATCGGCGTCTTCATCCTGGCCTTGTACCCCTATGTCTACCTGCTGGTGCGCACGGCCCTGGCACAGCGGGCCCAGTTGCTGATGGAGGCGGCCCGCCTGCTGGGGGCGTCGCTTGGCCGGCGGGTGTTCCGTGTGGCCTTGCCGATGGCCCGGCCCGCCATGGCGGCCGGGGCGGCCCTGGCCCTGATGGAGACCCTGGCCGATTACGGCGTCTCCAGCTACTTCGGCATCCAGACCTTCACCGCCGGCATTTACAAGGCCTGGCTGGTCATGGAGGACCACATTGCCGCGGCTCAACTGGCCACTGTGTTGTTGCTGATCGTGGCACTGTTGTTGACCTTGGAACAACGTTCCCAGGCTCGCCTGCGATTTGCCAGCCAGCGGCTGGACCGGGCTTCGGCAGGCTCGACCGTGCTCAGACTGGGGGGGTGGCAAGCCGGGCTGGCGATCGGCCTTTGCGCGCTGCCCGTGCTGCTGGGCTTTGTGTTGCCGGTGGGCTTCATGCTGCGCGCCCTGCACGCCGCCGGCGAGGTGGCTCTGCCCTGGGCGCGCTTCGGTCGCTGGGCCTTTGACAGCCTCGCATTGGGCCTGGGCACCGCCGTGCTGGCCAGCTTGCTGGCCCTGTGGCTGTCGGCCCAGTCGCGCCTGTACCCCGGCACCCAGATGCGTTCACTGTCCTATGTGATCGGCCTCGGGTATGCCGTGCCCGGTGCCGTGATCGTGGTCGGACTTCTGCTGCCTGTGGGCTGGGTGCAGTCGCGCTGGCCGCAAGGGTCGGTGGGGTCTTTGTTGACCACCACCTTTCTGGGGCTGATCTGGGCCTACCTGGTCCGCTTCGTGGCCGTGGCCTTGCAATCGGTGCAAAGCGGCTACAGCCGGGTGCCGGTTCACCTCGATGACAGCGCCCGCATGCTGGGTGTGGCGGGCTGGGGCCTGCTCAGGCGGGTGCACCTGCCGCTGCTGCGCCAGCCCATGATGGCCGCCATCCTGCTGGTGATGGTGGATGTCATGAAGGAGCTGCCTGCCACCCTGGTGTTGCGGCCCTTCAACACGGACACCCTGGCTGTGATCACCCACCAGCTGGCGCGCGATGAACGCTTGGGCGAGGCGGCCTTGCCGGCCCTGGCCCTGGTGCTGGCAGGCCTGGTGCCGGTGATCATGCTGAGCCGGACACTGCGCCGCCGTTAGTCTCGCGCAACACCTTGTATCGCGTGTGTTGATCTTCATGAGAATCATTCTTGTTCGTGATAGCATTTGCTTTCCTTTGCGTTGATTCGCAAAGTGATTGCAATTTCTTCACCCGAATCGACACCTTCTGAGCTGACCTTGGCGAGGCCCTCACACATGCGACGCATCCTTCCGATCTTCTTGTTGGCCCTTGCGGCGCCGTGGCTGTCCGCGCATGCGGACGAGGGCTCGGTCAACCTCTACTCGGCACGCCATTACCAGAGCGACGATGCCCTCTACAGTGCCTTCACCAAGGCCACCGGCATCAAGATCAACCGGGTTGACTCGGATGACGCCGGCATCCTCAGTCGCCTCAAGGCCGAAGGCAGCGCCTCGCCTGCCGATGTGATTTTGCTGGTGGATGCGGCCCGCTTATGGCGTGCCGAGAACGACGGCCTGTTCCAGCCGATCCGCTCCAAGACGCTTGAAGAAGCGATCCCGGCGCAGTTCCATGCCCAGCCCAAGGCCGATGGCGGCATCGCCTGGTTCGGTTTCTCGACCCGTGCCCGCGTCATCGTCTTCAACAAGATCAAGTACCGCAAATCCGATTTCGACACTTACGAAAAGCTCGCCGATCCCCAGTTCAAGGGCAAGCTCTGTACCACCACCGGTTCCTCTCCCTACAACGTGAGTCTGTTTGGTTCGATGATCGAGCACATCGGGGCCGCGGCCACCGAAACCTGGTTGCAGGGCCTGGTCAGCAACATGGCCCGTTCCCCCCAGGGCGGTGACACGGACCAGATCCGCGCCGTCGCCAGTGGGGAATGCAGCGTGGCCCTCTCCAACAGCTACTACTACGCCCGCCTGATGCGCTCCAGCAACCCCGAAGACCGTGCGGTGGTGGAGAAGGTGGGGGTGGTGTTCCCCAACCAGTCGAGCTGGGGCACGCACGTCAACGTGGCCGGCGGTGCCGTGGCCCGCTACTCGAAGAACCAGGCCAATGCCGTCAAGTTCCTGGAGTACCTGGCCAGCCCCGACGCACAGAAGCACTTTGCCAATGGCAACAACGAGTGGCCGGTGGCCAAGGGCGTGCAGTTTGACAACGCCGCCCTCAGGTCGATGGCGGGCGGCGGCACGTTCAAGAGCGAAGTCATCCCGGTGAGTGCCGCTGGCCAGAACCAGACCAAGGTGCAGCAGATGCTGGACCGCGTCGGCTACCGCTGACCCTTTTCCCCAGGTTGTGGCCGCCGCTTGCGGGGGGCGCCACGCCATTTTTCAAATCAGCCAGCGACTGCACAGCGCAATGCGGGTCGTCAGCCGTCGGCCTGGGCTTTGGCTTGGGGCCCACCCACACACTGGAGTTTTCATGCAACGCAAAAAGATGTCCCGAAATCAGCCTGCTGCGACGCGTCAGGCCGTCACCGTGCCCGGCAAGGTGCTGCCCCTGGCGGCGCTCATGTTGGCAGGTTCGCTGGGCACGGCCCAGCAGGCGCTGGCGCAGAGCGAGGAAAAGTCCCTCAGCACCGTGACCGTCAAGGACACCAAGGAGGGCCCGACCATTGCCAAGGAGAGCCTGCTCGTCAAGCAGACCGGCATCGCCAAGGGCAACCAGGACATCCGCGACATTCCCCAGACCGTGACGGTGATGACCGAGCACTACATGGACGACCGCAATTTCGATGATCTGCGCGAAGTGCTGAAGTCGGTCTCGGGCGTGACCTTCCAGGCTGGCGAGACCGGTGAGGAAGACGTTCGCATCCGCGGCTTCTCGCTGCAGCAGGCCGGCGACATCTATGTCGATGGCCTGCATGACAACGCCATGGTCCAGCACGACACCTTCAACCTCGACCGGGTCGAAGTGCTCAAGGGTTCGGCCTCCATGCTGTTCGGCAAGGGCTCGACTGGCGGGGTGGTCAATCAGGTCAACAAGCAGCCTTTCCTGATGGACCAGAGCGAGATCAACGCCACGGTGGGCAACGGCCGCTCGGCCCGGGTCTCGGCGGACATCAACCGCCAGACCGGCGAGTCGTCGGCCTTCCGGGTGAACATCATGCGCCAACAGGCCGACAACTGGGGCGCCACGGTCAAGAAGGAGGGCGTGGCCCCCACCTACCGCTGGGGCATCGGCGAGCGCGACGAGTACTCGATCGGCATGTACCACCTGCGCACCGAGGGGCGCCCGATGTACAACCACCCCTGGCTGATCAACAACGGCAGCACCACCGCCAGCAACAACAGCAGCGGCACCATCACCCCGGTGCTCGACGCCACCGCCTACTACGGGCTGGCCAGCGACTACCTGCGCACCGAGTCCAATTACGGCACGGTCACCCACAAGCGCCGTCTCGATGGCGATGCCGAGATCAAGACCACGCTGCGCTATGGCCACTACTCGCGTGACCTGCTGGCCAGCAACATCAGCTGGGGCAGTGTGACCACCGCGTCCAGCCTCAGCGACAGCACGGTGCTCAACCGCCGCTTCAAGGCGCGTCGCAACGACTCCAACATGCTGCAGGTGCAAAGCGAGTACACCGGCAACGCCCACTGGGGCGGCCTCAAGCACAGCCTGGTGGGCGGCGTCGATTACTACGACCAGCGTGCGCTGCAGAACAACAATGCCACGACCGGCCTGGCCACGCCCCCCACCACCACGGTGGGCAACCCCGACAGCGGCGCCTCTGTGCAGGACACCCGCTCGGTCGCCATGGCGCCCTTCCGCGCCCGTTCGCTGGGCTTCTACGGCCAGGACGTCATGAGCCTGACCGAGCAGATCAAGCTGGTCGGCGGCTTGCGCTACGACCGCTTCATGGGCAAGTATGGCGACACCAGCGGCAACAGCTTCAGCATGGACAACAACCTCTGGAGCCCGCGCCTGGGGGCCATCTGGCAGCCCAACGACACCTCGTCGTACTACGCCTCGTACGGCACCTCGTACAACACCTCGGGCGACACCTACCAGTACGGCACCGTCAACCTGAGCCTGTCGGGCACCAGCGCCACGCTGCTCAACACCCCGCCGGAAAAGAGCCGCAACTTCGAGCTGGGCGCCAAGTACGACGTGTTCGACAAGAAGGGCCTGTTCGGCGTGGCCTTGTTCCGCAGCGAGAAGTACAACGAGCGCAACACCGACGTCGACACGGCGGCCAACCAATACCTGCTCTCGGGCAAGCGCCATGCCACCGGCATGGAGTTCAATTTTGCCGGCCGCCTGACCTCGGCCTGGGAGGTGTTCTACAACCACACCTGGATCCCCTCGGCCAGCATCGACGTGAGCAGTGTGGCCTCTACCAGCGCCGCCCAGCGCCAGGGTGACCGCCCGGCCCTCACGCCCAAGCACAGCGCCACCCTCTGGAGCACCTACCGCGTGCTGCCGGGCTGGCGTGTCGGCGGTGGTTTGAACTACCGGGGGGCTCAGAATCCTGACCAGAACCGCAACGTCGTGGCCCCGGCCTTCACCACCGTCGATGCCATGGTCGAGCACAACCTGACCAGCAACACCCTGCTGCGCTTGAACGTGAGCAACCTGACCAACAAACTGTATGCTGACCAGCTCTACCGAGGCTTTTACGTGCCCGGTGCGCCGCGTCGCATCGAGTTGAGCGTCAAGGCCCTGTTCTGACCTGGGGAGTCCATGCTGCTGCAACTCAAGAACCTGCTGAGCGCCGAAGAGCTCAGCACCGCCCGTGCCCTGCTCGGGGACGAGGCCCCTTGGATCGATGGGCGCAGCAGCGCGGGCATCCAGGCCCTGACCCAAAAGAACAATGAGCAGCTGGCACAGGACAGCGAGGCCTCACATGCCCTGCAGGCCCTGATCCTCGGGGCCTTGCGACGCGATCCGCTGTTCTTCTCGGCGGCCCTGCCGCGCAAGATCTTCAACCCGCTGTTCAACCGCTATGGCGGGGGCAGCAATTTCTATGGCCCGCATGTGGACGGGGCGGTGCTGCACTCCAAGGCCTCGCAGGAGTGGGTGCGCACCGATGTCTCGTGCACCGTCTTCCTCAGCGACCCGGCCGAGTACGACGGCGGCGAGCTGCTGGTGCAGGACACCTATGGCAGCCGTGGCGTCAAGCTGGCGGCCGGCGACGCGGTGCTGTACCCCGGCACCAGCGTGCACCAGGTCACCCCGGTCACGCGCGGCCACCGGGTGGCCAGCTTCTTCTGGATCGAGAGCATGGTGCGCAGCGATGAACAGCGCCGCATCCTGTTCGACCTTGACATGAACCTGCTCAAGCTGCGCGCCCAGTTGGGCGAGACCCCCGAGACCACGGCCCTGACCGGGGTCTATCACAACCTGTTGCGGCAATGGGCCCAGACCTGAAGGCCCTGCCCACCACCTTGCCCGACTACGCTCTGCGGGCGCGGGAGCGCCTGACGCCCGAGGCCTGGGCCTATTTCGATGGCGGCGCAGGCGATGAATCGACCCAGCGCCGCAACGTGGCCGCCTGGGCCCGCTGGGGCTTGCGTCCCCGGGTGCTGCAGGACCTGCGCCAAGGCCACACCCGCGTGACGCTGCTGGGTCGCGAGCTGTCCACCCCCCTGATCGTGGCCCCCATGGCCTACCAGTGCTGGGCTCACCCTGACGGCGAGCGCGGCATGGCCCTGGCAGCGGCCAGCCAGCAGTGCGGCTTGGTGCTGAGCCAGCACAGCACCACCCCATTGCAGCAGGTGGCTGCCTTGGTCCGCGCTGAGCCCGAACGCGGGCCGCTGTGGATGCAGTTGGCCAATGGCGCAGACCGGGCGGGGCTGCTGGAGGTGGCCGCCGAGGCCGAGCGCGCCGGCTACGAGGCCCTGGTGCTGAGTGTGGACGCGCCGGTGCAGGGTAGCCGAGATCGCGTGCGCCGCCTGGCGGCACAGCCCCCCGCCAGCCTGGTCACACCGCACTGGCGAGCCGCCACAGCGGCGGCGGCCGGCCTGTGCGGCGGCACCGTTGAACACGCCTTGCGCTGGGACGATCTGGCCTGGCTGCAAGAGCGCACCCGCCTGCCGATGCTGCTCAAGGGCATCACCCACCCGCTCGATGCCTGCCAGGCGGCGCGGCTGAACGTGGCGGGCCTGGTGCTCAGCAACCATGGTGGTCGGGTGCTGGACACCCAGGAAGCCACGGCCGAATGCCTGGCCGAAGTCGCGCAGGCGCTGCAGGGCGATGTGCCCTTGCTGGTGGACGGCGGCCTTAGGCGCGGCACCGATGTGTTCAAGGCCCTGGCCCTGGGCGCCCAGGCCGTGCTGATCGGCCGGCCCTGCCTGTGGGGCCTGGCGGCGCATGGCGCCATGGGCGCGGCCCATGTGCTGCGCCTGCTGCGCGATGAGTTCGAGATGGCCCTGGCCCTCTGCGGCTGCCGTTCGCCCGCCGACATCCGCCCCGACCATCTGAGGTGGCTGGCGGCCCTGCCTGCTGAATCCGACTGAAGCCGGCGCACTGGCGGCGCGAAGCCATTACGATCCGGAGTTCTTCCATTTCATCTGAGAGAACTCCGCATGGCTGAGCAGCAAAGCGCAGGACATTTGTTGGTTGAATGCCTGATCGCCCAGGGCGTGGACACCGCCTTCGGCGTGCCCGGTGAAAGCTACCTGGCCGTCCTGGACGGCTTCCACCGCTACCGCGACCAGATCCGCTTCATCACCTGCCGACAGGAGGGGGGCGCCGCCTTCATGGCCGAGGCCGCCGGCAAGCTCACGGGCCGCCCCGGGGTTTGCCTGGTCACCCGCGGGCCGGGGGCCACCAATGCCTCCATCGGCGTGCACACCGCGTTCCAGGATTCGACGCCCATGGTGCTGCTGGTGGGCGATGTGGGCAGCGATTTTCGTGATCGCGAGGCCTTCCAGGAGATTGATTTCCAGAGCTTCTTCGGCCCCAGCACCAAGGGCATGGCCAAGCGGGTCGAGCGCATCGATGATGCCCGCCGCATCCCCGAGTACATCGCCCGCGCTTTTGCCACCGCCATGAACGGCCGCCCGGGCCCCGTGGTCCTGGTGCTGCCCGAAGACATGCTGACCCAGACCGTGAGCGCCACCCCGCTGCCCCGGGTCGATGCCGTGCAGGCCTGGAGCGACCCGGGCTCGCTGCGCGATCTGCGCGGCCTGCTGCTGCAATCGCAAAAGCCCTTTGTGATCGCCGGCGGCGGCGGCTGGACCCCGCAGGCCGCTCAGGCCCTGCAGCGCTTTGCCGAGAACTGGCAATTGCCGGTGGGCAATGCCTTCCGCTTCCAGGACACCTTCGACAACCACCACCCGCTGTACGCCGGCGATGTGGGCATCGGCATCAACCCGCGCCTGGCCGCCCGCATCCGCGAGGCCGATCTGGTGATCGCCATCGGCCCGCGCCTGGGCGAGATGACCACCAACGGCTACACGCTGCTGGAGGCGCCACGCCCGCGCCAGAAGCTGGTGCACATCCACGCCAGCGCCGAAGAACTCAACCGGGTCTACCAGGCCGACCTGGTCATCAACGCCAGCATGAATGCCGCCGCCCGCAGCCTGGAGGTGCTCAGTGCCCCGGTCAGCCTGCCCTGGGCCGACTGGACCGCTGCCGCCCACGCCGACTACGAGGCCAACCTGCAACCCCAGGCCTTGCCAGGCCTGGACACGGCGCAGCCCGGCGCGATCGACATGCCCGCCGTGGTGGCCCTGCTGCAAAAGCACCTGCCGGCCGATGCGGTGCTCACCAATGGCGCAGGCAACTTTGCCAGCTGGGTGCACCGCTACTTCCGGCACTTCGGCCTGGCCCGGGGTCACAAGACGCAGCTGGCGCCCACGGTCGGGGCCATGGGCTATGGCGTGCCGGCCGGCATTGCGGCCAACCTGCTCACTGGCCGGGTGGCTTTCACCATCGCGGGCGACGGCGACTTTCTGATGAACGGGCAGGAGCTGGCCACGGCCAGCCAGCACGGCGGCAAGAGTCTCATCGTGCTGCTCAACAACGGCATGTACGGCACCATCCGCATGCACCAGGAGCGCGAGTACCCCGAGCACATCAGTGGCTCGGCCCTGGCCAACCCCGACTTCTGCGCCCTGGCCCGCGCCTACGGCTATGCGGCCGAGCAGGTCACGCGCACCGAAGACTTCGAAGCCGCGCTGCTGCGCGCCCTGGCCTGCGAGCGCGGGACCGTGATCGAGATCCCGCTCAGCCCCGAGGTCATCACCACACGCAGCACCCTCACCGCGATCCGCGAGGCGGCGCTGAAACGCTGACGCGCTGATGTGCCCCCTGGGGCTCAGTTTGACCTTGCGTACCTTTTGACGTACGCTTTTGAGCAAGGAGCCCACCATGGTCACACTCACCGCCAGCGAAGCACGCGCCAATCTGTATCGCCTCATGGATCAGGCGGCCGAGTCCCATCAGGCCATCACCATCTCCGGCAAGCGCCATGATGCCGTGCTGGTGTCGGCCGAGGACTGGCAGGCCATTCAGGAGACGCTCTACCTGCTGTCGGTGCCCGGCATGCGAGAGTCGATCCGAGAGGGCATGGCCACGCCGGTCGAGTCTTGCGCTCAGGAGCTGGACTGGTGAGCTGGCAGGTGGTCTACACCCGGCATGCGCAAAAAGATGCCCAAAAGTTGTTGGCCAGCGGACTCAAAGCCAAGGCTCAGGAACTGCTGACCCTCCTTCGGGACAACCCATTCCAGAACCCGCCGCCCTTTGAAAAGCTGGTGGGCGACCTGACGGGCGCCTACTCGCGTCGCATCAACATCCAGCACCGTCTGGTCTACCAGGTGCTGCAGGAGCAGGGCGTGGTCAAAGTGCTTCGCATGTGGTCGCACTATGAGTGAGCGGGCTGTGCTGGCCTTGCCCGTGGTCCCAAAGGCCTGAGCTCACGCCACCGCCGTCCACCAAGCCTGTGACAGCGCCGGTGCGCGCAGGTCCAGGCGCTCGCCCATCTGCGGCGCCACCAAGGGCACGCCGGCCTGCCGGGCCAGGCCGGCGATGCGATCGAAGGGCTCGTGCCAGGGGTGCAGGGCCAGGTCGAAGGTGCCGTTGTGGATGGGCATCAGGTGCCGCGCCCGCACGTCCAGATGGGCCTGCAGGCTTTGCTCGGGCTGCATGTGCACATCGGGCCAATCGGCGTTGTAGGCGCCTGTTTCCATCAGGCTCAGATCGAAGGGGCCAAAGCGCTCACCGATGGTTTTGAAGCCCTTGAAGTACCCCGTGTCACCGCTGAAGAACACCCGCACCTCGTCCTGGATCAGCACCCACGAGGCCCACAGCGTGCGGTTGCCATCGTTCAGGCTGCGGCCCGAGAAATGCTGGGCCGGCGTGGCCACCAGGCGCAGACCCTGCACCTGGGTCTCCTGCCACCAGTCCAGTTGTTGCACCTTGGCGGCCGGCACGCCCCAGGCGATCAGGCGCTCGCCCACGCCCAGCGGTGTCACAAAGTGCGCCACCTTGGGTGCCAGTTGCTCGATGGCCGCCCGGTCCAGGTGGTCGTAGTGGTCGTGCGACAGCAGCACCCCGGTGATCTCGGGCAGGTCTTCGATGCGCAGCGGTGGCGCGTGGAAGCGCTTGGGGCCCATGAAGGTGAACGGCGAGGCGCGTTCGGAAAACACCGGGTCGGTCAGCCAGAACTGCTGTCCCAGTTTCATCAGCATGGTGGAGTGACCGAGCCGCCACAGGCTCATGTCGGGGGCGGCCAGCAGCTCGGCCCGGCTCAGCGCCTGCACCGGGATCGGCCGGGCCGGCACCGTGTCGGCCGGCTTGCCGAACAGAAAGCGCCACATCACGGCGAGGGTCTTGAGGGTGCCCATGGCATGGCGCGGGGCCGCGTTGCGGAACTTGCCGTTGCGCCATTGGGGCGAGTCGGCGTAAGTGGCCTCATCGGTCGGGGCCGGGCGGGCGCAGGGACGGACACACAGGCGGGATGAGCTCATGTCAGGGGGCCTTGGGTTCAGGAGGGCAGGGCTTGGCCCTGCAGCAGGGGTTGGCTGGCAAACAATTCGGCCGCCCAATCGACAAAGGCGCGCACCTTGGCGCTCAGGTGCCGGTTGGGCGGGTACACCACATAGACCGGCAGCAGCGGGTGGCCCCACTCGGGCAGCAGGCGCTGCAAGGCGCCGCTGGCCAGGTAGGGGCGGGCCTGGAAGGTGGTGATCTGCCCGATGCCCAGGCCTTGCAGCAGGGCTTCGGTGTAGGCGTTCGATTCGTTCAGGCTGATGCGGTAGGGGCCGGGGATCTCGATCACCTCTTCGCCCTGGTGAAACTCCAGCGGGTACTGGCGGCTGGTGTGGGCCCCGAAGTAGGTCACCACGGTGTGCTCGCGCTCAATGTCCAGCGGGTGTTCGGGCACGCGGCGGCGTTGCAGGTAGCTGGGCGCGGCCACCGTGATGAATTCGAGGTTGCCGATGCGCCGCGCCACCAGCGATTGCTCGATCAGGTTGCCGCCCCGGATCACGCAGTCCACGTTGTCCGAGATCATGTCCACGATGCGGTCGCTCACGCCGAGGTCGAGCTGGATGTCGGGGTAGCGCTCCTGAAAGCGGGCCAGGTTCGGGATGATCAGCAGGCGGGCAATCGTGCTGCCCACGTCCACGCGCAGGCGCCCGCGCGGGTTGGCGCGGGCCTGGCTCATGCTGGCCTCGATGTCGTCGAGCTCGGCCAGCAGGCGCACGGTTCGCTCGTAGTAGGCGGCGCCGTCGGCCGTCACGGTGACACGGCGCGTGGTGCGGTTGAGCAGTTGCACCCGCAGCCGGGCCTCCAGGGCCTGGATGTGCTTGGTCACGGTGGCCTTGGGCAGGTTCAATGAATCGGCCGCGCGCGTGAACGTGCCGGCTTCCACCACGCGGGTGAATATGCGCATGGCCTGGATCTGGTCCATGGGCCCTCCTGTTGTTGTGCCCGGTTGGGTCTGGCACAAATTCTCACACGACGACCGGTCGGCATTGTTGGGCGTTTGGAAACACTGCTGTGGCGAACCAGGTGTTTATGACCGGGTCTTCTGCCACTAAAGTCGCACCATCCCATCTTGTTGCGAGCCTTGCCCACCATGCCCAGCACCCCTGAAACCGAATCGCCCCGCGCCGCCTTGGCCACGCCGCCGCTCCACCCCGGGGTCGACAGCGAGGTCGACCTGCCCGGCGGCAAGCGCGTGGCGGTTCGCGTCTACGGTCGCAAGATCCCGGGCGCGGCGAGCCCCCTGGTGGTGCACTTCCATGGGGGCGCCTTTGTCTCGGGTGACCTGGACAACGGCTGCACCGTGGCCCAGTTGCTGCTGGGGGCGGGCGCGGTGGTGGTGTCGGTGGCTTACCCGCTGGCGCCGCAGCATCCTTTTCCCAACGCGGCCGAGGCCGGCTACGAGGTGCTCAAATGGGTGTTCCGCCAGCGCAACCGGCTGGCCGGCCAGGGGGCTTTGGTTTACCTGGCGGGTGAAGAGGCCGGTGGCAACGTGGCGGCGGCCGTGAGCCTGATGGCGCGCGACCAGGCGCATCCCCCGCTGGCCGGGCAGATCCTGCTCTCGCCCATGCTGGATCCTTGCGTGGGTACGGCCTCGTTGCGCCAGGCCACCGGCAGCGCCACCTGCTGCAAGTGGGTCGAGGGCTGGCTCAGCTACCTGCGCAGCCCGCGCGACGCCGAACACCCCTATGCCGTGCCGGCCGGCTCGATGCGCCTGCAAGGCCTGCCCCCCACCCTGGTGCTGGTGGGCCCGGACGACCCCATGCGCGACGAGGCCATGGCCTATGTCACGCGCTTGCAGGCGGCGGGCCTGCAGGCCCGGGGCGAGGTGTTGAGTGCGGCCCAGCACTGGCCCGATGCCCTGTTGGCCGCCCAGGCCCAGGCCTGCCCCTGTGCCGGTGCGGTGCAGGCGCAGTTCCAACGTTTCTTCGAGGACACCCGCAGCCCGGTGCCTTCCTAGCACCCCCATCGGCCCGGCCTGACACCGCGGTGTTGACCGGGCGGCCGTCAAGGCCTTGCCTGCCCTCTTGCTGATCACCGGCCCCGGTCGGTGATTCGGGCGTTGCTCGCCCGAAATTCTGTTTTCCTGTCTTGCGGTTCTGCCTGTGGGCCTGCGTGGCCCGGGGGGTGGGCTGCGTCCCGTTTTTTCTGTCTTGGAGGATTGCCATGAACCCCACACCTGAATCCAAACCCGTTCTCGCCGCCCAGGTCCAGGCGGCCGCCGCATCGCGCCGCCCGCTGTGGCTGTCGGCGGTGGCCCTGGCCGTGCTGGCCACCACAGGGGCGGCCTTCCTGGGCCTGCCCAACTCGCACGCCGATGCACCGGTTGAACAGGCGCCCGCCGCCACCCCGGTTTCGGTGGCCACGGTGGCCGAACAGCCCATCGCCTTGTGGGATGAGTTCTCGGGTCGGCTGGAGGCCGTCCAGCGCGTGGACCTGCGTCCCCGCGTGGCGGGTGCGGTGCAGACCGTGAACTTCCGCGAGGGCTCGCTGGTCCAGGCCGGCGACCTGTTGTTCAGCCTGGACCCGGCGCCCTTTGCCGCCGAGGTGGACCGGGCCCAGGCCCAGGTGGCCGCGGCCCAGGCCCGCGTGGCCTACAGCCAGAGCGAGCTGGAGCGCGCCACCCGTCTGTGGGAAGAGCGCGCCATCGCCCAGCGCGAACTCGACGAGCGTCAGAACGCCCAGCGCGAGGCGGATGCCAACCTGCGGGCCGCCCAGGCCGCGCTGCAGAGTGCCCGCCTGAACCTGGGTTACGCCCAGGTGCGTGCGCCCATCACGGGCCGCATCGGGCGCATCGAGGTGACCGCCGGCAACCTGGTGGCGGCCGGTGCCGGGGCCCCGGTGCTCACCACCCTGGTCTCGGTGAATCCGATCTATGCCAGCTTCGAAGCCGACGAGCAGCTGATTGCCCAGGCCTTGCAAGGGCTGGGCAGCGGCCAGAGCGCGCGCGCCCGCATTGAGCGCATCCCCGTGCAGATGGGGACGGCAGAAGGGGGCACGGCCGAAGGTGGCAGCACCCCTTACAGCGGCCACCTGCAACTGGTGGACAACCAGGTCGATGTGCGCAGCGGCACGGTGCGGGTGCGCGCCGTGTTCGACAACCCCGATGGCCGCCTGATGCCAGGCCAGTTTGCCCGCCTGCGCATGGGCCAGGCCCAGACCCGGCCCGCCCTGCTGGTGCATGAACGCGCCGTGGGCACCGACCAGAACAAGAAGTTCGTGCTGGTGGTGGGCGCCGACCGCAAGGCCGAGTACCGCGAGGTGACCCTGGGCGCGCCGGTCGACGGCCTGCGCGTGGTCAAGAGCGGCCTCAAGGCGGGCGAACAGGTGGTCGTCAACGGCCTGCAGCACGTCCGCCCTGGCGCCCTGGTCAGCCCCCAGACCGTCCCCATGAAGCCGGAGGCGGCCGCCGCCACCCCGGCGGCACCCGTCACGCCGGCGGCCTGAAGCCGGCCCGCCGCGACACGAGATCGAACCCATGAACCTGTCCAAATTCTTCATTGACCGCCCCATCTTTGCGGGCGTGCTGTCGGTGCTGATGCTGATCGCCGGCCTGCTGGCCCTGCGCGTACTGCCGGTGTCCGAATACCCCGAGGTGGTGCCGCCCCAGGTGGTGGTGCGCGCCAACTACCCTGGCGCCAACCCCAAGGTGATCGCCGAGACCGTCGCCACCCCGCTGGAGGAGGCCATCAACGGCGTCGAAGGCATGCTCTACATGGGCAGCCAGGCCACCACCGACGGCCTGTTGACGCTGACCGTGACCTTCCGCCTGGGGACCGACCCCGACAAGGCGCAGCAACTGGTGCAGAACCGGGTGGCCCAGGCCGAGGCTCGTCTGCCCGAAGAGGTGCGCCGCCTGGGGCTGGCCACCGTCAAGAGTTCGCCCGACCTGACCCTGGTGGTGCACTTGCTGTCGCCGGGTGGCCGCTACGACATGACCTACCTGCGCAACTATGCGGTGCTCAACGTGAAAGACCGTCTGGCCCGCGTCAAGGGCGTGGGCGAGGTGCAGTTGTTCGGCTCGGGCGACTACTCGATGCGCGTCTGGCTGGACCCGCAGAAAGTGGCCCAGCGCGGCCTGTCGGCGAACGACGTGGTGCGCGCCATCCGCGAGCAGAACGTGCAGGCCGCCGCCGGTGTGGTGGGGGCTTCGCCCGGCCTGCCCGGGGCGGATCTGCAACTCTCCATCAACGCCCAGGGCCGCCTGCAGAGCGAAGAAGAGTTCGGCGACATCATCGTCAAGACCGGCAGCGACGGTGCGGTCACCCGGCTGCGCGATGTGGCCCGGCTGGAGCTGGGCGCGGCCTCGTATGCGCTGCGCTCGCTGCTCGACAACAAGGATGCGGTGGCCGTGCCCATCTTTGCCGCCCCGGGTTCGAATGCGATCCAGATCTCGGACGACGTGCATGCCGCCATGGCCGAGCTCAAGAAGGGCATGCCCGATGGCATGGACTACCAGATCGTGTACGACCCGACGCAGTTCGTGCGCGCCTCGATCGACTCAGTGGTGCACACCCTGCTGGAGGCCGTGGCCCTGGTGGTGCTGGTGGTGATTCTGTTCCTGCAGACCTGGCGCGCCTCCATCATCCCGCTGCTGGCGGTGCCGGTGTCGGTGGTGGGCACCTTTGCCGTGATGCAGGTGTCGGGCTTTTCCATCAATGCGCTGAGCCTGTTCGGCCTGGTGCTGGCCATCGGCATCGTGGTGGACGACGCCATCGTGGTGGTGGAGAACGTGGAGCGCAACATCGAAGCCGGGCTGTCGCCGCGCGAGGCCACCTACCGCGCCATGCGCGAGGTCTCGGGCCCCATCATCGCGATCGCCCTGGTGCTGTGCGCGGTGTTTGTGCCGCTGGCCTTCATCAGCGGCCTGACCGGCCAGTTCTACCGCCAGTTCGCGCTGACCATCGCCATCTCGACCATCATCTCGGCCGTCAACTCGCTCACCCTGTCACCGGCCCTGGCCGCCCTGCTGCTCAAGGGGCATGACGCACCCAAGGACGCGCTCACCCGTGGCATGGACCGCGTGCTGGGCCGCTTCTTTGCCGGCTTCAACCGCCTGTTCGGGCGCGGGGCCAAGGCCTACAGCGGCGGCGTCACGCGGGTGATTGCCCGCAAGGGCGCCATGATGGGCCTGTACCTGGTGCTGGGCCTGCTGACCCTGGGCCTGTTCAAGAGCGTGCCAGGCGGCTTTGTGCCGGCGCAGGACAAGCAGTACCTGATCGGCTTCGCCCAATTGCCCGATGGCGCCACGCTGGACCGCACCGAGCAGGTGATCCGGCGCATGAGCGAGATCGCCCTGGCCCAGCCGGGGGTGGAGCACGCCGTGGCCTTTCCGGGCCTGTCCATCAACGGCTTCACCAACAGCTCCAACTCGGGCATCGTGTTCGCCACCCTCAAGCCTTTTGAAGAGCGCCGCGACGCCAGCCTGAGCGCAGGGGCCATCGCCGGCCAGCTCAACCAGAAGTACGCCGGCCTGCAGGACGCCTTCATTGCCATGTTCCCGCCGCCCCCCGTGGCCGGCCTGGGCACCACCGGCGGCTTCAAGCTGCAGATCGAAGACCGTGGCTCGCAAGGCTATGCGGCCCTGGATGGCGCCGTGAAAGCCTTCATGGCCAAGGCCTACCAGACGCCCGAGCTGGCCGGCCTGTTCACCAGCTTCCAGGTCAACGTGCCCCAGTTGTATGCCGACATTGATCGCACCCGGGCGCGCCAACTGGGCGTGCCGGTGACCGAGGTGTTCGACACCCTGCAGATCTACCTGGGCAGCCTGTACGCCAACGACTTCAACCGCTTTGGCCGCACCTACAGCGTGCGCGTGCAGGCCGATGCGCCCTACCGCGCGCGGGCCGAAGACGTGGGCCTGCTCAAGGTGCGCTCCAGCAGCGGCGAGATGGTGCCCCTGTCGGCGGTGCTGAAGATCGAGCCCAGCTTCGGGCCTGAGCGCGCCATGCGCTACAACGGCTACCTGTCGGCCGACATCAACGGCGGTCCGGCACCGGGCTTTTCCAGCGGCCAGGCCCAGGCTGCGGTGGCCCGCATCGCGGCCGAGACCCTGCCGCCGGGCTTCAGCTACGAATGGACCGAGCTGACCTACCAGGAGATCCTGGCTGGCAATTCGGCGGTGTGGGTGTTCCCGCTGGCCATCCTGCTGGTGTTCCTGGTGCTGGCCGCGCAGTACGAGAGCCTGACGCTGCCGCTGGCCATCATCCTGATCGTGCCCATGGGCCTGTTGGCGGCCATGACCGGGGTGTGGCTGTCACGCGGTGACAACAACGTCTTCACCCAGATCGGGCTGATGGTGCTGGTGGGGCTGTCGGCCAAGAACGCGATCCTGATCGTCGAGTTTGCCCGCGAGCTGGAGTTTGCCGGACGCAGCCCGCTGCAGGCCGCCATCGAAGCCAGCCGCCTGCGCCTGCGCCCCATCCTGATGACCTCGCTGGCCTTTGTGATGGGGGTGCTGCCCCTTGTGTTGTCCACCGGGGCGGGCGCCGAGATGCGCCGCGCCATGGGCGTGGCGGTGTTCGCCGGAATGATCGGCGTGACCGCCTTCGGCCTGTTCCTGACCCCGGTGTTCTATGTGCTGCTGCGGCGGCTGACGGGCAACCGGCCCTTGATCCAGCATGGCAGCCATGTCGCACCCGTGGGGCCGCTGGATCTGGCCGCCTCCGGTGCCCAGGCCCGGCCCGTGCTGGCGGCTCCGCGCCGTGACCCTGATTGAAAGCCACACGCCATGACTGATTTCTTGATTCCCCGCACCCTGCGTGTTCTGACTCCGCTGTGGGCGGCCCTGTGGCTGGCCGGCTGTGCCAGCACGCCTTTGCCCGGCGCTGAGCAGGCCCTGCCTCCACTGCCGGCCACCTTCAGCCAGACCCAGCCGGCCGGCCTGGGCGCAGACGGCACCCGTTGGACCGTGGCTCCTGGCGCCGAGGCCCAGTCCCGGGGCGCCTGGTGGCTGGATTTCATGGACCCGGTGCTGACCGATCTGGTGCTGCGCGCCGACGGGGCCAACACCCGGCTGCAGGAGGCGTCGGCCCGGCTGGCCGAGGCCCGGGCTTTGCTGGGCACGGCCGAGGCCGCCCGGGCGCCGCAGGTGGGCGTCAACGCCGGCCTGAGCCGCCAGGCCGGTCGCGGCACGCTGACGGGCGAGGTGCCCAGCACCACGGCCAGCCTGGGCCTGGGGGCTTCGTATGAACTGGATGTGATGGGTCGCCTGCGCCAGGCCAGCCAGGCCGCCGGCCAGGACGCGCGGGCCCAGGCTGCGCTGCTGCAGAGCACCCGCCTGCTGGTGCAGGCCGATGTGGCCCAGACCTACCTGCAGCTGCGCTCGGTGCAGGCCGAGCAGGTGCTGGTCGACGAGAGCCTGCAGGCCCTGCGCGAGATGCTGGCCTTGACCACCCGGCGCGAGCGGGCCGGCGATGTGGCCGAGCTGGACCTGGCCCGGGCCCGCTCCGAGGTGGCGGCCACCGAGTCGGAGGCCCTGGCCCTGCAACGCCAGCAGGCCTTGCTGACGCACGCGCTGGCGGTGCTGGTGGGCGAGGTGGCCACCGGTTTCAGCCTGCCCCAAGCCGGGCCCCTGGCCAGCATCCCGGTGGTGCCGCCCGGGGTGCCGGGCACGGTGCTGGCGCGCCGTCCCGATGTGGCGGCCGCGCAGGCCTCGGTGCTGGCGGCCCAGGCGCGGCTGGGCGTGGCCCAGACGGCCTGGTTCCCGGCGGTGACCCTGACCGGCAGTGCCGGCCAGGCCTCACCCGAGCTGGGCGATCTGTTCAAGTGGTCGGCCCGGGCCTGGAGCGCTGGGGCCCTGCTGTCGCTGCCGCTGCTCGATGGCGGCCGGCGCGAGGCGGCCGTGCAGGGCGCCCAGGCGCGACTGGATGCGGCCCTGGCGGTCTACCGCGGTCAGGTGCTGAACGCCTTCGGCGAGGTCGAGGACCAGCTCAGCAACCTGAACCTGCTGGCCGCCCAGGCTGAGGCCCAGGCCCGGGCCGTGGCGGCTGCGCGCCGTGCCACGGCCTTGTCCGAATCACGTTACCGGCATGGCTTTGTGAGCCAGATCGAACTGCTGGACGCGCGTCGGGCCGAGCTGCGCAACCGCCGAGCCGAGCTGCAGGTGCGCACCGGTCAGGCCGTGGCCACGGTGGCCCTGGTGCGGGCCCTGGGGGGCGGCTGGGGAGACGGTCCGGGCGCGGCGGCGGCCTCCGGGGGGGCACCCCTCCACACCCTGGCCCGGCTTCAGAACCGGTAAGTGGCTGTGGCCACCACCGTGCGGCGCTGGCCGTAGAAGCAGTCGCCGCGGGTTAGGCAGGTGGTGATCTGCACCTTGTCGGTCAGGTTCACCGCGTTCAGGGCCAGGCGCCAGTGGCCCTGGTCGTAGGCCACCATCGCGTCCAGCAGGGTGCTGGCCGGCGTGCGCAGGCTGTCGGTGCCATCCCACGATTCACCGAGGTAGCGCAGCCCCAGGCCGGCCGACAGGCCGCCGCGGCCCTGGCCGGCAAAGCGGTGCATCAGCCACAGTGCCGCACTGTGTTCGGGCACCCCTTGCAAGCGCTTGCCCTGGTCGGCGCCGGTGCTGCGGCTCACCCGAGCGTCGGTCCAGGCATAGCTGCCGGTCCAGTCCCAATGCCGGCTCAGGCTGGCCGTCACCTCCAGTTCGGCCCCGCGCACCCGGGCCTCACCGATCTGCAGGCTGTTGAGCGGGTTGGCCGGGTCCGTGGTCTTGCGATTGGTGTCGCGTAGCTCGTACAGCGCGGCATAGGCCGTGATGCCGCCACCCGGTGGTTGCCACTTCACCCCCGCCTCCCATTGCTTGCCGCGCTGGGGCTTGTAGGCGCTGCCGTACACGTCCACCCCGCCCAGCGGCAGGAAAGATTCCGAGTAGCTCAGGTAGGGCGCCCAGCCGCCCTCGGCGAGGTAGCTCAGGCCGGCGCGCTTGCTCCAGGCCTTGTCGTCGATCGCGGCGGCCGGCCGGCCTTCGGTGTCGGTCTGGGCGCTGTCGTGGCGCAGCCCCAGGGTCAGGCGCCAGCGCTCCCAGGCGATCTGGTCCTGGGCGTAGAGGCCCAGTTGGCGTTGTGTCACCGAGGGCTGGCGAGTGAGGGTGGCCGGCGGGGTGTAATTGCCATAGACCGGCTGGTACACATCGATGTCACCGGCCTTGCCACGGCCGGTCCATTGGCCGGTCTGGTTGCGCTGCAGGTCCAGGCCCAGCAGCAGCCGGTGGCCGACGGCGCCGCTTTGCCAACTGCGCTCGGCCTGGTTGTCGATCAGCACCATGCGCCCGGTGTTGAGCTGTTGCACCAGGTCGCGGGCCACGGTGCGGTTGTCGGCGTTGAACACCGGCCGCGCCGGGCGGCCGGTGGCGGCATTGGCCGTGAAGCTGGTGTAGGCGGTGCGGTAGTCCACCTCGCTTTCTGTGGCGCGCAGGTTTTGCCGCAGGGTCCATTGCTCGTTCAGGCGGTGGCTGAACAGGTAGCCCAGAGAACTCTGGCGGGTGTTGTAGGCGTCCCAACCCGGTTCGCCGATGAAGGTGCTGGTGGGGATCTGCCCGTAGGCACTGGGCAGCAGGGTGCCTTGCCATGGGAAGAAGCCGATGAGAGAACCGCTTTGGTCGCGCTGGTACAGGCCCTGCAGCGTGAGCGAGGTGTCGGCGCTGGGGCGCCAGGTGAGCGTGGGGGCGACCACGGTGCGGTCGTCGGCCACGTGGTCGACCTGGGTGCCACTGTCGCGGCCGACCAGGATCAGGCGGTACAGCCACTGGCCCTCGGCGTCCAGTGGCCCGGTCAGGTCGGCCGCGATCTGACGCCGCTGGCGGTTGCCCAGCTGCAGCTGGATCTCGCGCTGGGTTTCGGCCTGCGGCCGTTTGGAACTGAGGTTGAGCACCCCGCCGATCTGGCCCTGGCCGTACAGCACTGAGCTGGGCCCGCGCAGCAACTCCACGCGCTCCAGGGTGTAGGGGTCGGGGCGGGTGGTGTTGTAGGTGCCGTAGCTGCGCAGCAGGACATCCAGGTACTGGGTCACGTCGCCACCACGGGCCTTGAAGCTGTCGACGCGGCTGTCGAAATAGCTGGAGACGATGCCGGCGCTGTAGGCCGTGGTCTGGCGCAGCGTGGTGGCGCCCTGCGCTTCGATCTGGTCGCGGGTGACCACCGAGATGGCCTGGGGTGTTTCCAGCACCGGGGTGTCGGTCTTGGTGGCGCTGGCGCTTTGCCGGGCCACGAAGCCTGTCACCGGGGTGGTGGCGCTCTCGGGCTCGGGCCGGGCCTGGATGGTGACGGAGGACAGGGCTTTTTCGGCCACCCCATCGGTGGAGGCCGTGCCCTGGGCCTGCGACAGACCGGGCAGCGCCAGGCTGCAAAGGGTCAGTGTGGCCTGGGTGATGGCGCGCAGGCGTTGGGGCCTGGGCGCGAGAGCGGAGAGGCGGTGGGCCGGGCTGGGGGGGCGACCGGCATGTAGCGTGCAGGGTGTCATGGTCAAGGGTTCATCCTCTGGGCTGCGAGTCATTGGCTGGGGCGGCACCTGCCGAGGCGGGCGGCCTGGACACCTGGCTGAAAAGGGCATCAGGGGGGCTTCAGCCCGTGCCTGCGCTTGTGCGGGTGTTGGTGTTGGTGTTGGTGTTGGTGTTGGTGGGCGGTTTGTCTTGCCCGCCCAGCAAGCAGCGCAGCGTGTTGGGGCCAAAGCTCAGTTGCAGGGCCACGGCGAGCGCGCCCGCGCTCAACAACATCAGCCACAGCAGGCTGCCGAAGGCCGCGCCGTCTTGCCACAGGCACAGGCCCAAGGCCAGGGCGAGCAGGGCCGCGCCCTGCAGGCGCCAGCGGCGCAAGGTCGCGTGCGTCGGGGGCTGATGGCGTCCGATGCCGAGCGTGTCCCGGTGGCGTTCCTGGCTGAGGGCCAGGCAGGCCATGCCCAGCGTGTTGAGCAGGCCGGCGGCCCCCATCCAAATGGCGTCATGCATGTCGTTCTCCAGGGGCCGGCACAGCGCTTGCCAGGCCTGCTGCCCCGCGGTGGGGTACGGGGCGGTGCAGCCGCGATGCGGTCCAGGCGCTCAGGGCCGCCAGGCACAGCAGGGCGGAGTCCACGCCGGCCACGCCCCATTGGCCTTGCTGCAGGCTGCGCCACAGGGGCATGCCGGTGGTGAGGGCGTTGAGCAACACGGCGGCCGCCGCCGCGATGGCCACCGCCCGCACCTGGGTCGCCCAGGCCGGGTGGCCGCGCCAGGCCGCATGGGCCAGGCTGAGCAGCCAGCACAGGTAGAAGGCGGCCATCTCCAGGTCGGCGCGGCCCAGCCCGCCGAATCCGACCTGGGCCGGCAGCAGCCGGTTGGCGATCAGAAAGGCCAGGGTGGCCCCGATCACACCGGGCAGGGTGGCGATGCTCAGGGCCTCGACCAGGCGCACGCCGCGAAGGCCCTGACGGGTGTGGCGGACACGCCGGCTTTCGAGCCAGAACACAAAGCCGGTGCCGATCATCACGCAGCCGCCGAGGCCGGCCGCAAAGTACAGCCAGCGCAGCGTCCAGTGCTTGAACTGCACATAGTGCAGGCCGCTGATGAAGCGCTGCACGCGCATCACCGGGGCTTCGTTGAACTCGTGCAGCAGGGTGCCGCTGGCCGCATCGAAATAGAGCTGTTCCAGGCCCAGGGGCACCTGGTCCTGAGGCGAGCGGCGCAGCTCCACATAGCTGTTGGCGTCGCCTGGGTGCCAGACCCGCAGGAAGTAGGCCTCGCTGCCGGGCCAATGCTGGCGGGCTTGGGCCAGCAGCTCGTCCAGCTTGGGGGCGTGCTCGGCGGGTCGGCCCGCGGGGGGGCGTCGATAGACCCCCATGCCTTCGGCCTGGAAGGCCCGTTGGGCAGCCACCGGCCCGGCGCCCGGGTAGGCGGCCCAGGGCGCGGCAGGCCAGTAGATGCCCATGAAGACGATCAAGCCCGACAAGGCGATGGCAAAGTGAAACGGCAGCAACAACACGCCTGTGAGGTTGTGCAGGTCCAGGCTGGCGCGGGGCAACTGCTTGCGTGGGCGGAACAGAAAGAAGTCGGCCAGCAGCTTGCGGTGGATCACCACGCCGCTGACCACGCCGACCAGCATGGCCAGGCCCGCCAGGCCGGCCAGCCAGTAGCCCAGGTCTTTCCATTTCAGGTGCAGGCTGTAGTGGAACGGGTAGATGAAGCCTGAGCCACCCAGGGTCTCGACCTCGTTGAGCACGGCACCGGTGCGCGGGTGCAGGTAGCGCCGCTCGGGCAGGGCGCTGCCTGGCGGGCGCCAGCTCAGGCGCAGCACCGGCGCACGCTCGTAGGGCAAGACCACGGACCATTGCGAGGCGCCCTGGGTCAGGCGTTCGATCTGGGCGCCGACCGGGCCTTCCAGCACCAGCGGGGTTTGCAACACGGCGGTGTCCAGGCGGGTGTCGGGCATCATCCAGCGGTCGATTTCGCGGTCGAACACGCTCAACGTGCCCATCCAGAACACCACGAACAACAGGCTGCCGACGAGCACACCGGCCCAGCTGTGCAGCCAGGTCATGGATTGGCGGAAATGGGGGTGCATGGTGGGGCTTTCTCAGGGCAGGCAGGCCAGCAGGGCCAGGCAGGCGGCGCTGCCCAGCAGCACGGTGGCCCACAGACGGCGAAGGCGCCGCACGCTGAAGGCCCACAGCAACCAGGCGAGGTAGATCAGAAAGCCCAGCATGGCGGTGGCCACCACGGCCTCGCTGCGGGGCAGGCCGGCCAGGACCAGCAGGCGGCTGAGCAGGCCCATGCTGCAGGCACTGATCAGGTAGCCGCCCGGCAGGGCGGCCACCACCCGGGCCGCCACATGAAGGGGTTTGGCGTGCATGGGGCCCCGGGCTCAGAAGGTGGTGCGCAGCGTCATCTGCAGGGCGCGTGGCGAGCCCGGCAGGATCAGGTTGTCATTGCTGCCGTGGCTGGACACGTAGTACTTGCGGTTGGCCACATTCTTCAGGTTCACGTCCAGCGCCCAGGTGCCGCGCTCGTAATGCGCCGCGGCGTCCAGGGTGGTGTAGCCCGGCAGGGTGACCAGGTTGGTCAGCGAGGTGTAGCGGGCGCCCACCGCGCTCAGGCCGCCGCCCAGGCGCAGGCCCTGGCCCAGGTCCTTCATGGCCCAGACAAAACCCGAGTGGCGCGGCGTGAGCGCGGGCACCTTGCCCAGCGCCGACACGTTGACCACGGGCAACTGGCTGGAGGCCGTGGTGGCCACCGACTCGACCATGCGGCCGTTCAGCCAGGCGTAACCGGCGCTCAGGTCCCAGCGGCCGGGCAGGCGGCCGGTGGCGGTCAGCTCCAACCCATCGGTGCGCTGCTTGCCCACATTGATCATCACCGAGGGGCGGTTCGGGTCGGTGTTCTTGATGTTGGCGCGCTCCAGGCGGAACAGGGCCCCGGTCAGGTTGAGCTGGCCATCCAGCAGGTCGAGCTTGGCGCCGATCTCGCGGTTCTCCGTGATCTCGGGGGCGCTGGCGGCGTTGCTGGACGACAGGGCCAGGCTTTCGCCCGAGGGCTGGAAGGAGCGGCTGTACGAGGCGTAGTAAGACAGCCAGTCGGCCGGCTGCCAGACCAGACCGGCGCGGGGGCTGAACTTCTTGTCGGTGCGGCTCAGTGGGCTGAGCTTGCGCTCGAAAGCCGTGTCCTGGCTGAACACGTCGTAGCGGGCGCCGAGCAGGGCCTTCCATTGCGGCGACAGGGTGATCTGGTCTTGCGCATACAGCGCGCTGGTGCCCAGCGAGGTGTGGCTGGGGATGGCGCTGTCGGCCGCGTAGGCGCTGGCCGCGATGGCGGGCGGCACCACGTTGCCGGGGTTGAACAGGTTGACCCGGTCGACTGTGCCGCCGGAGACCGACCAGGCGGTCTTTTTCTGCGAGCCCAGCTCCAGGCCCATCAGCCACTCTTGCTGGAAGCCGCCCAACTGGTTGCGCCAGGTGAGGTCGGTCTGGTTGAACAGGCTCGATTCGTCGCGGAAGATGAAGGAGCGGGTGCGCCCCACCGTCTGGGTCACCGGGTCGGTGGTGCCGCTGGGCAGGGTGTTGAAGCGACGCAGGTCGTAGCCCTGGATGCGGGTGACGTTGCGCAGCGACAGGGCCTCGTCGAAGCGGTGGTTGAACGTGGACGTGAAGGCGCGCACATGGCTGGTGGTGGTGTCGTCGCGCGCGGCCTGGCCCGAGCCGTAGTAGGTGCTGGCGGCCACATTGACCGGGCGCCCGTTCAGGGCCGGGATGCCGAAGTCGGTCAGGCGGCGGTCGTCGGCGTCGGTGTACTGCAGCAGCAGATCGGTTTCACGGGCCAGCTTCAGGGCCAGCGAGGGGGCGAAGTTGTAGCGCTTGAGAAATTGCTGGTCGCGGTAGCTGCCCGAGTCTTCCTTGGCCACGTTCAGGCGGAAGGCGGCGCTCTCGTTCAAGCCCAGGTTCAGGTCGGCGGTGGCGCGGCGGTAGTCAAAGCTGCCCAGGCCCAGCGTGGCTTCGCCGCGGGTCACGCCAAATTGCGGCTTCTTGGTCACGCGGTTGATCAGCCCGCCCGAGGAGCCGCGCCCGTACAGCACGGCGGCCGGGCCCTTGAGCACTTCGATGCGTTCGATGTCAGCCAGGTCGCGGAAGTACATCGCGTCGTCGCGCACGCCGTCGATGAACTGATCCGCCAGGGCCGTGAAGCCGCGGATCACCACCTGGTCGCGCTGGCCGTCGCCGGTGCTCATGGCCACGCCGGGCACGTTGCGCAGGGCATCTTCCATCGAACGGGCGCCCTGGTCGCGCAGCAACTGGGCCGGCACCACCTGCACCGATTGCGGAATGTCGCGCAAGGGCGCGCTGGTCTTGGTGGCACTGCGGCTGCTGGCGGGTGAATAACCCTCATCCTGGGCCCCGTTGACGGTGACTTCCTGCAGGGTCTGGGCCAGGGCCGGCAGGCCGAAGGCGGTGAACAGGGCCAGGGCGAGCGGGCCACGGCGGAAAATGCGTTGCTGAAACATGGTTGGGCCTCGGGGCACGGGGTGGGTCCGGGGGCAGGGGGCGGAGCGCCCTGCGTGAGCCGGAGCCGGCGTGCCGAGGTCGGAGGCGCCCCACGGCGCGCCCGATCCGTGAGGGGCCGCGCGCAGGCCAGAGGCCCGCCAGGCGCCCGGGGCCACGAGGGCCGGCACACAGGATCCGGGGCTGGCGGGGCCCGTGTCGGGCTTGGCTGGCGTGGCGCAAGTTTACATTACAAATGAGAAGTATTCGCAACAACTTGACGCAACAGGAGTCAAGATCGGCGCGATGGATTGGGGCCGAGCAAAAAAAATGGGCCCGAAGGCCCATGGAAAGTGGCACCGCGGGGGTGCTTATTCGTGTTCGCCCATCTGCGACTGCAGGTAATTGGGCAGGCCCACCTTGTCGATCAGGTCGATCTGGGTCTCCAGGAAGTCGATGTGCTCTTCGGTGTCGTCGAGGATCTTCTGCAGCAGGTCACGCGAGACGTAGTCGCGCACGCTTTCGCAGTGGGCCATGCCGGCCTTGATGGTGGCCTGGGCGCCTTGCTCGGCGCCGAGGTCGCAGCGCAGGATTTCGGGCACGTCCTCACCCACCGACAGCTTGCCCAGATCTTGCAGATTGGGCAGGCCGTCCAGCATGAAGATGCGGTCCATCAGCCAGTCGGCGTGTTTCATCTCGCCGATCGATTCGGCGTATTCCTTCTTGGCCAGCTTGTCGAAGCCCCAGTGCTTGAGCATGCGGTAGTGCAGAAAGTACTGGTTGATGGCGGTCAGCTCGTTCTTGAGCTGGGCCTGCAGGTGGGCTATGACTTGAGGGTCGCCTTTCATGGGGTGTCCTTCCGGTTGGGGTGATCGGTGGATTGTGGTGCAGAACAAGGCGCTGTTGCACCCGATTTGGCGGGGATCTCAGTAAATCAGGCGCTCGGGCCGGATCTCCTGCAGGATGGTGGTGGCGATCTCCTCGATCGACTTGGTGGTGCTGCTGAGCCAGCGGATGCCGCTGCGCCGCATCATGGCCTCGGCTTCATTGACCTCGGCGCGGCAGTTCTCCAGGCTCGCATAGCGTGAGTTGGGGCGACGCTCGTTGCGGATCTCGGACAGGCGCTCGGGGTGGATGGTCAGGCCGAACAGCTTTTTGCGATGCGGCAGCAGGGCCGGCGGCAACTGGCGGCGGTCGAAGTCTTCGGGGATCAGCGGGTAGTTGGCGGCCTTCAGGCCGTGCTGCATGGCCAGGTACAGGCTGGTGGGGGTCTTGCCGCTGCGGCTCACCCCGACCAGGATCACATCGGCGGCCTCCAGGTCGCGGTTGGACTGGCCGTCGTCATGGGCCAGGCTGAAGTTGATGGCCTCAATGCGGTCGTGGTATTCCTTGCTCTTGCTGACATCCGAGAAGCGGCCCACCCGGTGGTGCGACTTGATGCCCAGCTCTTTTTCGAGCGGGTGCACAAAGGTACCGAACATGTCCAGCAACATGCCCTGGCAGCCTTCCTGGATCACGGCCAGTACCTCCATGTTCACCAGCGTGGTGAAAACGATGGGCTTGCGGCCCTCGATCTCGCCCGTGTGGTTGATCTGGCGCACGGCCTGGTGGGCCTTGTCGACGGTGTCGATGAAGGGCAGGCGCACGTGGCGGGTGCTCATGTCGAACTGGGCCAGGATGGCGTTGCCGAAGGTTTCGGCGGTGATGCCGGTGCCGTCCGAGATGTAGAAGACTGTGCGGGTGTGCATTTGCGAAGGGGGTTCCAAAAAGAGTCTGTCAGCCTGACGCCAGCAGGTCTTGGCGCGCCAAGCCTACAATCGCGCATTATCCAAATTCTCACCATGCGCTGTCTTGACCTACAAGCACAAATACAAAGTCGCCCGACGCGCATGGGCCGCAGCTGCCATGGCCGAAGCGCTGGCAGCGCAGACCCGGTTTTAACTTCTGGAGCTTTCCCATGTCTGCACTTTTCAGCCCGACCGCCCTGGTCGTACCGTTTGAAAACCTGAGAATGAGCGATGTCGAGGCCGTTGGCGGCAAGAACGCCAGCCTCGGCGAGATGATTTCGCAACTGCCGCAAGGCGTGCGGGTGCCCACCGGCTTTGCCACCACCGCCCATGCCTTCCGCCAGTTCCTGGCCCATGACGGCCTGGCCGACAAGATCAATGCCCGACTGTCCAGCCTGGACACCGAGGACGTCAACGCGCTGGCCAAGGCCGGCGCCGAGATCCGTGCCATGGTCGAGGCCCAGCCCTTCCCGGCTGACCTGGAAAAAGCGATTGCCGACGCCTTTGCCACGCTGAGCGCAGGCAATGCCGCCGCTTCGTTCGCGGTGCGTTCCTCGGCCACCGCCGAAGACCTGCCCGACGCTTCGTTCGCCGGTCAGCAAGAGACCTTCCTGAACGTGGTGGGCCTGAGCGACATCCTGCACAAGATGAAGGAGGTGTTCGCCAGCCTCTACAACGACCGCGCCATCAGCTACCGCGTGCACAAGGGTTTTGCCCATGCCGACGTGGCCCTGTCGGCCGGCGTGCAGCGCATGGTGCGCTCCGATCTGGGCGCCGCCGGCGTGATGTTCACCATCGACACCGAGTCGGGTTTTGAAGAGGTGGTCTTCATCACCTCCAGCTACGGCCTGGGCGAGACCGTGGTGCAAGGTGCGGTGAACCCTGACGAGTTCTATGTGCACAAGCCCATGCTCAAGGCCGGCAAGCGTGCCGTGATCCGCCGCAACCTGGGCTCCAAGCTGATCCAGATGGTGTTCTCGAGCGCTGAAGAAAAAGCCGCTTCGGGCAAGCTGGTCCAGACCGTGGATGTGCCCACCGAGTTGCGCAACCGCTATTCGCTGACCGATGCCGACGTCGAGCAACTGGCTCAGTACGCGCTGGTGATCGAACAGCACTATGGCCGCCCGATGGACATCGAGTGGGGCAAGGACGGCACCGACGGCCAGCTTTACATCCTGCAGGCCCGCCCCGAAACCGTGAAGAGCCAGCAGCAAGGCAAGGCTGAGCAGCGCTACAAGCTCAAGGGCCAGGGCGCCGTGCTGGCCGAAGGCCGTGCCATCGGCCAGAAGATCGGTACCGGCCCGGTGCGCCTGGTGCATCACATCAGCGAAATGGACAAGGTGCAGGCCGGTGATGTGCTGGTCACCGACATGACCGACCCGAACTGGGAGCCGGTGATGAAGCGCGCCAGCGCCATCGTCACCAACCGGGGTGGCCGCACCTGCCACGCCGCCATCATTGCGCGCGAACTGGGCATCCCGGCCGTGGTGGGCTGTGGCAACGCCACCGACCTGCTCAAGGACGGCACCCTGGTGACCGTGAGCTGCGCCGAAGGCGACACCGGTCGCATCTATGACGGTCTGCTGGAGACCGAGGTGACCGAGGTGGAGCGCGGCGTGATGCCCAAGATCGACACCAAGATCATGATGAACGTGGGCAACCCGCAACTGGCCTTTGATTTCTGCCAGCTGCCCAACGAGGGCGTGGGCCTGGCCCGCCTGGAGTTCATCATCAACAACAACATCGGGGTGCACCCGAAGGCGATCCTGGACTACCCGAACATCGACACCGACCTGAAGAAGGCGGTCGAGTCGGTGGCCCGGGGTCATGCGTCGCCGCGTGCCTTCTATGTGGACAAGGTGGCCGAAGGCGTGGCCACCATTGCTGCGGCCTTCTGGCCCAAGCCGGTGATCGTGCGCCTGTCCGACTTCAAGAGCAATGAGTACCGCAAGCTGATCGGCGGCAGCCGCTACGAACCCGAGGAAGAAAACCCGATGCTGGGCTTCCGTGGTGCGGCGCGCTACATCAGTGCCGATTTCGGCGAGGCCTTTGCCATGGAGTGCGAAGCCCTCAAGCGCGTGCGCAACGACATGGGCTTGACCAATGTGCAGGTGATGGTGCCGTTTGTGCGCACCTTGGGCCAGGCCGACCGCGTCACCCAGCTGCTGGCCGATCACGGCCTGAAGCGTGGCGAGAACGAGCTCAAGGTCATCATGATGTGCGAGGTGCCGAGCAACGCCATCCTGGCGGATGAGTTCCTGCAGTATTTCGATGGCTTCTCGATCGGCTCCAACGACCTGACCCAGCTCACGCTGGGCCTGGACCGTGATTCGGGCCTGGAACTGCTGGCCGCCGACTTCGACGAGCGCGACCCGGCCGTCAAGGCCATGCTGAGTCGCGCCATCGCCGCCTGCAAGGCGCAAGGCAAGTACGTCGGCATCTGTGGCCAGGGCCCCAGCGACCACCCCGACTTTGCCCAGTGGCTGGCGGATCAGGGCATCGCCTCGATCTCGCTCAACCCGGACAGCGTGATCGACACCTGGAAACGCCTGGCCGGCCTCTGAGCCAGTGCATGAGGGGGCATCGGAGCCGCCGTCGCCGGGGTAAGACCTAGGCCTGACGGGCGGTATCCGGTGCGATCATGCGGGCATGTCTCCACCCGTGGCTTCCGAACTCTCTGCGCCGACCCCGGCTGTGCTGACCCAACACCGCTTCTGGTGGTTGCGGGCCTCGCTCCTGGGCGTGTGGGCGGCGGTGTCCTTTGGGGCCTGTTACTTCGCCCGTGATCTGCAGCAATGGCCCTTGCCCGCCTGGGGCGGATCGCTGGGCTACTGGATGGCCTCGCAGGGGGCCGTGCTGGTGTTCATCGCCATCGTGGTGCTGTATGCCTGCGTTCTCAACCGCGCCGACCGCCGCAGCGCCCAGCCCCCTGCAGGGGTTGGTGCCGAGGCCGACTGATGCCGGAGCGGCCGGCGGTGTTGGCAGATTCGGGTGTGCGGCGTCGCTACGAGCGCCGCCTGTACCGCATCCTGGGCCTGTTTGTCCTGGGCCTGCTGGGCTTTCTGCTTCTGATGGGCTGGGCCGAACAGCAGGGGCTGTCGCGGCGCTGGATCGGCCCCATCTTCCTGTTTTCGAGTGTGATGGTGTGTGCCGGCATCGGCATTTACAGCCGAACCACCGACGCCGAAGACTATTACGTGGCCGGGCGGCGCATTCCGCCGTTCTTCAATGGCATGGCGGCGGCGGCCGACTGGATGAGCGCGGCCTCTTTCATCAGCCTGGCTGGTGCTCTTTACCTGCAGGGGTTTTCGGGCACCGAAGGGCAGCCCGGCGGGCTGGCCTATGTGCTGGGCTGGACCGGCGGATTTTGTCTGGTGGCCATGCTGATCGCGCCCTACCTGCGGCGCATGAACCTCTACACCGTGCCCGATCTGTTCGAGCAGCGCTTTGGTGGGCGCTGGCCTCGCGTGATTGCGGCGCTGGCGGCGGTGGTGTGCTCTTTCACCTACGTGGTGGCCCAGATCTACGGCGTGGGCCTGATCGCCTCGCGCCTGACCGGCGTGCAGTTCGAGATCGGCATCATGCTGGGCCTGGGCGGCGTGCTGCTGTGTTCCTTTCTCGGGGGCATGCGGGCCATCACCTGGACCCAGGTGGCTCAGTACATCATCATGCTGCTGGCCTTTCTGATCCCGGTGTCCTGGCTGGCGTACAAGCAATTGGGCAATCCGCTGGCCCCTCTGGTGTATGGGCGTCAGCTGGCCAAGATCGAGGCGCTGGAGCAACAGCTCATCGATTCACCGGCCGAGCGGCAGGTGGCGGCTGAGTTCCTGCGCCGGTCGCACGAGTACGAAGCCAATCTGAACAACGTTCCGCAGTCTTTGGTGCGCGAGCGCCAGGCTGCCCAGGAACACCTGCGTGAACTGCGCCAGCGCAATGCCGATGTGGCCAGCATCGTGGCTGCCACCCGCGAGGTGGCCAGTCTGCCACGCGACGCCGCTGCCGCCCGCGAACAATGGACCCGGGCCATCCAGGAGAACCGCGAGCGCGCCACCCCGCTCGGGGGCATGCCAAGGCACAGCCAGGCCTTTGCCGGTGACCCGGAAGGCACGCCAGCCGAGCGCGAAGCGTTTCACCTGTCTCGCCTCAACTTTCTGGCGCTGATGTTCTGTCTGATGGCCGGAACGGCGGGCTTGCCGCACCTGTTGATCCGATACTGCACCACGCCCACGGTGGCCGATTCGCGCACCTCGGTGGCCTGGTCGCTGGTGTTCATTGCCTTGCTGTACCTGAGTGCGCCCGCGCTGGCGGTGCTGGTCAAGTTCGAGATCATGAACAACCTGGTGGGCAGCACATTCGGGGCCTTGCCGACCTGGATCGTGCAGTGGTCCAAGGTGGACCCTTCCCTGGTGTCGGTGAGCGACGTGAATGGCGATGGGTTGCTGCAGTTTGCCGAACTGAGGTTGGGGGCCGACATCGTGATGCTGGCCACCCCGGAGCTCGGCGGCTTGCCCTATGTGCTGTCGGGCCTGGTGGCGGCGGGCGGCCTGGCGGCGGCGCTATCGACCGCGGACGGTCTGCTGCTGACCATCAGCAATGCGCTGGTGCATGACCTGCACTTGTTCCGCAAGGCGGCCTCCAAGGTCGCGCTGGGCGAGCGGCGCGTGATCCTGTCCAAGTTCGTGCTGCTGGCCGTGGCCATGCTGGCGGCCTTCATTGCGGCGCTCAAGCCGTCCGAGATCCTGCCCCTGGTGTCGGCTTCGTTTTCGCTGGCAGCATCGGCCCTGCTGCCGGCGATGGTGCTGGGCATCTTCTGGCGGCGCACCACCCGGCAGGCGGCGGTGGTCGGCATGCTGGCGGGCCTGGCGGTCACGGTGTATTACCTGCTGTCCAATTCGGCCACGCTCATGCTCTGGCTGGGCTGGCCCCCCGGGCCCCGCCTCTGGTACGGCATCCAGCCGGTGTCGGCCGGCGTGTTTGGTGTGCCGGTGGGCTTTGCCGTCATCGGGTTGGTCAGTGCGCTCACGCCGCGTCGACCCAGCCAGGTTCTTGAAGTGCACAGCTGAGCGTGGCCTGCCAACGGGCCTGCTTATGGAAAAACCCCAATACAAAAGCCCCCCAGCGCATGCCAATCTGGGCTGACAATGCGGCAGGCCCCGGTGGGCCTGCACAGACCTGTTCCCGCAACGCACACTGCCGATGATCTATACCAAGACCGAATTGGGTCAACGCCTTTTCAAGGCACGCGACCCGGTGCTGACGCCTCGTCAGCGGTCTGCCTTCATCCTGTTTGACGGGGTGCGGCGGCTGGATGAGGTCCTGCTGGCCACCACCGCGCTGGGCATCACCCAGGCCGATGTCCGGCACATGCTGGCGTCGGGCTTGCTGGCCCAGGTCAGCCCGGTCGCGGTCGAGTCGGTGGCCAGCCCTTTGCCCAAGGGGCCAGAACCCTTCGAAGAGGGGGAGGCCGCGGTTGATTTTTCATTGTCCCTGCTGCCGCATGACAGTGCTCGCAGCGAGCGCCAGCGTTTCAATGACGCCTACCCGGTGGCGGTGGCGCTGACGGCCTCTCTGGGCTTGCGGGGGTTTCGCCTCAACCTGGCGGTGGAGGCTGCGGGCAATTACCAGGCCCTGCTGTCGGTGGCGCCGCGCATCCGCGAAGCGGTGGGGGCCACCCAGTACCGGGCCCTGGAGCGCGCCCTGCTGGGCTGAGCGCTCCGGGCCCGGGATCAGGCTCAGGCGACAGCCAGCAGTTCGACGTCGAACTTCAGGGTGGCATTGCCCGGGATCACGCCACCGGCGCCGCGGGCACCATAGCCCAGCTTGGCCGGGATGATCAGGGTGCGCTTGCCACCCACTTTCATGCCTTGCACGCCCAGATCCCAGCCCTTGATGACCATGCCGGCACCCAGGTGGAATTCAAACGGCGAATTGCGGTCCACGCTGGAGTCGAACTTGGCACCTTGGGCGCCGCTGTTGTACAGCCAGCCGGTGTAGTGCACACGCACCTTGCGGCCGGCCACGGCCTCGGTACCGTCACCGACCACGGTGTCCACGATCTGCAGGTCGGCGCTGGCCGATTCGGGGGATTCCACACCCAGCAGCTCGACATCGAATTTCAGGGTGGCGTTGGGCGGGATCACGCCGCCCGCACCGCGCGCACCGTAGCCCAGCTCGGGCGGGATGATCAGGGTGCGTTTGCCGCCAACCTTCATGCCCTGCACGCCTTCGTCCCAACCCTTGATGACCATGCCGGCCCCCAGGGCGAATTCAAACGGGTCGTTGCGGTCGACGCTGGAGTCGAACTTGGCGCCTTGAACGCCGTTTTCGTAGAGCCAGCCGGTGTAGTGCACGATCACCTCGACGCCGGCGCGCGCTGCTGCGCCCTCGCCAACCGTGGTGTCTTCGTATTGCAGGCCAGAGGGAGTGGTGGGCATTGGATTTCCTTGCGTCAAGTGCTTCAATTCGAGAGCCAGGATTATCCCTGAAACCCAGGACGCGCCCCGGCTGGGAGGGTCGTGCCTAGGCGGTGCGCCGGGCCCGGTGGGCCGCCCAGCGAGCGGCAAAGGGTTGCACATCGTGCAGGCGCCGCAGCAGGTCCTTGCCACTGTCCGTGACCAGGTAGCCGCTGGGACCGTGGTCGACCAGACCGGCCTCGCGCAGTTCTTTCAGCCGGGTGTTGAGGGTGTTGGGGGTGATGCCACCGACGCTGTCCTGCAGCAGCCGGAAGGTCTGGGCGTGTTCGTCGCGCAAGGCCCACAACACGCGCAATGCATAACGCGATTCAAGCAGGTCGAACAACTGGCTGATGGCGCTGACTTCCTTGGCACTCATGGTCGCAATCTCCGGCTGATGCGCTGGACGGGCGGGCGCATCGGGCGGTCGCCTGCCATCACGGCGCGACTATAGCCCAAATTGCACAGTCTGCTACGTCTTTCATAGCTGCCGATTCAGCCTGAATCAAGCCCGGATCCGGGCGCTGGCTGGCGCTCGGGCGGGTCAGAGGTAGATCTTCTGCAGCAGCCGGATCAGGGTTTTGCGTTCGTTGGCCGTGAGCCGGCTGGTGGCATCGTCTTCGAGGTCGGCGGCGGTCTGTTCGGCGTCTTTCATCAAGGCCAGGCCGGCGTCAGTCAGGTGCAGACCCATCGCCCGGCCATCACTGGGGTGGGGCCTGCGCTCGATCAGGCCGCGCCGGTCCATGCTGGCGATGATGCCGACCAGGTTGGGCGGCAGGATGTTGAGGGTGGTGCACAACTGGCGCGAGGTGATGCCCGGGTTGTGCGCGACCAGTGACAGCACCGAGAAGTCGACCACCTTGAGTCCATAGACCGACATGCGCTCCATGAAGACCTCGATGATCGTCAGTGCGGCGCGGCGGGCGTTGTAGCCCATCAGGGTTTCGAGGTAGCGGGTGTCCACGCTTTCCACGGCAACAGAGGGGGCAGGTTTCTTCGTAGCCATGCCGCCATTGTGGCGGCAAGCCCAGGGCCGACTGCAGCGGCTTGTGACTCTGTGGTGACAAATGGCGCCCAATGATAGTTATATGTAATCGTATGAATACGATCAATTAATGGGCTCAATGGCTTCGGCTGCGATAAAGTCACGGCTGTCGTTCAACCAACCCCAAGTGAGGAAACAGCAATGTCCCTGATCAACACCCAAGTCCAACCCTTCAAGGCCCAGGCTTTCCACAATGGCAAGTTCATCGAAGTCACCGAGCAAAGCCTGAAGGGCAAGTGGTCGGTTCTGATCTTCATGCCGGCCGCCTTCACCTTCAACTGCCCGACCGAAATCGAAGACGCCGCCGACAACTACGCTGAATTCCAGAAGGCTGGCGCCGAGGTCTACATCGTCACCACCGACACCCACTTCTCGCACAAGGTTTGGCACGAAACCTCGGCTGCTGTCGGCAAGGCCAAGTTCCCCCTGGTCGGCGACCCGACCCACGCCCTGACCAACGCTTTCGGCGTGCACATCCCTGAAGAAGGCCTGGCACTGCGCGGCACCTTCATCATCAACCCCGAGTTGCTGATCAAGACCAGCGAAATCCACTCCAACGAAATCGCTCGCGATGTCAAGGAAACCGTGCGCAAGCTGAAGGCTGCCCAGTACACCGCCGCTCACCCCGGCGAAGTCTGCCCCGCCAAGTGGAATGAAGGCGCCAAGACCATCGCTCCGTCGATCGACCTGGTCGGCAAGATCTAAGTCACTGCCGGATGACGGCCGAGCACGCCGCGGCGTGCTCCCCCGCCGGACAGCGTCATGGCCCTGCGCCATGCCGTCCGGCTTTTTTTCGCCCAAAAATTGGCGCGCGCCCCGGTGGATGTCCCCGGTGCCTGTCCGCAGCGCCCCCAACCGAATTCAAGAAGGAAGCCATCATGCTCGACGACCAACTCAAGACCCAACTCGCCGCCTACCTGGAGCGCGTGACGCAACCGTTTGAGCTGGTGGCGTCCCTCGACGACAGCGACACCGCCCGCGAGATGCTGCAACTGCTGCAGACCATCCAGTCGCTGCGTGCTGACAAGATCAGCCTGCGCACCGATGGCAGCGATGCCCGCCGTCCCTCGTTCAGCCTGCAGCGCGTGGGCAGCAGCAGCCAACTGCGCTTTGCCGGTCTGCCGCTGGGCCATGAGTTCACCTCGCTGGTGCTGGCGCTGCTGTGGACCGGTGGTCACCCGCCCAAGGTCGAGGCAGATGTGATCGAGCAGATCCAGGCCCTGGATGGCGATTACAACTTCGAGGTCTACATGAGCCTGAGCTGCCACAACTGCCCGGACGTGGTGCAGGCGCTGTCGCTCATGGCCATCCTCAACCCGCGCATCAAGACCACCGTCATCGAAGGCGGTGCCTTCCAGGAGGAAGTCACGCGCCGCGAAATCATGGCCGTGCCCATGGTGTTCCTGAATGGCGACGTGTTTGCCTCGGGGCGCATGACCGTGGAAGAGATCGTGGCCAAGCTGGACACCGGTGCTGCGGCCCGCGACGCCGCCAAGCTGTCGGCCAAGGCCCCGTACGATGTGCTGGTGGTAGGCGGAGGCCCGGCCGGCGCCGCCGCGGCGGTGTACGCGGCCCGCAAGGGCATCCGCGTGGGGGTGGCGGCCGAGCGTTTCGGCGGCCAGGTCAACGACACGCTGGCCATCGAGAACTACATCTCGGTGCTCGAGACCGATGGCCCCAAGTTCGCCGCGGCCCTGGAGGCCCACACCCGGGCCTACGACGTGGACATCATGAACCTGCAGCGCGCCGACAAGCTGATCCCCGCTGCCCAGCCCGGCGGTTTGACCGAGGTGGTGCTGGCCAATGGCGGCAGCCTCAAGGCCAAGACCGTGATCCTGTCGACAGGCGCACGCTGGCGCAATGTCAACGTGCCCGGCGAGGCCGAGTACAAGAACAAGGGCGTGGCCTATTGCCCGCACTGCGATGGCCCCTTGTTCAAGGGCAAGGACGTGGCGGTGATTGGTGGCGGCAACTCGGGTATCGAGGCGGCCATCGATCTGGCCGGTGTGGTTCGCCACGTGACCGTGATCGAGTTTGCGCCTGAGCTGAAGGCTGACGCCGTGCTGGTCAAGAAGCTGCACAGCCTGCCCAATGTGGTGGTGCACACCAATGCCCAGACCACCGAGATCACCGGGGCCTACGGCAAGGTCAATGGCCTGCGCTACAAGGATCGCGTCAGCGGCGAAGAGCAACTGGTGGCCCTCGAGGGGGTGTTTGTGCAGATCGGCCTGGTGCCCAACACCGAGTGGCTCAAGGGCACGGTCGAGCTGTCGCGCTTCGGCGAGATCGTGGTCGACGCCAAGGGCCAGACCAACCTGCCCGGCGTGCTGGCTGCGGGGGACTGCACCACGGTGCCTTACAAGCAGATCGTGATCGCGGCAGGAGACGGTGCCAAGGCCGCCTTGAGTGCCTTCGATCACCTGATCCGCACCCCGGCGATCGCCTGAGCCGCGCTGAGTTGATTTGAATTGAACGACGCCACCCCACACCTGCCTCGCAGGTGTGGGGTTTTGTCATCTGCGGCGCTGATTTTTCAGGTCCAATCGGGGCATGGATATCCCTGCCCACATCGACAGCCGGCTGACCGAGCTGGAAATCAAGACCAGCTTCAACGAAGACCTGCTGGAACAACTCAACCAGACCGTGTTCCGCCAGCAGGAGCAGATTGATGCCCTGATCCGCGAAGTGCACGAACTGCGCCGCCAGACCCCCGACAGCGGCGTGCAGCGCGGCACCAGCCTGCGCGACGAACTGCCGCCTCACTATTGAGCGCTTTGTAGGACAGATGGAGTCTCCCGTCTCTGGGGCGGGATCAAGTGCCCAACGCTGATGCCGGGTGTTGAGCATGGAGTCTGAGCGAGCACCGGCCTCACCGTTCAAAGGGCCGCGGAGCAGGCCATGCCAGCGGACACCATGGAGCTGGCTTTGCCAGGCCATGGGTGTCGTCCCCCTTGGGGGCTGAGCCCTGCGGCTCCAGGCCTGCCTGCGCAGGGCTGGACAGGGCGAAGAGCGTCCGCGTCTCGCGGCCGCACGGTGGCGCCGAAGGCGGCTCAGGGGGGATCAAGCTCTGGGGGCTAAGTCAACGCCAGCAGGCGCACCAGGTCCGTCCGCACCCGGATGTCGCGGTAGTTCACGCTCGACAGGATGCGGAAATCGCTCACCCGCGTGTCGCGGATGGCCGGCTCCAGCATGGGCATGCCTTCGCGGTTCACCAGCACGGCCACGCGCGGTGTGAGGGTGTTGGCGCCACGGCGCACCACGGTCGCCACCTCGTTGCTGGCCAGTTTCACGAACGACCCCGGGGGGTAGATGCCCACGGCCTTGATCAGTGAGGCGCCGGCCTCATCCACCTTCTTGCGCTCATCGAAATAGGTGGCATGCATGGCTGCCGACGGCGCCATGGGAGGGCGTGTGGCCCGAGGTGACAAGCGGGCCGCGAAACCGTCAGCCCGGTGGATCAGCCGGGCGATCTGCTCGGCCGCGCTGCGCCCGCCCAAAGGGCCCGCCATGGCGTCGTGGTGCAGGCTGATGGCATCCAGCCAGACGGCATCCTGCACGCCGCGGTCACGCAGCAGATTCACCGAACGCTCGGGGTGCTGGTCGATCACGGCACGTTGTTCGGGTGTGGGCGGGTCGTGCTGCTGGGTCAACTGGTCCTGCAGCTCGGTCATGCCGATGTTCATGGTCAGGCAGGCCCGCACCATCGAGGTCTCCAGCTCGGGCGACCAGTTCAGCACGTCGCGCGCGGCCAGCGAGCACATGGCGCACACCAGCATGGCATGGGTGGCGCTGTAGAAGCGGGTCTCACTGGCCGTCAGGTGGATCAGCGCAAACAGCACCGTGTCGGGGTTGCTGCGCAGCATGCGGCTGAGGTCGCGTTGCAGCTTGTCCAGGCGGAACATGAAGCGTTGGCTGCGCGGGTCGCGCATGATCGCGTTGGCGCGGCTTTGCATGTCCAGCCAGTCGATCGGGGCGTCGGCGTCGCTGTATTCGTCCGTCGTCTTGGGGGCGGCGGTCATCAGATCCGGCGCCATGATCTGGGTGTCGGCAATCTGGCCCAGCGTGGTGTTTTTGTCGTTCACCATCGCATGCATCTGGGCCTCCATCGCACGGCGGTACTGGCGCACCTCCTGTGGGTCGACAAACAGGGTGCCGTGGGCCGCCAGGGTGTCCAGTGCCTCGCGTTCGGTGAAGATGTAGCCGCGACTGGCCAGCAAGGTCCCGTCGGCATTGTGCAGGCCGAAGGGCAGCGGGCGACCGAGCGGAATGTTGCTGAAGCTGACGGGCGCTAATTTCATGGGTGGCGTTGATTATGTGACAGGATGTCAGCGCTTCAACAGACCTTAACCGGGCATCAGCGGGGCCTTTACCTGCCAGTGACCTGTCTATGACCGGCCCTGTCTCGGGCGTGCCGATCGCCACCGCGCCCTCACTCGCAAAGGTGCTGGTCCACAAACTGGCGCAGCAGGTGCATGACCGGCGAAGGGGTGCGCCCGCGCAGGGTAATGAGGCCGAAGCGTGCCGTGGCCAGCAGAGGGGGGTGCACGGGCAGGGCCACCAGCGCGCCTGATTGCAGGTGGGCCTTGGCAGCCGCCTGCACGCCCAAAAAGATCGCATCCGTGTTCAGGGTCGTGTCCACCAGGCTGCTCACATCTTCACAGCGCAGCGAGGCCAGGCGCTCCGGGTGGGCCTGCACGCCATACCGGTCGACCAGCAGGCGGGCCACCTCATCGCTCAGCGGGGTGGTGGCAATCGGGTAGGCCAGCAGTTCATCAAAGGCCAGGCTGCCGCGCCCGGCCAGAGGGTGGCTGGCACGGCAGATGAAGCCGGCGCTCAGTTCGATCAGAGATTCAATCTGCAGATCGTCGGCGGGTACCACGCGGCGCAGGTCGATGACCAGCGCATCGAGTTGGCGCGCGCGCAGCATCTGCAACTGAAGCTCGGTGGGCCCGCGCGAGACGCTGACCCGCACCGCGGGGTGCTCGCGCGCCATGTGGCTCAGCAAGGGCGTCATCAGCAAGGCCCCAGGGCCCGAGCCCAGGCCCAGCCGCAGCGAGCCCAGCCCCCCCTGGGCCAGGCGTTTCAGGTTCTCCTTCAGTTCGTCGGCCTCGAACAACATGCGTCGCCCATGCGTGACCACCACCTCGCCCAGCGGCGTGAGCTCGTTGCGTTTGCCCAGCCGGTCGATCAGCCGGGCATCCAGCGTGCGCTCCAGGGCCTGGATGCTGCGGCTCAGGGCCGATTGGGTCAGGTGCAGTTGTTCGGCAGCCCGACTGAACGAGCCCGTTTCAGCCAGGCAGATCAGATGCTGGAGTTGGCGCAGGTCCATGGCTTTGGTATGAGGTGATTGAATGGGTTTCAGGAAAATTATGCATTGGACACATCTTCTGAGCATTTCTAGCATGGACTCCTCATCTCTTACTTGATGGCAAGGAACCCCATGAAATCGATTCTTCGTCGTGCGTCCCTGAAAACCGGCCTGGCCCTGGCGGCCGTGACCCTGGCTGGCGGCAGCTGGGCCCAGAGCTTTCCGCAGCGCCCCGTCACGTTGATGGTGCCGTACCCTGCGGGTGGGGTGTCTGATGTCATCGCGCGCACCGTGAACACGGCCCTGGGCAAGCACCTGGGTCAGCCGGTGGTGGTCGAGAACCTGGGGGGTGTCAGTGGCGCGATTGCAGCCCAGAAGACCCTGACTGCGCCTGCCGACGGCTACCTGCTGTTTCAGGGGTCGCCCAATGAGCTGATCCTGTCGCCATTGGCCAACGCGGCCGTCAAGTTCAAGAGCGAGGACTTCCGCCTGCTGCAGATGATCTCGGTGGCCCCGCTGGCCGTCATCGCGCGTGCTGACCTGCCCGTCAGCAATGGCGACGAACTGGCCGCCTATGCCGCCCGGGTGGCCCGCGAGGGGCGCCCGCTCACCTATGCCAGCGTGGGGCCGGGCTCGTTCTACCATTTCATGGGCGAGCACATGTCGCACACCCTGGGCGTGCCCATGACCCATGTGCCTTACAAGGGCGGGGCACCGGCCTTCACGGACCTGATGGGGGGCCAGGTCGACATTTTCATCACCGTGTTTGGCAAGGCGCAGCTCGAGATGGTGCAGCAGGGGCGCCTCAAGTTTGTCGCCACCCTCAGTGAGGAGCGGCTGGAGGGCCTCAAGCAGGTGCCCACGCTGCGCGAGAGCCGGGCCTTGAAAGACTTCAGCTACAAGCTCTGGACCGGTTACTTCGTGCGCAAGGACACGCCTGAACCCATTGTGCAGACGCTGTACAAGGCGCTCACCGCCACCTTGTCGGATCCCGCTGTGCGCGCCGGGCTGGAGGCCCAGAGCCAGCAGGTGTCACGCCCCCTGAGCCTGCAGGAGGCCGCGCAGGCTTATGCCGATGGCACAGCTCAGTTCAGGGCCCTGGCCAAGACCATCCAGCTGCAGCCCCAGTAAGGACCGGGACATGAGCATCGACATTGCTGACCTGCTGGCGAGTGCCCAGGCCCTGGCCCCCGAGTTCGAGGCCTGGCGCCGCGACATCCACCAACACCCCGAACTGGGCTTTGAGGAGCACCGCACCAGCGAGCGCGTGGCCGAAGCCCTGCAGCGCTGGGGTTATCAGGTCACCCGTGGTCTGGGCGGCACCGGGGTGGTGGGCCAACTGCGCCGCGGCAGGGGCACCCGGCGCCTGGGCCTGCGCGCCGACATGGACGCCCTGCCCATCACCGAGACCAGTGGCCTGCCCCACGCCAGCCAGCACGCGGGGGTGATGCACGCCTGCGGGCACGATGGGCACACGGCCATGCTGCTGGCGGCGGCGAAACTGCTGGCCGAGTCAGAGCGATTTGATGGCACGCTGAACCTGATCTTTCAGCCCGCCGAAGAGGGGCTGGGCGGTGCGGTTCGGATGATGCAGGATGGCTTGTTCGAGCAGTTCCCTTGCGATGCCGTGTTTGCCATGCACAACATGCCAGGCTACCCGCAAGGGCATCTGGCCCTGCGCGAAGGCCCGGCCATGGCCTCGTCTGACTATGTCGAGATCACCCTGCATGGCATGGGGGGGCATGGCGCCATGCCGCACCGCGCCGCCGACCCCGTGGTGGCCGGGGCCAGCCTGGTGATGGCCCTGCAGACGGTGGTGTCGCGCAACGTCGACCCCCTGGGCATGGCGGTGGTCACGGTGGGGTCCTTCCACGCCGGGCAGGCCAACAACGTGATCCCCGAGACCGCCACGCTCAAACTCAGTGTGCGCGCCCTGGACCGCCAGGTGCGAACCCTGCTGCGCGAGCGCATCACCGCGCTGGCCCAGGCGCAGGCCGCGAGCTTTGGCTGTTCGGCCACGGTTGACTACCGCGATGGCTATGCCGTGCTGGTCAACACGGCGGCCGAGACCGCGCTGGCGCGCGAGGTGGCTTTGGAGCTGATCGGGCCGCAGCAGGTCACGCTGCAGGCACCGGCCCTGCCGGGCAGCGAAGACTTTGCTTTCATGCTTGAAAAAGTGCCGGGCAGCTACCTGCTGATCGGCAATGGTGACGGGCAAGATGCAGGCCACCCGTTTGCCGGGCACTGTGCCTGCATGGTGCACAACCCGGGCTATGACTTCAATGACCGCAACCTGGTGCGAGGGGCGGCTTACTGGGCCTTGCTGGCGCAGCGTTTTCTGGCCTGACGCCTGCCACCCCAGGCACACGGCCTGCCCAGCCCGGCGCTCGGGCCGCGACCGCCAGGGCCGGGGGGAGGCTGCGCCCGCTTGGGAGCGGGCGCTTGGGCGGGGCTTACTTCTGTGACAACACCCAGTTCACCAGCTTCTTGGCGTCGGCCTCGTTGACCTGTGCATTGGGTGGCATCGGCACCGGTCCCCAGACACCTGAGCCGCCTTTGATGACCTTGGCGGCCAGTTTGTCCGGGGCGTCTTTCTGGCCCGCGTACTTGGCCGCCACATCCTTGAAGGCCGGGCCGACCATTTTCTTGTCGACCGAGTGGCAGGCCATGCAGGCCTTGCTGGTGGCCAGGGCCTGGTCGGCCATGGCGGGGGCTGCCGCCAGGGCGGCGGCCAAAATCAATGAAACACGGTACATGTCAGAACTCCTTCTAGGGATGGGTGCAGGGGATGGGGTGGGATGGAGGGGATAGGGGGGGCGCTCAGTGCTTGGCGTTCTTCAGCAGGAAGTCGAGCACCATCTTGCGTTCGTCATCGTTCAGTCCGGCCCGTTGGAACATGCTGGGCGTGATGCCCAGCCATTGCTTTTCGGTGAACTGGCCTGGATCGCGTGGGCCGTGGCAGACCGTGCAGCGTTGGTAGAAGATCTTTTCGGCTGGCGTCAACGAGGCCGTGGCTTTTTCACGCAAGGCAAATGCCCGGTCGGCACCGAAGAACTTCTCGTCAAAGTGGACATCGCTGCGCGTGATCCTAGGCGGCTGAAAGGCCCGGGTGCCGCCGGGGTCAGCATCGGTGCATTTGCGGATCGAGGCGACACAGGTGTTGGCTGTCGTGGCCTGGGTCAGGCCACTGGCCTGGCGGCTGGAGGTCAGGAAGTTGATCAGGCCGTTGTTGCAGCGCCCCTTGCTGTCCAGCTGTGGCCAGGCGCCTTCGTACAGGCTGACCACACCGGGCATGATCTTGTCGGACACCCGGGCGCCGACCACCACGGCACCGCGCTCGTTGTAGAGCTCCACCAGATCGCCATCCTGGATGCCGTGTGCCTTGGCGTCCTCGGGGCTGAGGGTCAGGGGCTCGCGGGTCTGTACCGTGTAGCGCTTGCGCAGCGTTTCGGAGTTGTTCATCTGCGAGTGCAGGCGCCAGTAGGGGTGCGGGCTGACCACATGCACCTGGCCCTTGCGGGCGTTGCCCAGGTACTCGGCAGGGGCTTGCCATTTGGGCATGGGTGGCATGTCGGGAATGTTCATTTTCTCGATCGTGCTGGAGTACATCTCCACCTTGCCGCTGGTGGTGTGCAGCGGATGCTTTTGCGGGTCCTGACGGAAGTCGCCATGACGCACCCACTGATGAGCCGCTGCGGGCACGGGAATGCGAGCGATGCCTTCGGCCCAGAATTGGTCAAACGGCGTGTGTTTGGCCGCACTGCTGGCCTCGTAGGCCGTCTTGACGTAGTCCAGTGCCGTTTTGCCTTCTGTGAAGGCGTATTCGACCCCGCACAGTGCAGACAGGCGGCGGAAGATCTCGAAGTCGTCCAGCGCATCGTGCTGCGGTGCAACCACCTGCTTCATCGCATAGACCTTGTCGATGCTGTAGGTGCCGGCCGAGGAGATGTCGTTGCGTTCCAGGGTGGTGGTGGCCGCCAGCACGATGTCAGCCCAGCGTGCCGAGCCATTCCACCAGGGTTCCTGGCAGATGTAGGTGTCCACGGTCTGGAGGGCCCGGGCCAGTTCGTTCAGGTCTTGCTGGTGCGAGAACAGGTTGTTGCCTGCGTTGTAGATCAGCTTGACCTCGGGGTAGGTGTAGCGACTGCCGTTGTAGGTGAACTCTTTGCCGGGGTTGAGCAGCATGTCGTTGATGCGTGAGGCAGGGCAGATCTTGCGGACCGGATTGCGGCCCTGCGACAGCCCTGTGGGTGCCGTGCCACCCGATTGAGCCATGCCGCCACCGCCGTAGTGCCACGAGAAGCCCACGCCCTGACCCGGCAGGCCGATGTTGCCCAGGATGCAGGCAAAGTTGACGATGGCCCAGTAAGGCATCTCGCCGTGGTGGGCGCGCTGGATGGCCCACGAGCCGCACAGCTGGGTGCGCTTGGAGGCCATCAACTCGGCCAGTGCGCGGATCTTGGCGGCCGGGATGCCTGTGATGGCCGCGGCCCATTCGGGCGTCTTGGGGGGCGAGCCATCGGCGTCCTTGCCTTCGAGGTAGGCACGGTAGCGATCGAAGCCGACGGTGTACCGGTCGATGAACGCCTGGTTGTGCTTGTTCTGGCTGATGAGGTGGTAGCCCATGGCCAGGAACAGCGCGGTGTCGGTGTTGGGGATGATGCGCACCCATTCCGAGCCCATCTTCTCGTCGGTGGTGGTGAGTTGCGGGTTGATGGAGACGAAGCGGCAGCCGGCCTGCTTGATGGCATCCCAGCCGGCATACATCTCGTGATCGCAGACGGTGTACTCGATGCGGTTGTTCTTGTCGGGGTCGCAACCGATGAAGACCACCAGTTCGGTGTGATCGCGCAGTTGTTCCCAGGCGGTCTGGGCGGAGTAGACCTCCATGTCGCCGATGACCATCGGCATGATGATCTGCCCTGCACCGGCCGAGTAGTCGCCCGTGGTGATCGACGAGCCGCCCAGCAGGTTGAAAAAGCGCCCCTGCAGCACGTTGGGCCGGAAGATGCCCGCATGGGACCAACCGCCGTAGGAGCTGGAAAAGCAGCCCTCATTGCCGTGCTTTTCGATGGTGTCCAGGATGGCCTTGGCGGTCAGACCCAGTGCGGTGTCCCAGCTCACCTGCACCCATTCGTCGCGCCCGCGCAGCTCAGGTTTGTTGCTGCCCTTGCGCCCGTTCATTTCCCACTCCAGGTAGGACTTGCGCACCATCGGGCCCGCGATGCGGGTCTTGTCGTAGGTCCGATCCAGCACGCCCTCGGTCAGCATGGGGGTGGGGCGCTTGTCGGTCGCCTGGGCCTCCACCTTGACGAGCCGGCCGTTCTGGACCGTGGCGATCAAGGGCCCGTAGTGGGTCGCATGGGTGACTTGTCCAGTGAACGAGGCAAGCCCGTCCAGGCCTGCAGCCTCTGGCGACGTGGCGGCCATGGCCTGCGCCAGCGGTGACAGCCTGGTCCCGGCTCCCAGGGCCCCCAGCAGGCCGACGGCGCTGGCCCCCATCCATTGACGGCGAGTGAAATTCATAAAGTCCCCTATCGCGGTTGTGGTCTTTCTTTCGTTCGTCAGATGCTAAGAACTGCCTTTAAAGCGTCAAGATTTGCCGCTAAAAATTGAAATTACTTACATTGCCTCACACGATGTGTCGGACCTGTTGCTGCTCAGGCTTGATGAGTGGTCTTGAGGGCGCGGCCTCGCTGCCGGGGCGAGGGCTGGCACCCACAAAATTGCGGCCATGGGGTGGCGCTGGCAACGGCCTGTGGGCCGCTTTGCAAGGCCTTCAGTCCGGGTGCAGGTTTGGTTACCAACTGATACAGTTGAAGACTCTGATATCTGGCCTGTCTGCTGCCCATGTCGCCCTTTCCGCCACGCCCCCCGCATTGGGTGGTTCGCATGAATTACCGCAACCGCGCCGTGTCCTGGCTTGCGGTGATGGTGGTGGTCGCATGGCAGTGGTGGGCAAGCCCCTGGCCCTGGTTCTGGTGGGCTGGTTTGGGCCTGCAGTTTGTGCTGTACCCCCAACTGGCCTATCTGCTGGCCCGCCTGGCCAAGGATCCACTGGCCTTTGAATTGAGAACACTGACCGTCGATTCACTGGCCATCGGCTTTTGGGTGGCCTGGCTGGGGGCGCCTCTGTGGCTGGCCTATGCCCTGTGTGTCTGCGGTGCCATGAACCTGGCGGCCTTCAAGGGCCCCAGGGGCCTGCTGATCTCCGTGTTGCTGCAGGGGGGCGGAGCGGTTTTGGCCGTGCTGGTGCATGGCTTTCGCTTTCAGCCTGATCTGGCCCCGGTGCCGACAGCCTTGTGCATGCTGGCCTTGTCGGGTTACCTGCTGGCCTTTGCCCATGGCGCCAACGACCGCACCCGCAAGCTGCATGCGATCCGCCTGCGCCTGACCGACAGCGAGCGGGCGCTCCAGCGTCAATTGGCCGAGAACCAGGTGCTGCAGGTGCGCCTCAGCGAGCAGGCCAACCGGGATTCGCTCACCGGCCTGTTCAATCGGCGCTTTCTGGATGCCACGCTGGGCCGCGAGCTGATCCGCTGCCAACGCGAGGGCCAGCCTCTGGCACTGATCGTGATCGACATCGATCACTTCAAGAAAGTCAATGACAACGCAGGCCACCCCGTGGGCGATGAGGTGTTGCGGCGCGTGGCATTTTTACTGAGCCATGATTCGCGGGCCAGTGACGTGGTGTGCCGCCATGGGGGTGAGGAATTTCTGCTGATGCTGCCCAACATGCCGGTGGCGGCGGCGCTGCAGCGCGCTGAGCACTACCGCGAGAGCCTGGCTTCGTCCCTGTTGCTGATTGAAGGGCAGCGCCTGCGCATCACGCTGTCGGCGGGGGTGGCGTCCTACCCGGAGCATGGGCAATTGCCGGGTGAGCTGCTGGCTGCGGCCGACAAGGCCCTTTACCGGGCCAAGAGTCGGGGGCGCAACCGGGTCGAGCTGGCGCAGCCGCTGCGGTACGACGAGCCCGCGCTGCCCCTGGAGCCAGCTTGAGCCTGCGCGTCGACCGGGGCTGAATCGAGGCTTGCAGCGGCCCCGATCTGATGGGGGGCCGCCTCAGGCCGGGTGCAGCGGGGTGGCCGGGATCTGCTGGCGGATCATCTTCAGTCGCATGTCGAACTCAGGCATCACGCGCTGCTGCAGTGCCTGCAAAGGCCCTTGCCAGCGTGCGCCGTCGGCGCCCGGGGTGTGTTCGATCTGGGCCCAGGCCCAGGCCAGCAGCACCAGGGCCACGGCGCGCAGGTAGTCGTCGGCGCTCAGGCTGGCCAGCATCGGGTCATTTGCGCAGGCCGCGGCCAGCGTGGTGCTCAGGTAACGCATTTCGGCCAGACGGCGCAGCACCTCGGCATCGAAGGGGCGGCTGGCATCCAGGGTGGCGCGCAGTGACAGCAGCAGGGCCCCCAACGCCTCACCGCCGTCAGGCAGCACCTTGCGCTGCAGCAGGTCGATGGCCTGGATCTCGTTGGTGCCCTCATAGATCATGGCCACGCGCGAGTCGCGCACGATCTGCTCGATGCCCCATTCGCGCACGTAGCCGTGGCCGCCGAACACCTGCAGGCATTCGCTGGCGCCGTAAAAGGCCTGGTGCGTCCAGGCCGCTTTCAACACCGGGGTGACCAGGCTGCACCAGCGCTGGGCCTGGGCGCGCTCGTCCGCGTCGGGGTGGTGGCGGGCGATGTCCAGGGCCAGACCGGTGCGGTAGGCCAGCAGGCGGCCGCCGTCGATCCAGGCCCGCTGCACGTCCAGGATGCGGCGCATGGCCGGGTGCTCGATCAGCAGGTCGGCGCTGTCCTTGTCGCCACGCGAGGCGGGGCGGGGCCCGGGCGCGCGCATCTGGCGGCGCTCATGGGCGTAGGCATCGGCCTTCTGCCAGGCGGCGTCCAGCAGGCCGATCCCTTGCAGGGCCACGTGCAGACGCGCCGCATTCATCATCACAAACATGGCGTTCAGGCCGGCGCCGGCTTGGCCCACCAGCCAGCCGGTGGCGTCTTCAAAGCGCATCACGCAGGTGGGGCTGCCGTGCAGGCCCATTTTTTCTTCGATGCGATCACAGTGCGCGCCGTTGCGCGAGCCATCTGGCAAGAACTTCGGCGCCAGGAACAGCGACAGGCCCTTGGGCCCGGCCGGCGCGCCGGGCAGGCGGGCCAGCACCAGGTGCACGATGTTGTCGGTCAGATCGTGCTCGCCGCCCGAGATGAAGATCTTGCTGCCGTTGAGTCGATGTTCGCCGGGCAGCCTGCCGTCTTCGACCGGCTGCGCCTGGGTGCGCACCAGACCCAGATCGCTGCCGGCATGGGGTTCGGTCAGGCACATGGTGGCCAGCCACTCCCCGCTGGCCACCTTGTCGAGGTAGCGCGCCTTGAGTTCGTCCGAGGCGTGGTGCTTGATGCATTCGTAGGCGCCATGCAGCAGGCCCGGTGCCATGGTCCAGCCGTGGTTGGCGGCACTCAGCCATTCATAAAGCACGCCTTCCAGCACCCAGGGCAGGCCCTGGCCACCGTCCTCCGCCGCGCCGGCCAGGGCGGGCCAGCCGGCCTGCCAGAAGGCCTGGTAGGCCTCGCGAAAGCCCGGTGGGGTGGTGACGCGGCCGGCCTCCCAGCGGCAGCCGATCTCGTCGCCGTCACGCGACAAAGGGGCCACCACCTCGCCGACAAACTTGCCGGCTTCGTCCAGCACCTGCGCCATCAAGGCCTGGTCGGCCTCGGTCAGGGCGGACAGTGGCGCCAGTTGCTGCGGCGCCTGCAGCACGTTGAACAGCAAGAAGGCGTTGTCGGCGGGGCGGGGCTGGTAAGAGGAAGACATGGTGCGGAGAAAGTGGGTGGGCTAAGACAACAAGGGGCCCCGCGGGGCCCCATGGCGGGATCAGGAGGTCACGCGATCACGATTCGGCGCTGAAACCGATGCGCTTGACCAGGGGGCCCCAGCGCTCGAACTCGTGCTTTTGCGAGCGGCCCATCTCCTCGGCGGTCGAGCCTTGGGCGATCAGGCCGACCAGCGCCAGGCTGTCGATCACGATCTTCTCCTTGAGGGCAGCGTTGATCGCGGCGTTGGCTGCAGCAACCACCGGCGCAGGGGTCTTGGCCGGGGCGTAGAAGCCGAACCATTCTTCGGTGGTCAGGTCGGCAAAGCCCTGCTCAGCGAAGGTGGCCACGTCGGGCAGGAAGGGCGAGCGCTTTTCGCCCGAGGTGGCCAGGATGCGCAGCTTGCCGGCCTTGGCATTGGCGATGAAGTCGCCGCTGGGGGTCAGCATGGCGGCAATCTGCCCGCCCACCAGGTCGGTCACGCCGGGGATGGAGCCGCGGTAGGGCACGTGGCGCATCTCGACGCCGCTGTTCAGGCCCAGCAGGGCGCCCAGAAAGTGCGGCGTGGAGCCGGCGCCCGGCGAGCCATAGCTGGCATCCTTGGGGTTGGCCTTGGCCCAGGCCAGGAAGTCTTTGAGCGTCTTCACGCTGGCCGGCACCAGCGGGCCCACGGCCAGGCCATGGTGCATCACGGCGCCGATCGAGACAGGCACGAAGTCCTTCATCTCGTAGTTCATCTTGCTGTAGATGTGCGGGTAGATGGCCAGGGCCGAGAAGGGCGACAGGGCCAGCACCGAGCCATCAGCGGGTGCGGGCTTGAGCGATTCCAGGGCGATGCGGCCGCCGGCGCCGGGCTTGTTCTCGACGACCGCGGGGTTCTTGCTGAAGGCCGTGCCAGCCATCTTCTCGCCCACGCGGCGGGCCACGCTGTCGCCCGAACTGCCGGCCGGAAAGCCGTAGAAGATCTTGCACTGGTCGACCAGTTGGGCGAAGGCGTTGGGGGCCAGCAGGCCGCTGCCGCCCAGGGCGCCGAGGGCGCTCAGGGCCTGGATGAATTGACGACGATTGCTCATGATTTGTCTCCGTTATTTTTGAAAAGTTGCTGAATCGATCGATTTCAGCGCGGCGCCATGCGCAAGGCACCATCGAGGCGGATCACCTCGCCATTGAGGTGGCCGTTGGTGACGATGTGGCAGGCCAGTTGGGCAAATTCTTCGGGCTTGCCCAGGCGCGAAGGGAAGGGGATGGAGGCCGCCAGCGAGGCCTGCACCGGCTCGGGCAATTGCTTCATCAGCGGCGTGGCGAACAGGCCCGGGGCCACGGTGCAGACCCGGATGCCGTGCTGCGCCAGATCGCGGGCCATCGGCAGCGTCATGCCCACCAGGCCACCCTTGGAAGCGCTGTAGGCTTGCTGGCCCACCTGCCCATCGAAGGCGGCCACCGAGGCGGTGAACATCATCACGCCGCGCTCGCCGTCTTCCAGCGGGGTCAACTTGGCGCATTGGGCGGCAAACAGGCGGCTGATGTTGTAGGCCCCGATCAGGTTCACCGTCACCACGCGGCTGAAGTCTTCCAGCGGTGCGGCGCTGCCATCCTTTTGCACCACGCGCTTGGCGGTGCCGATGCCGGCGATGTTCATCAGGATGCGGGCCGGGCCGTGGGCCTCGGTGGCGCGGGCCAGGGCGGCCTGCACGCTGTCGGTGTTGGTGATGTCGCAGACGCAGGCGATGCCGCCGATGTCGGCGGCCACCTTGGCGGCCAGTTCGGCATTCACGTCGAGCACGGCCACGCGTGCGCCCAGGCGGGCCAGTTCTCGGGCGGTGGCTTCGCCCAGACCCGATGCGCCGCCGGTGACGAGCGCGGCTTGTCCTTGGATGTCCATGGTCAGTTTCCTTGAGGTTGGAAGATATGGGGCAGGCTGCCCTCGTGCAGGCCCTGCACCAGGGCATCGCGGTGCTTGAGCACGGCGCGCTGGTTGATCGAGCCCTTGTCGGTCACCTCGCCGCGGTCGATCGAGGGCGGCTCGGCCAGCAGGGCGGCGCGTGCGATGCGGTTGGCGCTGCCGGTGGCGTGGCTGGCCAGCTCATCGACGATCTGCTGGAATTTGGCCAGCACCGGGGCGCTGCTCAACACCTCGGCCCAGGGCGTGTCAGCGGGCAGCCCGCTCAGGGCACGGCAGGCCTGGGTCGGGAACAGCAGGGCGCCCACCTCCTTGAGGTTGATGCCGGTCAGCACGGCGTCCTGCACATAGGGGGCGCCGGCCGCGATGATCTTGGCCCGCAGCGGACCCACGCTCACAAAGGTGCCCGTGGCCAGCTTGAAGTCTTCGGCGATGCGGCCGTCAAAGCGCAGGCCGAGGTGGATGTTGCTGTCATCGATCCACTGCACGGCATCGCCGCTGCAGAAGAAGCCTTCTTCGTCGAAGTGGGCGGCCGTTTCTTGCGGGGCGCGCCAGTAGCCCGGCGTGATGTTGGGGCCGCGGTAGCGCACCTCGACCTTGCCATCGCTGTCCACCAGCTTGAGCTGCAGGCCTGGGGTGGGCACGCCCAGGTCGCCCGACTTGACTTGTGGGTTGGTGATGTAGAGCGCAAACGGCCCCGATTCGGTCATGCCCAGGCCGGTGCCCATGACGATGCGTTCGCCCACCTCGGCTTCCTGCAGCGCGTGCAGATCGTCCCAGATCGGCTGGGCCAGGGCCGCCCCGGCGTAGAAGAACATGCGCACCCGCGACAGCAGGGTCTTGCGCAGCAGATCGTCGGTCTTCATCGCATTGGCGATGGCCTCAAAACCGGTGGGCACGTTGAAGTACACCGTGGGGGCGATCTCACGCAGGTTGCGCAGGGTCTCGCCGATCATGGCTGGCGTGGGCTTGCCGTCGTCGATGTAGAGCGTGCCGCCGTTGTAGATCGTCAGGCCCACGTTGTGGTTGCCGCCGAAGGTGTGGTTCCAGGGCAGCCAGTCGATCAGCACCGGAGGCTGCTCCGGATCACCCAGCACCGGCATGGACTGGCGCATCTGCTGCTGGTTGGCACACCACATGCGGTGGGTGTTGATCACCGCCTTGGGCAGCTTGGTCGAGCCCGAGGTGAACAGGAACTTGGTGATGGTGTCCGGCCCCGTGGCCTGCATGGCCGCGTCCACCGTGTCGGTGGCCTCGGTGGCGATCAGATCGCTCCAGGCCGTGTGGGCCCGGCCCGGCACCTCGCCCGAGACCAGCACCACTTCCACCCGCTCCGGCACCGCCGCGGCGATGGCTTTGGCGAAGCGGCTGCCCTCGGTGGCAAACACCAGGCCGGGCGTGAGCGTGTTGATCACGTGGCGCAGCTTGTCGTAGTCCTGGCTGATGGTGGAGTACGCCGGCGAGGCCGGCGAGTGCGGGATGCCCGCATACACACAGCCCAGCGCCAGCAGGGCGTGCTCCAGGCTGTTTTCGCTGAGGATCACCACCGGGTGTTCGGCGCTCAGGCCCCGGTTGAGCAGGGCCTGGCCGATGCGCCGCGCCGTCTGCAAGGCCTCGGCATAGCTCACACGGCGCCACTCACCGGTGCGGCCCTGGCTGTCGCGTTGGCGCTGGGCCATGAAGGTGCGCTCGGGCTCGGTCTGCGCCCAGTGCAGCAGCCGGTCGGTCATGCGCTCGGCATGCGACGCCAGCGGCTGTTCGGCCTGCAGGTAGCGGGTACCGGGTTGGCCGGTGTGCAACTGAACCCGGGTGACACCGAATTCCAGGGGGCGGTAGCGGGCCGGGGCCGCAGCTTGGTTTGTCTCGCTCATGTTCTTCTGCTCGGTGGTGGTTGTTGGGGCGGCTGGGTTCAGTCCTTGCGCACCTTGTCGGCACGGCCTTCGAGGAAGGCACGCACGCGGTCCTTGGCCTCGGGGGCGCTTTGCGCGATGGCGGCCATCAGGGCTTCGGTGAAGAAGCCCTGGTCGGCTGGCTGCTCGGCAATGCGGGGCAGCGCATGCATCAGGGCGTAGTTGGTCAGCGGGGCGTTCTGGGCCACGCGCAGGGCCAGCTCCAGGGCCTTGTCGAAGGCGGTGCCCTCAGGCACCAGGTACTGGGCCATGCCGATGCGTTCGCCGTCAGCGGCGTTGTAGACGCGGCCGGTCAGCATCATGTCAGTCATGCGGGCCGCACCGATCAGGCGCGGGATGCGCACCGCGCCGCCGCCGCCCACAAAAATGCCGCGCGAGCCTTCAGGCAGCGCGTAGAAGGTGGTCTCGTCGGCCACCCGGATGTGGCAGGCGCTGGCCAGTTCCAGCCCGCCCCCCACCACGGCACCATGCAGGGCCGCAATCACCGGCACCGGGCCATGCTGCACGCGCTCCAGGGCCGCATGCCACATGCGGGAGTGGTGCACCCCCTGACCGGCATCGCGCTCCTTGAGCTCGCTCAGATCCAGGCCGGCGCAGAAGTGCGGGCCCTGGCCGTCGATCACGGCAGCGCGCACGGTCTCGGGCAGGCCATCGAAGGCATTGCGGATTGCGATGATCAGCCCGTCATTGAGCGCATTGCGCTTGGTCGGACGGGTCAGTCGCAGCACGGCCACTTGCTGTTCGTCGCCATGAAATTCGATTTGAAGGTCGGGATGGGAGGATGTCTGGTTCATGATTGCGTTCCGTTGTTGAATCGATTATGGTTATAAAAAATAACCAATTCAAGCCAACAGAGCCGCTTTGATCTTGGTGAAAACCCTTGTTTCTATCCACCCCAGGAGACCGTCAATGGACTACAAGAACCTGATTGCCATCGATATCCACACCCACGCCGAAGTGAGTTGCTGGAACCCCTTTGACAACTACGGCGAGGAATACGACCGTGCTGCCGACAAGTACTTCGGCAGCAACCGTCGCCCCACCATCGAAGAAACCGTGGCCTACTACCGCGAACGCAAGATCGGTCTGGTGATGTTCACGGTGGACAGTGAATCCAAGCTGGGCCGCAAGCGCGTGCCCAACGAAGAGATCGCCGAGGCGGCCAAGGCCAACAGCGACATGATGATGGCCTTCGGCAGCATCGACCCGCACAAGGGCAAGATGGGCGCGCGTGAGGCAGAGAAGCTGATCACCGAGCACGGCATCAAGGGCTTCAAGTTCCACCCCACGGTGCAGGGCTACCACCCCTACGACAAGATGGCCTGGCCGATCTACGAGGTGATCAACCACTACAAGCTGCCTGCCATCTTCCACACCGGCCACAGCGGCATCGGCAGCGGCATGCGCTGCGGCGGCGGCCTGCGCCTGGAGTACAGCAACCCCATGCACCTGGACGACGTGGCCATCGACTTCCCTGACATGCAGATCGTCATGGCCCACCCCAGCTTCCCCTGGCAGGACGAGGCCCTGTCGGTGGCCACGCACAAGCCCAATGTCTGGATCGACCTGTCGGGCTGGAGCCCCAAGTACTTTCCGAAGCAACTGATCCAGTACGCCAACAGCCTGCTGAAGGACCGCATCCTGTTCGGCAGTGACTACCCGCTGATCACACCCGAGCGCTGGATGAAGGATTTCGAGGTGGCCGGCTTCAAGCCCGAAGTGATGCCCGGCATCCTGAAGGACAACGCGGTGCGCCTGCTGGGTCTGGACCGCCAGGGCGCCTGAGCCCGCGGCCAGGGCCAGCCCGAGGGCAGGCCCTTTCTGTCTTGTGGCGGCCGGGGCTCGCTGTTAATGTTGGAGTCTGGCCGCTAAACAGGCCTCCAACAAAACAGGCCCCCAACAGCGCGAAGGAGACCACCATGAGCACCGACTTTGAGCAGATCCACAATTTCTATGAGCGGCTGGTGTTCGAGGAGGTCAGCCACCGCTCCGAGAAATACCCTGATTTCACCCACGACATGCTGGCCGATGTGGCCTGCGTGGCCTTGAACCGTCTGCCGGCACGCTATGTGCGTCACGATGTGGACCTGATGTTCTACCTGACCGAGAAAGAGCGCCACGGTATCGAGCAGGCCATGGAAGACGCCCTCAGTTTCGGTTTCCGTTTCGTGGCCGAGCGCGTCGCCAAACGCCAGGCCGCTTGAGCTGCCGCTTCAGCGAGGCTGGCGATGCAGCCGCCAAGAAAAGGCGGCCGCCACCACCAGCAGCCCACCGGCCAGGCGCAACACGTTGCGCGGGTCGCTGGCCAACAGACTGTCGTAGTAAAGCGGCAGCGTCAGCATTTGCAGGATCATGGGCAACACGATGAACATGTTGAACAGGCCCATGTACACCCCGGCGCGCTCCTTCGGAATGCTCGACGCCAACAGGATGTAGGGGTTGCCCATGATGCTGGCCCAGGCCAGGCCCACGCCCAGCATCGGGATGAACAGCAGGGCCTTCGACTGCAAAGAGGGCAGAACGGCCATGCCCAGACCGGCCAGGGTCAGGCACAGCGCGTGCACCCGGGCCGGGCCGAAGCGCCTGCTCAGTGGCACCAGCGCGAAGGCGGACAAAAAGGCCACAAAATTGTAGAACCCCCCGATCTCACCGTTGAGCAGGCTGGCATCGCGAAAGCCCTCCGACTGGGCGTCGGGGGTGTCAAACACCGAGCGGGCCAGGCACGGCACCACGTAAATCCAGTAGCAAAGCATGCCGTACCACTGGAACAGTTTCATCCACCACAGGCGGCGCATCATCTGGGGCATGTCGCGCACGGCCTCGACGATCTCTGTCAGGGTGGCGCGCCACCCTGAGGGCCTGGCGCGCAGTTCGGCCAGTGCCTCGGGGCTCAGGGGCAGCTCCGGTGTGGACCAGACCGACCAGGCCACGGTGCCGATGGAGAACACCGCCCCGATCACAAAGGCAATCACGGTGATCTGGGGGATGTGGTTGGCACCCAGGGCGTTTTTGTCCAGCCCCCACATCACCAGCAAAGAGGGGGTCAGGTAGGCCAGGGTCTGGGCCAGCCCGGTGTAGGCACTCTGGCTCAGGAATCCCAAGGCATGTTGACCCGGGTTGAGGCGGTCGCTCACGTAGGCCCGGTAGGGCTCCATGGTCACGTTGTTGGCTGCATCCAGAATCCACAGCAGGCTGGCGGCAAACCACAGGCTGGGGCTGAAAGGCATCAGCAGCAGGCCCAGACTGCACAGCACGGCCCCAACCAGGAAGTAAGGCGTGCGCCGCCCCCAGCGGCCGGTGGTTCGATCGCTCAGCGCGCCAATGATGGGCTGTACCAGCAGGCCGGTGATGGGGCCGGCCAGCCAGAGAAACGGCAGGCTGCCCTCATCGGCGCCCAGGTATTTGTAGATCGGGCTCATGTTGGCCTGCTGCAGGCCAAAGCTGTACTGGATGCCGAAGAACCCCAGGTTCATCTGCAGGATCTGCCACAGCGTCAGCCAGGGCTTCTGATGCTTGTCTCGCATTCGTTGGTCTCCTTGGGGGGGGGGCTGTGTCAGGCACCGAGCCAGACGCAGCCATGGCCCTCCAGGTGCACTGAGCTCACAGGGTGGCTTTCATTCAGGCTCAGATTCTGCAGCGCGGGCTTGCTCAGCTCTGACAGCTCGATGCTGCACGGCTCCGGGCTGAAATTGAACAGGCCGACTTCCTGATTGCGTTGCAAGGCCAGCAAGCCTGGGTGCCGGCACGGCAGCACTTGCAGGCGGATCGGGCCGTCCAGGCTCAGGCGTTCACGGCGCAGGCGGTTCAGGCCTTGCAAAAGCGAAAAGACATGTGCGGCCACCGTACCGGGTTGGTGCCGGCGTGCCAGGGCGGCTTCGTCAAGTCGTGGGCGGTGGAGTTCGCGCCCATCAGCGCCTTGGCGTGCTTGCACCTCTGCCTCCGATGTGTTGTCCAGACCCAGTTCGTCGCCCATGTAGATCAGGGGTAGGCCGCCCACAAAAAAGCTCAGCGACATCATCAACCCGAGGCGACGCAGGGGCGCCTGCTGGTCGGGGTGGTCGGCGGGCAGATCGGGATGCAAACCCACCAGTGCGGCGCTCATGCCGTTGCTGCCATGCACCGTCCCTGGTGTGTTGGCCTGAAAGCGCGCACCTCGCGCATAGCTGCCCGGGGTCTCGCCAGCCAGGAAAGCGGCAGCCCGGCCCAGACGAGCCACAGGGTCGGCGCCCAGTGCCAGCAGTTCGGGACGCAACACATTCCAGCCGATATCGTCGTGGCAGCGCACGTAGCTCAACCAACTGGCGCCCACGGGCAGTTCGGGCGTATTGCGCAACACCTCCTCGATCAGCTGCGGGCTTTCCTCGGTCAGGGCGACCCAACTGGCCGCCATCAGGCTGGAGTGGTAAGCAATGTGGCATTCAGGTCCGGCCACCGGCCCCAGCCCGAAGTAGGGCGGCAGTTCCCGGGTCGGCATGATGGCTTCTGCCTTGAGCAGCACGCCCGGGGCGGCAATGGCGCACAGGCTGCGCAAGGCTTGCACGATCAGGTGCACCTCGGGCTGGTTCATGCAGTTGGTTCCTGCGCGCTTCCACAGAAAGCCGGTCGAGTCGAGTCGGAAGGACTCCACGCCCTGGTTGGCCAGGTTCAGCAGCGCGGCCGCGATGTCGGCAAAGACGGCCGGGTGGGCGTAATTCAGGTCCCACTGGTAGGGGTAGAAGGTGGTCCAGACCCAGGCCTGGCGTTCTGCAATCCAGGTGAAATTGCCGGGTGCGGTGGCCGGAAAGATCTGGACCAGGTGCTGTTCACGGGCCCGGACTTCAGCCTCACTGGGCAGCCAGTGAAAGTACGGCAGATAGCGCGGGTCACCGGCCCGGGCCGCCTTGGCCCAGGGGTGCTCGTGCGACACATGGTTCAGCACAAAGTCGCTGCACAGGCTGATGTCCGATTGGCGCAGTGCCTGGCACAGCGAGCGCAGGTCGGCCAGGGTGCCCAGGGAGGGTTCCACCTCATCAAAGCTGGCGACCGCAAAACCGCCGTCATTGGGGGCGGTGCCGGCTTTCAAGAAGGGGAGCAGGTGCAGGTAATTCACGCCCAGTTCACGCAGGTAATCGATGCGCTGCTGTACCCCTGCCAGGGTGCCAGCCAATTTGTCGACATAGGTGCAATAGCCGCTCAGGCCTCTTTGATGCCAGGCGGGGTCAGCCTCGCGGTGCAGGTCCAGTTGCCAAAGGTCGGCGTCGCGCTGCTCGGCGGATGCGAGGGCGTTCAGTAGGACGGTATTGAAAAACGATTCGAAGCAGGGTGTCTGGCCATACAGCGGGTCCAGGCACCGCCGAAGCCGGGGGAGTTCGCGCTCCAGCCGCTCGCGCAACAGCGTGGCCCGCGCCGGTGGGATGGACTGCAGAAAGTCCGACACGCTGGGCGACACAGACTCGCTGGCTTGGAGAGGGTGGCTGGCTCCGACGAAATTCATAGGGTGCAATCAGGGAAAAGAGCGCCGCACGGACACGGCTGGCCGGGGGTCGACCGTGCCGCACGGGCTTCAAGAGAGGTTTGGAGATACCGCGTTAAAACTCATCAGGCCGGCGCCGGGGCAGCCAGCGACGGCCTGCCTTCTCATCAGAAGTTGTAGCGAACCGACAGACGCACCGTGCGTGCGGTGATCGAGCGGGCTGCAGCACGGTCGGTGTTGATCTCGGTGTAGCCCAGCGTGTTGAACAGGTTGTTCACGCCCAGCATCACCGTGGTGGCCGCGTTCACGTCGTACTTGGCAAAGGCGTTCACATAGGTGTAGCCCGGCAGCGTGGCCTGCAACGCTGTGGTCTGGCCATCCAGCGAAGAGGTGGTTCCGATGATGGAGGCCCCGACGGTGGCCGCACCAAAGCGGTAGCTTGGTGCCAACTGGAAGATCACTTTGGCCTGACGGTTCGGGGTCAGACCCGCATAACCGGCAATGTTGGAGTCGGTCACCTTGGCATTGGTCACGGTCAGGCCGCCGTTCAGACGGAAGTTGCCGGCCTTGTAGCTGGCTTCCAGTTCCACACCCTTGGCGTCGTACTTGTTGGCCGAGGAAACGCCCGTGGTCACGTCGTAGTTCGTCTCGTCGGTCTTGGCCTGGAACAAGGTCACAAAGGTGGTCACCGGACCATTGCGCCACTTCAATCCGCCTTCGTACTGGGTGACGGTGTTGGGGGTCTGGTTGCCGTTTTGCAGGCAGTTGTTGCCGCAGGCACCGCCGTAGGCCAGGATGCGATCGCTGGGCAGGGCGCCGCCTTTGCTGATGCGGGCAAACAGGGCGGTGTCCTTGCTCAGGCTGTAGTTGGCACCCACCGAGTACGAGTTGAGATCGGAGTGGTAGCCGATGCCCAGGCCGCCCTTGGAACCACTGTCAGCCCAGCTGCCAGTCACCTTCTGGCGATCGAAGCGCACGCTGGCGTCAATGTTCAGCGGGCCGCTTTCATAGCCCAGCGCGGCGTAAGGTGCGAGGCTGTTGAAAGTCTCGTTCACGTTGCGCTGATACCAACTGCTGTAGGGGCCATAGGTGCTGTTGCCATTGACTGGCAGGCTCGCGTTGAAGCCGCCGATTTCCCAGTCCATGTTGAGCTTCTGGCTGGCCATGAAGACACCGACCGTGCTGGTCAGTTTGGCCTTGTCGGCCATCTGGAAGGTCTTGGAGGCCTTCAGGTCGTTGACGGCCAGGCCGGCATCGTTGAAGCGTGAACCCAGGAACAGGGCCTGATAGCCGCTGGCGTTCGACGAGGTCGGATTGGTCAGGTTGTTGGTGGGGCCATAGGCGGCCGGCATGATGCCGTTGAACGAGCCGCCGTTGGACGAGATGCGGAACTTGTCGTTGAGGCGCCAGCCGCCACCCAGGTCCAGGTTCACCTCGGCGCCGAAAGCCTTGGACACGGCGCGCAGACCATCATTCATGTTGCCTGGGCCGCCGCCATACAGGCCCCAGTTGGCAATGCGGGGAAGACCTCCGGCATAGGGGGAGAAGGTGCCGGGATTGACGCCATTGAGCTGAACAATCTGACCGTTCACGATGCGCACCGGGGCATCCATGATCAGGGGCGTCTTGTCGTCCAGGAACTTGGCGTAGACCTTGATGTTGTTGCCACCCCCCAGGTCCTTGTTCAGTGCCAGTCGGATCTGGCCGCCGCCCTCCATGTTGACGCCTTGGGTGGCGCGAGGCCCTTGGCCGTCGCGTGCATAGCCACTCACGTTGAAGGTGGCGGTGTCAGAGATGCGCACACCGTAGTTCAGGTCCAGGCGGCGGCTGGTCGAGCCGCCGACATTCGTGGTGAGGCCGATCGTGCCGCCTTCGACTTCGCCTGTTTTGCTGATGAAGTTGATCACACCGCCCGGGGCGTTGGTGGCCATGGTCGAGGCCGAGCCACCGCGCACCACTTCGACGCCTTCCGTGCCCATGTCGGCGCGCATGTACACGTCGGGCGTCAGAAAGTTGTAGTCACCGTTCAGCAGAACGGGCAGGCCATCCTCCTGGAACTGCACATAGCGCGAGCCGCCAGCTGAAATCGGCAGGCCGCGCACGGTCACATTGGCATTGCCTTCGCCACTGCTGGCTTCAGCGCGGATGCCCGGGATGGAACGCAGGATTTCGGCCGAGCTGGCGGGCATCGCGTCCTGGATCTGGTCGCCGTCCATCGAACTGACGGACAAGCTCTGCTTCATCTTGGAGCGTGCTTCCGGGGTGGCAGTGATCACCATCTCGTCCAGATTCAGGCCAGAGCCAGCCGTGGCGGGCTGGGCGTTCTGGGCCCATGCGGCGCCGAGTTGCAGGACCGCGATCGAGGCGGCGATCGCCACCTTGGTGGGAACGATGGCTGGGTGCTTCTTTTTCACAAAAGTCTCCTTCTACGTTTCATGAGTGAGCCGAAACCTCGCTGCAAGCCCGGTTGTCGGCTGGGGTGACTCTCGGCACACAAGGCATGCCTACCGCGAGTGATCGCATTGTGTTGGATCATGCAAACGATTGCAAAGATGGTTTTATCATTTAAATCAAATTGGCATGAAGCCGTTATTGAAAATGAGGCTGCCAAGGTGCCTTGCTTCCTCTGTAGTGGGTTGAAAATTAAGTGATTTCCCTAGTGTATCTGGCTTGCAACAGAGGGGATTCACTTCGAAAGAGCTTGTGCAAGTGTGTCTAGGGTTATCACTAGTATTGATTTTTTCGGCACAAACTACGATTGCAAACGTTTGCACGATGAATCAATTCGCGTGCTGTTGAGAAGTCCAAACCAGAGGAGACCCTGTTTGATGAATGACTACGCCAGTCGGCAACGCACCCCTCGCAAGCACGTCGTCGGCTTGTGCCTGGTGCTGGTGCTGCATGCGTTGATCTTTTGGGCGATCAATTCGGGCCTGGCCCGCAAGTTCGTCAAAGTGATCAAGGGGCCCGTTGAGGCCCAGTTGCTGGAGGAGGCCAAACCCGACATTCCGCCGCCGCCACCGCCGCCTCCACCCAAGAACGCACCGCCACCGCCACCGCCGGCCTATGTGCCGCCTGCGGCCGTGGTGAGCAACGCGCCGGCGGCCGCCAATGCGATTGCTGCGGTGTCGAACACGCCTCAGCCCCCCGCGCCACCACCACCGCCGCCGCCACCACCGGCACCTCCCGCGCCACCGCCACCGCCTGCGGCGCCTGTGCGCACCGCCGCTGTGATCAGCGCTCAGAACTGCGAGAAGCCTGCTTATCCCGCCGCGTCGCGCCGGGCCGAAGAAGAGGGCACGGTGCAGCTGCGTTTCCTGGTTGACGTGGATGGTCGCGTCGTGGATTCGCAGGTCGAAAGCACCTCGGGCTTCAAACGCCTGGATGAGGCGGCCCGGCTGGCCCTGGCGCGCTGCCAGTTCAAGCCGGCGAGCACCGATGGCAAGCCCGAACAGAGCTGGGCCAGCATGAAGTACACGTGGCGTCTGGAATGAGCCGGCTGGCCACCCTGATCGCCACAGAAAACACACGACATCATTTTTCGAGGAGTTCTTCCACCATGTTCAAAATCATCAAGTCCATCGCTGTGATCTGCGGCCTGAGTGCCAGCCTGTGGCTGGGCCAAGGCGCTGTCTGGGCGGCCGACGCGGCTGCCCCCGCAGAAACGACAGCCACCCAGGTGGCATCGGTACCGGCACCGGCCGGCGCGGCCGCCGAAGCCAGCACCGACAACCCCTATGGCCTGGGGGCCCTGTGGGCCCAGGGCGATGCCGTGGCCAAGGGCACGCTGTTGATCCTGGTGCTCATGAGCATGGGCAGCTGGTACGTGATCGTCACCAAGTTCTTCGAGCAGAACCGCAACGCCGGCTTTGCCCGCAAGGCGCAAGACAACTTCTGGACCAAGGGCTCGGTGCGCGAGGGCACCGACGAACTGCACGCCGACAGCCCCTACCGCTTCATTGCCGAGAAAGGCCTGGAAGGTGCCAGCAAGCACGAGGGCATGCTCGGGGCGGTCGACTTCAACACCTGGGTCACGATGAGCATCCAGCGCGCCATTGGCAATGTGCAAAGCCGCATGCAGGACGGCCTGGCCGTGCTGGCCACCGTGGGGTCCACCGGTCCGTTCGTTGGGCTGTTCGGCACGGTCTGGGGCATTTACAACGCGCTGGTCAAAATCGGCATGTCGGGTCAGGCCAGCATCGACAAGGTGGCGGGCCCGGTGGGTGAATCCCTGATCATGACGGCGATCGGCCTGGCGGTCGCTGTGCCTGCCGTGCTGGGCTACAACTGGTTGGTGCGCCGCAACAAGTCGGCCATGGAAGACATCAACGCCTTTGGCAACGACCTGCACTCGGTGCTGCTGGCCACTGCCAAGAAGTGAATCCCATTGACATCAGAGCCGCTTCGGCGGCGCGCAGGAGACCCCAACCATGGCCATGAATGTCGGTGCCGACTCGGGCGAAGACGAAGTCCTCAGCCAGATCAATACCACGCCGCTGGTGGACGTCATGCTGGTGTTGCTGATCATTTTCCTGATCACGATCCCGGTGGTGACCACCTCGGTCAAGGTGGATCTGCCCAAAGAGAAAAACGTGGTGCGCGAGACCAAGCCCGAGAACGTGATCATCTCGGTGGATGCCTCAGGCCATATTTTTCTGTACGACACGCCCATCAAGAACTCCACCGACCTGCTGGACCGCATGAAGACCTTCGCCGTCAAGGTGCCTCAGCCTGAAGTCCAGATCCGGGGTGACGCGCGCAGCGACTTCGAGTCGGTGGGCCGGGTCATGTATGCGGTGCAGCGTGCGGGCATCACCAAGGTGGGCTTCATCACCGAGCCCGCCTCCAACTGAGCCCGGGCTCCGTTTCAAAGACAAGGATTCATCATGGGAATGAACATAGGTAGCGGGGGCGGCAACAGCGAACCCGAGGTGATGATGGACATCAACACCACGCCCCTGATCGATGTGATGCTGGTGCTGCTGATCATGCTGATCATCACCATTCCGGCACAACTGCACTCGGTCAACCTCGACATGCCGGTGTCCACGCCACCCACCAAGAAGGTGGATCCGGTGGTGGTGCACATCGACATCGACAAGCAAAGTGTCATCCACTGGAATGGCGCTGCGCTGAGCAACCGGGCTGAGCTGGAAGCGCATCTGGGCGAGGCGGCGCGACTGCAGCCTCAGCCAGAAATCCACATCCGTTCGGATGCCAAGGCCAAGTACGAGGCGGTGGCCGCGGTGATGGCCAATGCCCAGCGCATCGGTTTGACCAAGCTGGGCATTGTTGGCTCAGAACAGTTCGTCAACTGAGCGTCAACTGAGCGTCAACTGAGTTTCTCCAAGGTAGTGACTTGCCCCGCGCTTTCGGGCGCGGGGTCTTTTTTGACTGATTTTGGATCGATGTCCCTTGTCATGACTTCCACCGCTTTTCCCTTGCCCGGCTCGGGCCGCTTCATGCCCGTGGTGTTGGCCGCTCTCCTCTGGGTGACCACCGCCCAGGCCGACGATGCACTGCGCCGTGAGGTGGCCCAGCCGCTGCAGGCGGCCCAGGACGTGTTGAAGGCGCGCCACCCCGAAGAGGCCCTGGCCTTGCTGGCGCCTGTGCGTGCGCGCACCGATTTGACGGACGCCGAGCGGGCGCTGCTGGACCGCACGACCGCCGCGGCGGCCATGCAGGCGCGCCAGTTTGCGCTGGCCGTGCCGGCCTTCGAAGCGCTGCTGCAACGACCCGACCTGCCGGAGGCTGATCGCCGTGCTTTGGTGCAGTCCCTGGTCAACGCCAGCATCAACCTCAAGGATTACACCCGGGCAGCCCGTTGGGCCCAGGCTGGTTGGCAGGCCGGCGGGCCCGAGGCGGCCCGATTCCGCCAGGTCAGGCTGCAGTCGCTGGGCATGCTGGGCCAGCATGCCGCGGTTCTGGCCGAAGCCCGGCAGGCCCAGTCTGACGCCGGCAGCCCCCCTTTGAATGAGGCCGAGTGGCGTGCCCTGGGGGCCAGCCAGCTCAAGCTCAAGGATGAAGCTGGTTACTTTCAGACCTTGCGCCAGTTGTTGCGCCAATCGGCCACGCTGGAGGCCAGCCGTGATTACTGGTCCGACCTGTTGCCCAGGGTGACCCAGCAGCCTGGCTTCAACAGTCGCCTTGAGTTGGATGTCTACCGCCTGTATGAGGCCACGGGCAACCTGGAAGACGCGGCGGAATTCAGCAGCTTTGCCAGCCTGGCGATCAAGGCCGGCTTGCCGGCCGAGGCGAGCCGCGTGCTGGCCATGGGCGTTGAACGGCGGGTTCTGACGGATGCACCTGCTCAGGCGTCATTGGCACAGGCCCGCAAGCGCGCTGCGGAGGATGAGCAAGCCCTGGCAGCACTGCGCGAGGCCGCGCGCCAGGGCAACGATTGGGCGCAACTGGGCGACCTGCTCGGCTCGGCACAACAGTGGCCCCAGGCTGCCGAGGCCTATGAAAAAGCACTGGGCCTGGGGGAGCTCCGCCGGCCTGAAGAAGTGCGCTTACACTACGGCCGCAGTCTCATCGGGGCAGGCCGCAAAGCACAAGCACGTGAGGTGCTGGGGGCGGTTGGCGGTGATGCCCTGCTGGTCGCTCAACTATGGCTTCTGTATGCGCAGCAGACCCCCTGATGCATCCACTTGCCCTGGTTTTCAGGCTGGGTCCGAATCGACCTGCACCGCTGTTCAATCCCTTGAGCCGACATGACACGACCTGACTCCGATAAGCGACGCGTCCAGATGATGGACATCGCCCGCCTGGCGGGCGTGTCCGCCTCCACCGTGTCGCGCGCGCTCAATGGCAGTGCGCTGATCAACCCCGAGACCCGCCAACGGATCACCGAACTGGCACGCTCGTTGAACTATTCGATCAACGTTGGAGCCAAGAACCTGCGCCTGGGCGAGAACCGCACCATCGGTGTGGTGATCCCATTCGACCGCAAAACCCGTCAGCATGTGTCGGATCCGTTTTTTCTGGGCATGTTGGGTAGCCTGGCCGACGCCTTGACCGACCACGGGTACGACCTGCTGTTGTCGCGGGTCGACTCAGAGCACCTGGACGACCTGGCCGGCCTGTACGACACCGGTCGAGCGCGTGGCATCGTGGTCATCGGCCAGTGGGGCCACCATGATCAACTCAATGCGCTGGCGGTGCGCCAGGTGCCTTTTGTGGTCTGGGGGGCGCAATTGCCGAGGCAACTCTATTGCAGCGTGGGCACCGACAACTTCTCGGGCGGGCGCATGGCCACCGAGCACCTGCTGGGTCTGGGGCGACGCCACATCGCCTTCATGGGGGACGTGGCGTTTCCTGAGGCCGAGCAGCGCTTTGAGGGTTACCTGCAGGCCCACCGTGACCGTGGCCTGACCCCCGATCCGGCGCTGCGCATCGTGGCGCCTTTCACGGCCGTCGAGGCCCAGCAGGCCATGCGTGAGTTTTTGGCCCGAGGCGTGGGTCTTGATGCGCTGTTTGCGGCCAGTGACCTGATCGCCATGAACGCCATGGGCGTGCTGCTGGCGCAGGGCCTGGACGTTCCCCGCGATGTCAGCGTGGTGGGCTACGACGACATCGAGGCCGCCGCGCATTGCCACCCCTCCCTGACCACCGTGCGCCAGCCCATCGAGCTGGCCGGCACCGAGATGGTGGATTGCCTGCTCCGACTCACCGCAGGCGAGCGGCCAGAGCCCCGCATTCTGGCGGCCACGCTGCAGGTGCGGGGCTCGACCTGCCCGCGCTGATGCCAGATCCCTTTTGATTTCAACAGGCGCCGCCTTGGCGTTGATGGCCATGTCCGATTTTTCTGCCGCTCAGGTGGCCATTGCTGGCGAAGCCCTGATCGATCTGATCGCGCGCGCCGATGGCGCTTTTGAACCCTGTCTTGGGGGGGCGGTCTATAACCTGAGCCGGGCCATCAGCCGCCAGGGCGTCAGCACCACCTACTTGAACCCCTTTGCCAGCGATCGCTTCGGGCGGGCGCTGGCGAGTCAGATACAAGCCGATGGCGTGCATCTGGCCCATCCGCAGCCGGTGACTCAGGCGACCTCGCTGGCCGTGGTGTCGCTGAACGAGCACGGTCATCCCGACTACGCGTTCTACCGCGAGGGCGTGGCCGATCGCCAGGTCAGCGCAGAGGGCTTGAACGCAGACTGCGCCGCCTTGCCAGGCTTGCAATGCGTTTGCACAGGGGGGCTGGCACTGGATGCACGCGATGCCTCGGTCTATCTGCCCTGGCTGATGGCGCAGCAGGCCGCCGGCCGGTGCGTGGCCGTGGATGCCAATCTGCGCCCCTCCGTGATGCCCGATCTGCCGGCCTACCAGGCCCATGTCCTGCAGGTGCTGGCTCAGGCCGATCTGGTCAAGGTGAGTGACGAGGACCTGGCCCACCTGCAGGTGCCCGGCGCCACCCCCATGTTGCAAGCCGAGGCCCTGATGGGGCGCTTGAACACCGGGTGGCTGGCCCTGACGCTGGGCGCACAGGGGGCCTGGCTGCTGGCGCGTGATGGCCGGCGCTGGTTTGCATGCGAAGGCGCAGCGCTCGAAGTGATCGACACCGTGGGGGCCGGGGACAGCTTTTTCGCCGGCCTGTTGAGCAGCCTTTTGCGCCATGGCCCGGGCTGGGCGGATTCAGCAGGCTTGAGTGACAGCGCCGCAGCACAGGCGCTGCAGCACGCGCTGGCCTGCGCCAGTCTTTGTGTGCAGCAGCGCGGCTGCGTGCCCCCGAGTTGGCAACAGGCTCAGGCCTGGGCCCAGTCACATCCCGCTGTGACGGTGCCGCGCTGAACCGGCCTGCCAAAGCGCCGTTCAGCGCAGGTTGTCCAGCGCGTTGGCCGCCCCCTGCAGGGCGGGTGACACCTGGCTGGTGATCACCCAGGTCGGCACCTGGCTCAGATACGCGCTGAAACGGCCCTTGGCCTCGAAGCGGCGGCGGAAATCAGAGGCCGCAAAGAAATCCAGCAGGCGCGGCACGATGCCCCCGCCGATGTAAACCCCCCCACGGGCCCCCAGGGTGAGGGCCAGATCGCCCGCCACATCGCCGAGAAAGCGGCAGAACAGCTGCAGCGTCTGCTCAGCGGCCGAGCCGGGTTCGCGCAGGCCGGCCTCGATGATCTGTGGGGCCCCGGCGCTGTCGTCGGCGGGCAGGCCCTGCACCTGGCGCAGGGCCTGGTACAGCTCGGGCAGGCCTGTGCCCGACACCACGCGTTCGGCCGACACATGACCGTGGCGCTGGCGCAGCACCTCGATCACCGCAAACTCCTGGGCGTTCATGGCGCACACGCTCACGTGGCCCCCTTCGCCCGCCACCGGGGCCCAGGGGCCCTGAGGGCCGGCCGGGACCAGCCCCGACACCCCCAGGCCTGTGCCCGGGCCGATCAAGGCCACGGCGGCACCCGTGGCCGCCGTGCCGCCGCCCACGGCGCGCAGGTCGTCGGCTGGCAGGCTGTGCAATGACAAGGCGAGGGCCGTGAAATCGTTCAACAACAGCAGGCGCGACAGACCCAGGCCGGCGCGCAAGGCCTCCACAGAGAACGCCCAGTGGTGGTTGGTCATGCGCACGGCGTCGCCATTGACCGGGTTGGCAATGCCAAAGGCCGCGCGGGCGGGCTGTGCCAGCTGCTGTGTGCTCAGGTAGTGCTGCACTGCGGCCAGCAGGCTGGGGTGTTCGGCACAGGGCACGACTTGCACCTGAGTGATCGGGCTGCCGGCCTGGTGCTGCCAACCGAAACGGGCATTGGTGCCGCCAATGTCGCCCAGCAGGCGTGGAAACTCGGGGGGCGGCGTGGTGGTTTCGGGGGCGCGGGCTTCGTACATGGGGCTTGCAGCTGGGCAGGTAGCGAGAGGGGTTGAAGAATAGCCTCGGCGAGGCTTTGTAATTTTATTACGTCTTCGAGGGTGGCTGTGTAACTTGTTGGCAGGGCTGGCCTGGCGGCGGCGCCTTGCCGGCGAAGTCCCTGAGCCTGCCGCCCGTACATCGTGCGTGATAGAGTCCGCCCAAACAACAAAGATCCGGTCCCCGGCAGATCAACCCGCGGCCAACAGGCGTTTCGCTCGGCGCCTGCCGCATTGGAGACAAAAAGATGCAAAAACGTCAATTTTTTCAGCGTGTCGCGCTGTCAGCACTGGCCCTGGCGGCTGCCCAGGCCGGCACGGCGCTGGCGCAGGACGCCGGCAAATTCAAGATCGGCCTGATCCTGCCCATGACGGGCCAGTCGGCTTCCACCGGGCGTCAGATCGAGGCGGCAGCCCGGCTTTACATGGCGCAGAACGGCGACACCGTGGCCGGCCGCAAGGTCGAGCTGATCGTGAAGGACGACACCGGCCTGCCCGACGTGACCAAGCGCATCGCCCAGGAGTTGGTCGTCAATGAAAAGGTCAATGTGCTGGGCGGCTTCGGTCTGACCCCGCTGGCCCTGGCCACGGCGCCGATTGCCAGCCAATCCAAGACCCCGATGGTGGTCATGGCAGCGGCCACCTCCAGCATCACCCAAGCCTCGCCCTTCATCGTGCGCTCCAGCTTCACGCTGCCGCAGGTGACGGTGTCGATGGCCGACTGGGCGCCCAAGAACGGCATCAAGAAGGTGGTCACCCTGGTGTCCGACTACGGTCCGGGCATCGATGCCGAGAAGTTCTTCAAAGAGCGCTTCACCTTCAACGGTGGCCAGGTGGTGGATGCGCTGCGCGTGCCCCTGCGCAACCCCGACTTCGCGCCCTTCCTGCAGAAAGTGCGTGATGAAAAGCCCGATGCGCTGTTTGTCTTCGTGCCCTCGGGCGCTGGTGCGGCGGTGATGAAGCAGTTTCTGGAGCGCGGCATGGACAAGGCCGGCATCCGCCTGATTGCCACCGGCGACGTGACCGATGACGATCAGCTCAACGACATGGGCGATGGCGCCCTGGGCGTGGTCACCTCGCACCACTATTCGACCGATCACAACTCGCCGGTCAACAAGAAGTTTGTCGAGGCCTTCCAGAAAGCCAATCCCTCGATGCGCCCCAACTTCATGGCGGTGGGGGGCTACGACGGCATGCGTGTGATCTACGAGGCCCTCAAGGCCACCCAGGGCAAGGGCGATGGCACGGCGCTGCTGGGCGCCATGAAAGGCCAGATCTTCGAAAGCCCGCGTGGCCAGGTCTTCATCGACGCGCAGACGCGCGACATCGTGCAGAACGTGTACCTGCGCAAGGTCGAGAAAAAGAACGGCCAGCTCTACAACGTCGAGTTCGATGTGATCAAGGATGTGAAAGACCCGGGCAAGGCGCGCTGAGCGCCCGCCTCGGCACCATGGCCCCGTCCTGCGGACAGGCGGGGCTTTTGACTGACCACTGACGACCACTTGGGGGAAGCGCCGCCGTGTTGACGATTCTTTTTGACGGCGTGGCCTACGGCATGCTGCTGTTTGTGCTGGCCGTGGGCCTGGCCGTGACGCTGGGTCTGATGAACTTCATCAACCTGGCCCATGGGGCCTTCGCCATGGCCGGCGGCTACATCACGGTGATGGCCATGCAGCGCCTGGGCCTGCCGTTTCTGGCCTGCCTGCCGCTGGCCTTTGTGGGCGCCGGGTTGATGGGGGCCTTGCTGGAACGCACGCTGTACCGGCCCATGTACAGCAAGCCCCACCTGGACCAGGTGTTGTTCTCCATTGGCCTGGCCTTCATGGCGGTGGCCGGGGTGGACTACTTTGCCGGCTCCAGCCAGCAGAACGTCCAACTGCCCGAGTGGCTGCGTGGCCGCACCGAATGGGGCGATGGCCTGCTGCAACTGGGCATGGGCCATTACCGCCTGTTCATCATTGCCGTGTGTGCGGCGCTCACGGTGGTGTTGCAGCTGGTGCTCACGCGCACCCGCTTTGGCAGCCGGCTGCGCGCCGCGGTGGACGACCCACGCGTGGCCGCCGGCCTGGGCATCAATGTGAACCAGATCTTTCTGCTCACCTTTGCCGTGGGTTCGGGCCTGGCGGGCCTCGGCGGCGCGCTGGGGGCTGAGGTGCTGGGGCTGGACCCGACCTTCCCGCTCAAGTACATGATCTATTTTCTGATCGTGGTCTCGGTGGGGGGCACCTCGTCGATCACCGGCCCCTTGCTGGCCGCGCTGCTGCTGGGCGTGGCCGATGTGGCGGGCAAGTACTTCATTCCCAAACTGGGCGCCTTCATCGTCTACACGCTCATGATCATGATTCTTCTGTGGCGCCCGCAGGGGCTGTTCACCCGCCGGGGGGGCCGCTGATGCACCGCCCGAACACGGCTTCTGACATGCAGGCGACCCTGCTGCGCCGCTCGCGACCCCGGGCCTGGGAGTTCGTGGTCTGGGCCGCCGCCCTGGCCGCGCCGGCCGTGCTGCCCTCGCACGCGTTGATGATCAACGAGATCGCCATCGTGGCCTTGTTTGCCATGTCGCTGGACCTGATCCTGGGCTACACCGGCATTGTTTCGCTGGGCCATGCGGCTTTCTTCGGCTTTGGCGCCTATTCGGCCGCCTTGTTTGCCAAGCTGGTCATGCCCGACCCCACGCTGGGGCTGCTGGTGGCCGCCGTGCTGTGCACGGCGCTGGGGGCGCTGTGCAGTGTCACCATTCTGCGTGGCACCGACCTGACCCGGCTGATGGTGACCCTGGGCACCGCGCTGATTTTGCTGGAGTTGGCCAACAAGCTTGATTGGTTGACCGGTGGCGCGGATGGCTTGCAGGGCGTGACCATGGGCCCGGTGCTGGGCTACTTCGAGTTTGATCTGATGGGGCAGGTGGCGGCCTGGTACTCGCTGGGCGTGGCCTTGCTCTTGTTCGTGCTGATGCGCCGCCTGGTGCATTCCCCCTTTGGGGCCACGCTGATGGCGATCCGTGACAACCGCCTGCGCGCCATGGCCATCGGCATCCCGGTGGTGCAGCGCCTGGTGCTGGTCTATGCCGTGGCGGCTGGCGTGGCCGGCGTGGCCGGGGCCCTGCTGGCGCAGACCACGGGCTTTGCCTCGCTCGATGTGCTGGCTTTTGACCGATCGGCCGATGTGCTGTTGATGCTGGTCATTGGCGGGGTGGGGTGGTTGTATGGCGGGGTCGTCGGGGCCATCGTCTTCAAACTGCTGCAGGACAGCCTCTCGGCCATCACGCCGCAGTACTGGATGTTCTGGATCGGCCTGCTGCTGGTCTTGCTGGTGCTGGTGGGGCGTGAGCGGCTGCTGCGCCCCTGGACCTGGTTCGGCCGTGGTCGTGCGCAAGGGGGCCCGCGATGAGCGCTGCCTACTACGAAGCCATTGCCGAGACCACTCGGCCAGAGGCCCCGGTGGTGCTGGAGACGCGCTCTCTGGTGATGCGTTTTGGCGGCATCACCGCCACCAACCAGGTGTCGCTGCAACTGCGCCAGGGGGCCCGTCATGCGCTGATCGGCCCCAATGGGGCCGGCAAGACGACCTTGATCAACCAGCTCACCGGCGTGCTGGCCCCTTCCGAGGGCAGTGTGTGGCTGGATGGCCAGGACATCACCACCCTGGCGCCGCACCTTCGGGTGCAGCGCGGCCTGGTGCGCACCTTCCAGATCAACCAGTTGTTCGACAGCATGAGCCCGCTGCAGACGCTGAGCCTGGTGGTGTCACAGCAGCGCGGCCAGGGCGGCCGCTGGTGGCAGGCCCTGGGCCGCGACCGTGGTGTGGTGGAGCGCGCCGAGCAGTTGCTGGTGCAGTTCCACCTGGCCGATGTGGCGCATCAACCCACGCGGGTGCTGGCCTACGGCAAACGCCGCCTGCTGGAGATGGCGATTGCCCTGGCCTGCGAGCCCCGCGTGCTGCTGCTGGACGAGCCCGTGGCCGGCGTGCCGGCGGGTGAACGTGACGAACTGCTGCAGACCGTGGCAGCGCTGCCGGCCGATGTGTCGGTGCTGCTGATCGAGCACGACATGGACCTGGTGTTCAGCTTTGCCCGCCGCATGACGGTGCTGGTCAATGGCACGGTGCTGACCGAGGGTGAGCCCGAGGTGATTGCAAACGATCCCCAGGTCAAGGCGGTGTACCTGGGCCACGGAGACGCCCATGGCTGAGTTGCTGAACGTCGAGAACCTGAGCGCTGGTTACGGCGAGGCCGTGGTGTTGCACGAGGTGTCGCTGCGCCTGGACGAGGGCCAGACCCTGGCCCTGCTGGGGCGCAACGGCACCGGCAAGACCACCTTCATGAACACCCTGGCGGGCGCCACGCGTCAGCATGCGGGCCGCATCAGCTTGGGCGGCCAGGCCCTGAACCGCCTCAAGCCCCACGAACGGGCCGCCGCTGGCATCGGCTGGGTGCCGCAAGAGCGCAACATCTTCAAGTCGCTCACGGTGCATGAGAACCTCACGGCCGTGGCCCGGCCCGGCCCCTGGACGCCCGAACGGGCCTACCAGATGTTTCCGCGTCTGGCCGAGCGTCAGGGCAACCTGGGTACCCAGCTCTCGGGTGGCGAGCAGCAGATGCTGGCCGTGGCCCGTGCCCTGGTGCTGAACCCGCGGCTGCTGTTGCTTGACGAGCCGCTGGAGGGCCTGGCCCCCATCATCGTGGAGGAGTTGTTGCGGGCCCTCCGGGCCATCACCCGCGACGAAGGGCTGAGCGCCATCATCGTCGAGCAGCACCCGCAGGCCATCCTGGCGATCTCCGATGTGGCGGTGGTGCTGGACCACGGCACGGTGGTGCACCGCGACAGCGCCCAGGCCTTGAGCGAGCGGCCCGATTTGCTGGATCAACTGCTGGGTGTGGCGCGTCGCTGACATGGGGGGCGTTGAAAGCGGCCGTTTTCCACACTTGACGGCCGACAGTCGGTGCTTTTCGGCTGACGGGTCGTATCATCGCCGCAGCGTTTCAACCGAGGGTTTTCCCGTGTCCGATTGCATTGCGCGCCGTCAGGCGCTGGCTTCGCTGTGGGGGGCTGCGCTGCTCGGCAGTGGCTCAGTCCTGGCCCAGGCCCCAACATCCGCCCTGCGCTTTTCCGGTGCCTATGGCGACGCGGTCTTCCATACCCAGAACCTGCGTCAGTTTGCTCGCCGTGTGGCCGAGATCGCAGGCTCGCCTGTCGAGCTGGGGGTGAATTCCCAGCTCAAGCCCATGGCCGAGGTGTTGCCGGCGCTGGCGCAGGGGGAGTTGGCCTTTGGTGAGGTGCTGATGTCCTCCTACGGTGCCAAGTACCCGCTGCTGGCCATCGACTCCTTGCCTTTCATGGTTCGGGGCTTTGAAGATGCGGCCCACATGTGGGAGGCCTCGCGCAAGGCGGTGAGCGACGAGATGCTCAGCCACGGTGTGCGTGTGCTGTATGCCGTGCCCTGGCCGGGCCAGGGCCTTTACAGCCGCAGCGCGGTCAATCAGCTGGGTGACCTCAAGGGCCTGCGCTTTCGCGTCTACAACGACGCCACCAAACGCCTGGCCGAATTGTCGGGCGCCACGGCCACCACCATTGCGGCGCAAGACCTCTCCAAGGCCATCGAGACCGGCCAGGTGGACGCCATGCTCACCTCCAGCACCACCGGGGTCGACAGCCAGGCCTGGAAGGCCATGAAGTTCTTTGTGGACCTGCGCGCCTGGATTCCCAAGAACATGGTCTGTGTCAGCGATAAGGTCTGGAATGGCTTCAGCCCGGCGGTGCGTCAGAGCCTTCTGGAGGCCGCCAAACAAGCCGAAACCCAGGGTTGGCAACTGGCCCGCAGCGCCGATGAGGCGGCCAAGAAACAACTGGCTGAACAGCGTGTGCAGGTGGTGCCCCCCACCGCCGAACTGCGCCGCACCCTGGACCAATTGGGTGAACGCTTCGGCCGCGAATGGGCGCAGAAGGCCGGCATCACCGGCACCCAGGCCTTGTTGGGCTACTACGCCCGGCGCGGCGGGTGATACCGGCTCAGCCGGGGTTTTCGTTCAGTCCAGCTGCACGTTGGCCGTCTGAACCACTTTCGACCACTTGGCGGCTTCGGCCTGGATGAAGCTGCTGAATTGCTGGGGGGTGCCGGGGGCGGCTTCGGCGCCTTGCTCCAGCATCTGCTGGCGCACCTCGGCCTGGTTCAGTATCTGGTTGATCTCGGCATTGAGGCGGGCCACCAGTTCTGACGGGGTGGCGGCGGGCGCCCACAGACCGAACCACGAGGTGGCGTCGTAACCGGGCAGGCCGCTTTCGGCGATGGTGGGCAACTGGGGCAGGCTCGGAAAGCGGGCCGAGCCGGTGACAGCGATGGCACGCAAGGCGCCCGACTTGATGTGTGGCAGGGCCGAGGGCAGGTTGTCGAAGCTGCACGAGGTCTGGCCTGCCAGCAGGTCGGCAATCGCCGGTGCGCTGCCCTTGTAGGGCACGTGCACCATGTCCACCTGGGCCATCTGCTCGAACAAAGCCCCCGCCAGGTGGATGGAGGTGCCATTGCCGGCCGAGGCATAGGTCACCTTGCCCGGGTGGGCCTTGGCGTAGGCGATCAGCTCTTTCACGGTCTTGTAGGGCTGGCTGGGGTGCACCACCAGCACGTTGGGCACCTTGGCCACCAGGCCCAGGGGGGCGAAGTCGCGTGCCGGGTCGTAGGCCAGCTTCTTGTAAAGGAACTGGTTGATGGCGTGGGTGCCGATGGTGCCCATCAGCAGGGTGTAGGCGTCAGGGGCGGCCTTGGCCACCACCGCGGCTCCGATGCCACCGCCAGCGCCGGCCTTGTTGTCCACGATCACGGTGCCGCCCAGGCGGTTGCCGAGGTGGCGGGCCATCAGCCGGCCCAGGATGTCGGTGGTGCCGCCAGCGGCAAAGGGCACGACCACGGTCACCGGCTTGCCGCCTGGGTATTTGCTTTGGGCCAGCGCTGGCAGGGGGCTGCCCACGCTGGCAGCGCTGGCCAGGGCCAGCAACTGCCGGCGGTTCAGGGTCGGGTGGCTTGTCGTCATGCTTGTCTCTCGAAGGGGGAAGGCGCCCCGCAAAGACCGGCAGACGTCTGGTGGGCCCCGGGGCCGGCCGATTGTTGGTCAATAAACTGTGTTTGACAATCGGAGGAAAAATTGACGGTCTGTCTTATGAAATTTGACAATTCCAGGGTTTGACTCGGGTCAAGCGGTGCTTGGGGCCGCGAGAGACCTTCTGGCCTCAGCAACAGGCCGCCTGGCCGTAATTGGGCTTAGCGGTGCATTTGGGCTGAGCGGTGCACTTGGGCGGGGCGCGTTTGACGTTCAGCCCCTTGCAGTTCAAGCGGGTGTCGGATTGACGGGTCTGAATATGGATCGTATTCTGGCCGGCCAGGATTTCCAGGAGCTGCCATGTCCCTTGCCACCCAGATCAGGCCCATCACCTACTTGAAGTCGAATGCGGCGGACATTGTCAAAGGGTTTTCTGTCAATCCCGAGCCCATCATCATCACCCAGAACGGCGAGGCCAAGATGGTGGTGATGGACATTGCCGAGTATGAAAAACAGCAGGAGACGATGGCCCTGCTCAAGCTGTTGGCCCTGGGCAGGACCGAGTTCAAAGCAGGGCATTTCAGTGAGGCCAAAGACTTCCTCGATGAGATGGATGAGGGGGCATGACGCACCGTGTCGTCGTTCTGGACAGCGCCAAAGAAGACTTCAAAGACATCCAGCGATACGTCAAGCAGAACTTTGGCCAAACCGTCTGGCGTGCCGTCCACTAAGAGTATCAGGACGCTTTCAGGCGCATTCAGCAAGCACCCCAAGCTGGAAACCCCATTGAATGGCTGGCAGACCTGGGCATGTCCCATGTCCGCTACGTCCTGGTGCGACAAACCCGGCTGGTCTACGAGTTCGATGACAGTCTGGTCATCGTTCACCTCTTCATCGGGACCCGGCAAGATTTCAGAGCCCATTTGCTCAAGCGGCTGCTGAGGGGGTGATTTCTCTCGCCGCTGCACGCGGGTGCTGGCTCACGTTGGGGCCATGGTCGTTGGGGCATGCGCCCGCACCAGGCAGTCATGAAACAGCTGTGCGGCCCGCCCAGGCTGGGGCGAGCGGCGCAGCAGGCTGACGAACTGGCATTCGTAGTGCAGGGCTTCTGGCTGCACGGCCTGCATCAGGCCCTGGCGTTCGAAGGGCTCGGCATAGTGATCGGGCAGAAAGCCCAGAAAGCGGCCCGACAGGATCAGCGTGGCGATGGCCTCCTGGTCAAAGCCGGTGGCCCGGCGCGACAGGCGGGCCTGGTGGCTCAGCTCCATGTTGGGCGAGTGGTAGCCCAAGCCGGCAAAGTGCCAGCGGCGCAGGCTGTCCCAGTCCAGATCGCTGTGCTCGGCCCCGAACAGGGGGTGGCGGGCGCCGCAGTACAGCAGCATTTTTTCGTTGAACAGGTCGGCGTACATCAGGCTGGGCGAGCTGCGGTGAGCCGGGATCACGCCCACCTGCAGGCTGCCGTCAATGATGCCGCGCTCGATGGTGTTGATCGAGGCCACGCGCAGCACCAGGTTCACATCGGGGGCCTGCTCGGTGAACAGCGCGATGGCCTCATGGATGCGCGAGGCCGGGTTGCTGGCGGTCTTGTCGAACAGGGCCAGCTCCAGTTGCCCGCCCATGCGGTGGTGGATGTCGTCGACGCTGCTGCGAAAGCCGTCCACGGCGGCCAGCAGGCGCAGGGTTTCGTCATACACCCGCTGGCCCTCCTGGGTGAGGGCAAAGCCGGCCCGGCCGCGCCGGCACAGCACCAGGCCGAGGCGGGTTTCGAGGTCTTTCACATGGCGGCTCACGGTGGAGGTGCCGATGTTCAGCTCGAGTTCGGCGGCCGACATGCCGCCGCATTCGACCACGGTCTTGAACACCTGCAGCAGGCGCAGGTCCATGTCGCTGAGCTGGCCCAGGATGGCGCGGTTCTTGGTGGCGCGTTCGGCTGCAGGGGGGGGTGGGGGTGGGTTGTTTTTTACTTGCATAAATTGCGAAGTAAGTATTGATATTGATCCATTTTCAAGAATAACGGCGGCATGAAGAATGGGCAACTTGTTTCACCCACACTGCCACGTTCGCCGCGTGGCCCGACCGCCATGACCCAGCTCGCCGCCGAACCCTCTGCCACCCCGGCACCGGACACCTCTTTTGCCGGTCGCACCGATGCCGCGTGGCTTGAAGCCCACTGGATGCCCTACACGGCCAACCGCAGCTTCAAGAAAGACCCGCGCATCATCGTCGAGGCCAAGGGGGCCTACTTCACCGACGCTGATGGCCGCAAGATCTTCGACGGCCTGTCGGGCCTGTGGTGCAGCGGCCTGGGCCATGGCCGTCCCGAAATCACCGAAGCCGTGAGCCGCCAGATCGCCAAGCTCGACTACGCGCCGGCCTTCCAGTTCGGTCACCCCGGCTCGTTCGCCCTGGCCAACCGCCTCAAGGAGCTGACCCCGGCCGGCCTTGACTATGTGTTCTTCACCGGTTCGGGTTCTGAGTCGGCCGACACGTCGCTCAAGCTGGCCCGTGCCTACTGGCGTGCCAAGGGGCAGGGCAGCAAGACCCGCCTGATCGGTCGCGAAAAGGGCTACCACGGCGTGAACTATGGCGGCATCTCGGTGGGCGGCATCGGCGCCAACCGCAAGATCTTCGGCCAGGGCGTCGAAGCCGACCACCTGCCGCACACCCAGCCGGCCGCCGGCTCGTTCTACAAGGGCATGCCGCCCACGGGTGCCGAGTTGGCCGACCGCCTGCTCGACATGATTGCCCTGCACGATGCGTCGAACATCGCTGCCGTCATCGTCGAGCCCTTCTCGGGTTCGGCCGGCGTGGTGATCCCGCCCGTGGGGTATCTGAAGCGCCTGCGTGACATCTGCACCGCCCACAACATCCTGTTGATCTTTGATGAAGTGATCACCGGTTTTGGCCGCACCGGCGCCTTCACCGGGGCCGAGGCCTTTGGCGTCACCCCCGACATCCTGAACTGCGCCAAGCAGATCACCAATGGGGCCCAGCCCCTGGGGGCCGTGCTGGCCACCCAGGAGATCTACGACACCTTCATGGCGGTGGGCGGCCCCGACTACATGCTGGAGTTCCCGCACGGCTACACCTACTCGGCCCACCCGGTGGCCTGTGCCGCTGGCCTGGCCGCGCTCGATGTGCTGCAAAAGGAAGACATGCTGGGCCGCGTGCGCACCCTGGCCCCGTACTTCGAGACCGCCGTGCACAGCCTCAAGGGCAGCAAGCACGTGGCCGACATCCGCAACTACGGCCTGGCCGCCGGCATCACGCTGCAGGCCTTGCCCGGTGAGCCGGCCCGCCGCCCCTACGAGGTGGCCATGGCCTGCTGGAAGAAGGGCTTCTATGTGCGCTACGGTGGCGACACCATCCAGTTGGCACCCCCCTTCATCACCGAAAAGGCCGAGATCGACCGCCTGATCAACGCCCTGGGCGACGCCCTGGCCGAAACCGCCTGATCCAAGGCGCAAGCTCGCGCCAGCGCACGACATCGAGCCCGGGCCTGCCCTGTCGAAAGACGGGCAGGCCCGGGCTTTTTTGCTGGCGTTCCCCTGCATTGCGCCGCAGGGCTTGCCTGCTTAAGCTCCCAGCCCATGCCCTCTGAAATCACCCCCCAAGCCTCCACCGACGCCCAAGTGGCCCTGCCGGCCCCTCTGGCCCTCGATGCGGTAGCCCTGTCGCAGGCCATCCACCGGCGTGAACTGTCGTGTGTCGAGCTGATGCAGGCCACGCTAGGCCACATCGAGCGCCTCAACCCCCAGGTCAATGCCATCGTCGCCGCGTTGGAGCCCGAGGGCCTGCTGGCCCAGGCCCGTGAGCGCGATGAGCAACTGGGTCGCGGGCAGAGCCTGGGCGTGCTGCATGGCTTTCCACAAGCCCCCAAGGACATCGCCCCGGCCGCAGGCCTGATCACCACCCGGGGCTCTCCCCTGTTCAAGGGCCAGCTCACGCGCACCGATGCCCAGGTGTTCGCCCGCATGCGTGCAGCGGGCGCCCTCTTCATCGGGCGCACCAATTCGCCCGAGTTCGGCCTGGGCGGCCACACCTACAACAGCGTGTATGGCGCCACCGGTGGCGCGTACGACCCGACCCGATCGGCCGGTGGCAGCAGCGGCGGTGCTGGCGCGGCGGTGGCCTTGCACCTGTTGCCGGTGGCCGATGGCTCCGACATGATGGGCTCGCTGCGCACGCCGGCGGCCTTCAACCATGTGTTTGGTTTCCGGCCGTCTTTCGGGTGCGTGCCGCAGGGGCCGGCCGACGAGGTGTTCTTCCAGCAGTTCGGCGTCAGCGGCCCGATGGCGCGCAACGTGCCCGACCTGGGCTTGCTGCTGTCGGTGCAGGCAGGCTTTGATGCGCGCCAGCCTTTGACGCGGCAGCAGGACACTTCGGTCTACGCCGGCTCGCTGGCCCGTGATTTCCAGGGCACGCGCATTGGCTGGCTGGGCGACCTGGGCGGGCATCTGGCCACTGAGCCCGGGGTGCTGCCACTGTGCGAGCAGGCGCTGTGCCATTTCGAGGCGGTGGGCTGCGTGGTCGAGCCGGTCTTGCCGCAGGCCGATTTCGAGCGTGTCTGGCAGGCCTGGCTGGACCTGCGCAGCTTCACCGTGTCCGGCAATTACGCGCCCTTGTATGAGGACCCCAAGCGCCGTGCCCAGCTCAAGCCCGAGGCGGTGTGGGAGATCGAGCGGGGGCTGGCCTTGAGCGGGCCGCAGCTGTTCCGGGCCAGTGCGGTGCGCAGTGCCTGGTACCAGGCACTGCGGGCCTTGTTCGAGCGCTATGACTACCTGGTGCTGCCCTCGGCCCAGGTGTTTCCGTTCGAGCTGGCCCAGCATTGGCCGGCGCAGGTGGATGGGCGCACGATGGACACCTACCACCGCTGGATGGAGGTGGTGATCGCGGCCACGATGGGTGGGCTGCCGGCCCTCAGCGTGCCGGCTGGCCTGGGCGGGCCGCAAGGGCGCTGGCCCGTGGGCCTGCAGATCATCGGCCCGGCCCAGGCCGATTGGGCCGTGCTGCAGATGGGCCACGCCTACGACCAGGCGGGCGGCTTCTCGAAGGTGCACAGCCCCTTGCTGGCGGATTGAAAGACGGCCTTAGCCGGTGGCGCCCAGGCGCCGGCTCAGATCCAGGGCGCAGGCCTTGAGGGCCAGGGCCACCGGCCCGTCCAGAGCCGTGTCCAGTGTGGCGCTGGGGCCGATGCAGGCCAGCACCAGCACCAGCTGACCAAAGCCATTGAACACGGGGCTGGCCAGGGCGCTGATGCCCGTGATCAGGTGGTTGTTCACCACGCCCAGCCGGGTTTGCCGCACGCGCTCCAGTTCGGCGGCAAAGGTGGGGTCGTCCAGGGCGCCGGCGTCGCCGTCGCTGGCCAGGGCCATGGCCACGTCGTGGCGCGGCCGGTAGGCCGCAAACACCTGGCCCGAGGCCGTGTGGCGCACCGAGGCCGTGGTGCCGTGCCGCATGGCCACATACACCGCGGTCGGCCCTTCTTCGACCCGGATGATGGTCGGGCCGCGCGCGCCCCACACCGAGGCCGACACCGTGTGACCCAGGCGCTGCGCCAGGGCCGGCAACTCGGCGTTGGCCAGCTGCACCGGGTCGACCTGCTGCAGGCTGATCAGGCCCAGTTGCAAGGCCAGAGGCCCCAGGCCGTAGTGGCCACTCACGCCGTCTTGTTCGATCAGCCCCAGCTTGCCGAAGCTCACCAGATAGGGGTGGGCCTTGGCCGGGCTCATGTCGGCCTCGCGGGCCAGGTCTTTCAGGGGCATGCGGCGGCCTGTGTGGGCCAGCACCTTGAGCAACTGGCCGCCCACTTCCACGCTTTGGATGCCGCGCGGCGCGCGGGGGCCGGATTCGGGCTCCAGGCCTTGTTCTTCTTCGCTTGTGCTTCTCATGACCCGATTGTGCTTGCTCGCAGGCCCCCTGAAAGGGCTAGGGTTTTCACTTAAACGAATGGCTTAGACATGAATGAATTTTTTGCTTAGGATCAACGAATTCCGTTTAGGCGAACAAATTTGCCTATGTTGAATTTCAACCCACCCACGAGACCGACATGACGACCAAGACTTTTGCCTCTGCCGCCGACCTTGAAGTGAAGAAGGTGAGCTTCGACAAGCTGTCCGAGCACGCTTACGCCTACACCGCCGAGGGCGACCCCAACACCGGCATCATCATTGGCGACGACGCTGTGATGGTGATCGACACCCAGGCCACGCCGGTGATGGCGCAGGACGTGATCCGCCGCATCCGCGAAGTGACCGACAAGCCCATCAAGTACGTGCTGCTGAGCCACTACCACGCGGTGCGCGTGCTGGGGGCCAGCGCCTATGGCGCCGAGCACATCATCGCCAGCGAAGACACCCGTGACCTGATCGTCGAGCGAGGCCAGTTCGACAAGGACAGCGAGATCGGCCGCTTTCCGCGCCTGTTCCAGAACGTCGAAAGCGTGCCCGAAGGCCTGACCTGGCCCACCCTGACCTTCAACAAGAAGATGACCCTGTGGCTGGGCAGCGTCGAGGTGCAGATCCTGCAACTGGGCCGCGGCCACACCAAGGGCGACACCGTGGCCTGGCTGCCGCAAGAGAAGATCCTGTTCTCGGGTGACCTGGTCGAGTTCGACGCCACCCCCTACGCTGGCGACGCCTATTTCAAGGACTGGCCACAGACCCTGGACAACATCGCCGCGCTGAAGCCCGAGAAGCTGGTGCCTGGCCGTGGCGCTGCGCTGCAGACGCCTGAGCAGGTGCAGGCTGGCCTGGCCGGCACCCGGGCCTTCATCAGCGATCTGTACGAGAGCGTCAAGGCCGGTGCCGCCGCAGGCCAGGACCTGCGCAAGGTCTATGAAGCCACCTTTGCCAAGCTGCAGCCCAAGTACGGCCAGTGGGTGATCTTCAACCACTGCATGCCTTTTGACGTGACCCGTGCCTACGACGAAGCCACCCAGTTTCCCGACCCCCGCATCTGGACTGCCGAGCGCGATGTGCAGATGTGGAAGTCGCTGGAAGGCTGAACCCCCAATCCGCAAGAGTCCAGGTGTGAGGAGACAAGCCGCATGAACCCCCAAGACATTCCTTTCGAAGCCCTGCGTGGCACCGGGCCTGAGGTGCAGGCCATCGAGTTCCCGTACCGGCGCAGTGCCGATCAGGACGCTGCCACGCCGGCGCGCCACCCGGTGGTGGTGGTGGGCGCCGGCCCGGCCGGGCTGAGCCTGGCCATCGACCTGGCCCAGCGCGGCCAGCCGGTGGTGGTGCTCGACAACGACTACCGCCTGTCCATCGGCTCGCGCGCCATCTGCTTTTCCAAGCGGGCGCTCGAGATCTGGGACCGCCTGGGCGTGGCCCCGCGCATGGTCGAGAAGGGCGTGTCCTGGAACGTGGGCAAGGTTTTCTTCCACGATCAGCAGGTCTACCAGTTCAACCTGCTGCCCGAAGATGGGCACCTGCAGCCCGCCTTCATCAACCTGCAGCAGTACTACGCCGAGGCCTACCTGGTCGAGCGCGCGCTGCAGCTGCCGTTGATCGACATCCGCTGGCACAACAAGGTCACGGCCGTGGCGCCGCGTGCCGACGGTGCACGGGTCAGCATCGACACGCCCGAGGGCGCCTGCCAGCTCGATGCCGACTGGCTGGTGGCCTGCGATGGCTCGCGTTCGCCGGTGCGCGCCATGCTGGGCCTGGAGAGCAAGGGCCGCATCTTCCAGGACCGCTTCCTGATCGCCGACGTCAAGATGCAGGCCGACTTTCCGACCGAACGCTGGTTCTGGTTCGATCCGCCCTTTCACCCGCACCAGAGCGTGCTGCTGCACCGTCAGCCCGACAACGTCTGGCGCATCGACTTCCAGCTCGGCTGGGACGCCGACCCCGAAGAAGAGAAAAAGCCCGAGAACATCCTGCCGCGCGTGCGCGCCCTGCTGGGGCATGACGCGCAGTTCGAGCTTGAGTGGGCCAGCGTCTACACCTTTGCCTGCCTGCGCATGGACCGCTTCGTGCACGGCCGGGTGATCTTTGCCGGTGACAGCGCGCACGGCGTTTCACCGTTTGGCGCACGCGGTGCCAACAGCGGCGTGCAAGACACCGAGAACCTGGCCTGGAAGCTCGACTGGCTGCTCAAGGGCCGCGCCGGCGAGGCCTTGCTGGCCACCTATGGCCCCGAGCGCGAGTACGCGGCCGACGAGAACATCCTCAACTCCACCCGGGCCACCGACTTCATCACGCCCAAGAGCGAGATCAGCCGGCTGTTCCGCGACGCCACCCTGGACCTGGCGCGCGAGCATGAATTTGCCCGCCGTCTGGTCAACAGCGGCCGGCTGTCGGTGCCGGCCACGCTGCAGGGCTCGGTGCTCAACACCCCGGATGGGGATGCGTTTGCCGCACCGCGCCAGGTGCCCGGCGCCGTGCTGCTCGATGCCCCGGTGCGCCGCCCCGAAGGTCAGAACAGTTGGCTGTTGCGCGAGCTGGGCGCTGACTTCACGCTGCTGTGCTTCGGCCCCGTGCCCGCCTGGGCCGCCGGCCTGCCGCATGTGCAGGCCATCGGCATCGGCCACGAGCTGCTCGACCCGCAAGGCCTGGTGGCCCAGCGCCTGGATGCCCAGCCCGGTACCGCCTACCTGATCCGCCCTGACCAGCACGTGAGCGCTCGCTGGCGTGCCCCCACCGAAGCCGCCGTGCGCGCCGCCTTGGCCACCGCGACCGCGACGGCCACCGCCGCCTGAGACCCTGGAGACACCGACATGCTCAACACCCAAGCCAACCTCGGCGCCTGCGACGACTTCTACGACGCGCTGATCCAGTCCCACCAGGGCCTCAGCACCGAGCAAAGCCATGCCATGAACGCCCGCCTGGTGCTGCTGCTGGCCAACCACATCGGCGATGCCGACACCTTGCAGCATGCTTTGCAGCTGGCCCGCGGCAGCGCGCCGGCCCAGGCGCCGGTGGCGCCCGAGCGCGCCGCCATCACCCCGGTGGCCCCGGTGCACGCCGCGGCCTGAGGCCCGGCCCAGCCTCGCCCCAGCGGCGCTCAGCAACGCCTCTGTTCTCTGGCCTGCCTTCCGTGGCGGGGCAGGGGGCATTGCGCCCTCATCAAAACAACAAGCCATTCCAAAAACCACACCCGAATCGGAGACAACACCATGCAACGCAACACTTTTCTGACCGCCCTGGCCACGTCCTGGCTGGGCCTGGCCCTGGGCAGCGCCGCCCTGGCCGCTGCCAATGACAAACCCCTGGAATGGGTGGTGGGCTACGCCGCCGGTGGGGGCTCGGATGTGGTGGCCCGCACCATTGCCGAATCCATGGGCACCAGCCTGGGTCGCACCATCATCATCAACAACAAGCCCGGCGCGGGCACCAACATCGCTGCTGAGTACGCGGCCCGTTCCAAGGACTACGGCAATCTGGTGTTCTCGGCCGACTTTGCCACCCTGGCGGCCAATCCCTTCCTGTTCAGCAAGCTCAGCTACAGCGCTGAAAAAGACTTCCAGCCCGTGGGCCTGTTGGTGCGCTTCCCGATGTTCCTGGTGGTGTCCAACCAGGTGCCGGTCAGCAACTACAAAGAGTTTGTCGCCTGGGCCAAGGCACAGACCGATGGCGTGAACTGGGCGTCGGCCGGCCCGGGCAGCCCGCACCACCTGGTGGGCGAATTGTTCCGCGAGCAAAGCGGCCTCAAGCTCACCCATGTGCCTTACCGCGGCGCGGCCCCGGCCATCACCGATGTGGTGGGCGGTCAGGTGCCTGCCATGTGGGTGGACAGCGCCACCGCCTATCCCTTTCTGAATGGCGGCAAGCTCAAGGCCATCGGCGTGGCCAGCCCGCAGCGCGTGGCCACCATGCCCGACGTTCCCACCCTCAACGAACAAGGCCTGAAAGGCTTCGAGGGCTATGCCTGGCAGGGGTTGGTGGTGCCCACCGGCACCCCGCCGGAGGTGGTGAACAGCCTCAGCAAGGCCTTGCAGACCGCGCTCAACTCGACCACCGTCAAGGCTCGCCTGCAGGCCCTGGGCGTCGAGCCGCTGCCCGGCACGCCGGCCCAGATGGCCAGCTACGCCAAGACCGAGCGCGAAAAGTGGGGCCGCGTGATCAAGCAGGTGGGGGTGAAACTGGATTGATCCACGCCAGTGGCGGCCCGGCCTGAGGCCGCCACGCGGTCATCAACCCGGTGACTTGTCTTTGATGGGCCGCTCCTGCTCCGCCAGCCACTGCCAGGCCGGGGCGGGGCGGGCGAACAGGTAGCCCTGCAAGGCGTCGCAGTGGCTTTGGCGCAGAAAGTCGGCCTGCTCGGCGGTTTCCACGCCTTCGGCCACCACACGCAGGCCCAGGTGCTTGGCCATGGACAGGATCATGCGCACGATGGCCGTGTCATTGGGGTCTTCCGGCGTGTCCTTGACAAAGCTGCGGTCGATCTTCAACTCATACAGCGGCAGGCGCTTGAGGTAGGCCAGGCTGGAGTAGCCGGTGCCAAAGTCGTCGATCGAGAAGCGGATGCCGAGTTGGGCCAGGGCCAGCATGCGGGCCACGGTCTCCTCGAAGTCGTCGATCAGCAGGCCTTCGGTCACCTCGAAGATCAGGCTGTGCGCAGGGGCGCCGGTGCGTTGCAGCACCTCTTTCACCCGGCCCACCAAGTCGGGCTGGCGGAACTGGCGCGGGCTCACGTTGATCGACAGCGGGATGTCGTGGCCGCGCGCCTGCAGCAACACCAGCAGTTCGCAGGCCTGCTGCAGCACCCAGTCACCCAGGGCGATGATCTGGCCCGACTTTTCGGCGGCAGCAATGAAGCGGTCGGGCGGCACCAGGCCGCGCTCGGGGTGCTGCCAGCGCAGCAGCAATTCGGCCCCATCGATCTGGCCACGGGCGTCGAACTGGGGTTGCAGGTAGACCACCATCTGTTGCTGGGCCAGGGCTTTTTCCAGGTCGTTCTCGAGCGCCAGGCGTTGCTCGATGTCGGCCTGCATGCTGGTCTCGAAAAACGCGATGCGGTTGCGCCCGGCACCCTTGGCGCGGTACATGGCGGTGTCGGCCTCGCGCAGCAGGTCGGCCGGGGTCTGCTGACCGAAGGGGAACAGGGACACGCCGATGCTGGCGCCCAGGCTGTAGCGCTGCTGCTCCAGCTCGAAGGGCTGAGCCAGCCGCTGGCGGATGCGCTCGGCCAAGGCCATGGCCTCGCTGGCACCGGCGGTCAGGGTGTTGCTCAGGATCGGGGCCAGCACCACGAACTCGTCCCCCCCCAGCCGTGCCACCAGGTGGCCTTCGCGCAGCAGGCTCACCAGCACGGCCGCGGCATGGCACAGCACGGCATCGCCCACGGCGTGGCCACGGGCATCGTTCACGTCCTTGAAGTGGTCCAGGTCGATGAACAGCAGGGCGCCCACCTGGAACCCGCTCTGCGCCTGGCTCAGGGTCTGGCTCAGGCGGTCCATGAACTGGCGCCGGTTGGGCAGGCCGGTCAGGGGGTCGAAATAGGCCAGAACATGGATGGCCTGCTCGGCCGATTTGCGCTCGGAGATGTCGCGCATGATGTTCGAGACCCCGGTGATGCGGCCGCCTTCGTCGGTCAGCGGTGACAGCGTGAGCTCGATGTCCAGGCGCGTGCCGTCCCGGTGCAGACGCTGCGTTTCGATGCGCTCGGCGCGCTCACCCTGGCGCACCCGCTCCAGGATCTGGCGTTCCTCAAGTTGGCGCTCCTGCGGCACGATGATCTGGCTGGACTGGCCCAGGGCCTCGGCCTCGGTGTAGCCCAGCAGTCGGCTGGCCCCGGGGTTCCAGGACGCGAGGCGTCCATCCAGGTCATGGCTGATGATGGCGTCGTCCGAGCTTTCCACGATGGCCGCCAGCCGGGCCCTGGCCTGCTGCATCATCTCCTGCTGGCGCAGCAGTTCGTGCCGGCGGCGTTGCGCGCTGCGCTGCACCAGCAACAGCCCGACCAGCAGCAGGCTGATCAGGAAATAGGGCACCTGCATGTTGCTCCACCACACGGCCCGCATCTCCTGCATGGGCAGGGTCACGAACAGGGTGGCCGGGTAGTGGCTCATGCGGCGGTAGACATTGAGGTTGTCCTGGCCTCCGATCTCATTGCGGCCCTGCAGCGTGCCCTGGGCTGGGAAATGGCGGGCCTGCAGCTCGCGGAACAGGGCGCCCCGGCGCTGCTGGCCGTAGATCTGCTGCATGCTCGCGCTGGCCGGGTTGGGGTAGCGGCTGCGCAGGTAGCCGTCATCACCCAGGATGCCGATCGAGGCCCGCTTCACGATGGGGGCGTTCTGCCAGAAGGTCTGCAGCAGTTCGGCCGGCAGGTAGGCTGTCACCATGGCCTGCAGGCGGCCTTGACGATCGCGCAGCGCATGGCGCAGCGGGATCATCCAGCGCTGTGTCAGGGTGCCCAGGGCAGGGCGTCCGAACACAAAGTTCTGCCCTCGGATCATGGCGGCGCGTGCTTCCATGAAGGTGTCCCGCGTGGCCAGCGAGGGCATGACGGTGCCCGCATCGGCCTGGGTCGAGAGCAGCATCTGCCCGTCCTGGCGGATCAGGCTCACGTCCAGCAGTTCGGGGTGCCGGCGACTGTAACGGCGGACCCGTTCCAGATCGTACTGGCCCTCGGGGGTGGGGGACTCTTGCAGTTCCTCGGCCAGCCCGCTCAGGCTGACATGCAGCAGTTGAAAGTAATGATCGGTTGATTTTTCGCCGAGCTCCGTCACCGTGCTCAGCTCAGCGATCAGGCTATTGCTGACCTGCTGCCAGGTGGTCCAGGTGTAGAGACCGGTGAAGCCCAGCACCAGCAGAATCATCAGTGCCATGCTGCGCCAGGGCGCGGGGCTGAAAGCTGGGCTGAAGATCCGTTCAAGCATCAGGCGCAAGACGAGGGTGGGCGGGTTGAGGGGGCTGGGGTCGGTTCAAGGTGGGCGGCTGGTTGGAGACGATACGTCAGTCACAACTTTTAACAAGAGGTGAACCCAGGCTTTTCTCCTCCGGTCTGCGCTGGATCAGCCCATCAAGGCCTGTCAGGGCCGCATGCAGCAGCAGCATGATGGTCTTGCCGTCCTGGATTCGGCCGTCATAGACCCTGTCCAGGGCTTCTTGCAGGGGCATTTCCAGCACCTCGATGTCTTCGCCCTCCTCGGCCAGGCCGCCCTGGGTGGCGGCGCTGCCGGGCGTGTATTCGGCGCAGAACAGATGCAGCCGCTGGCTCACCGAGCCCGGGCTCATGTAGGCCTGGAACACCGGCTGCAGGTGTTCCACACGCAGCCCCATCTCCTCTTCGATTTCGCGGCGGGCGCACGACTCGGGGCTGTCGGCCGGGTCGATCAGGCCGGCGCAGGTCTCGATCAACTGTCCTTCGCCCCCTTCTTTGAGCCACACCGGCAGGCGGAACTGGCGCGTCAGCAGCACCGTGGCCTGGGCCCGGTTGTACAGCAGCACCGAGGCCCCGTCGCCCAGGTGGTAGACCTCGCGGGCGGTGTTCAGGGTGCGGCCGTCGCGGGTCTGCAGCTCAAATCGGGTCTTGCTCAGCCGAGTCCAGTCGTTGGCCAGCTCCTGGGTGCCGAGCAGGCGCACACCGGGCGGTCCGCTGTCGGTGCTGCTGTCGGTGCGCTTGTCGGGGGAGTTCATTGGCAGCTGAACTTCACCGCGCTGCCGTTGGTGGTCTGGCTGCCGCTGCCAGTGCCGGTCGGACTGATGGCGCAACTGCCCGAGGCTGGCTGGGCCGTGATGCCGTAGCTGTAGCTGGCCCCCACTGGCAGGTAGTAGGTGAGGGTGCCGTTCGAGGCCGTGAAGGTCTGGGTCATGGTGTCACTCTGGTCGGGCGAGCTGCCCGTGGGGTAGCTGAAGGTCATGCTCAGGCCCAGCGAGGTGCCGCTGGCCAGTCCGCTGACGGTCAGCGTGTGAGCGTATTGGGTGAAGCAGCTCAACACCAGCGACACCCCGCCCGGCGGCAGGGTGCCGTCCGCCGCGTTGCAGGCGTAGGCGCGCAGGGCCGGGAACTGCGAATAAACCCGGTAGCGCGTGCCTACCGGGATCAGCGTGGCAAAGCTGAAGCCGGGCTTGGCCACGGTCAGTGCGGCGGTGTCTCCGGTGCTGCTGACCACCAGGGTCAGGGGGCCCAGCAGACCATTGGCCGTGCCGCTGAGGGCAAACGAGCCAGGGCCGCAATTGAGTTGCACATTGCTCACGTTCAAGCCGGCCATGGTGCCCTTGCCATTGCCCACGCTGCAGTACTGGTTGGTGGGCTGGGTGGGCACTGTCACGTCGTAGGGCGTACCGTAGGCCAGTGCCTGCGGGAAGATGAAGGTGGTGCTGGTGCCCGTGGCAGGCACGGGGATCGGCAGGGTCTGGCCATTGCTGGCCACCACCAGGCCACTGCCCGTGAGGCCGCTGACGCTGCCACCCAGGGTGGTGGCGCTGCTGCTGCAGCTGATCTGGACGTTGCTCACAGCGCTGCCGGTGATGCTGCCGCTGCCGTTGCTCACGCTGCAGGTCTGGCCCGAGGGCTGGGTCTGCACCTGCACGTTGTAGGCGGTGCCTGCGGCCACGGGCGTGGCGAAGGTGAACTGGGTGGCGTTGGCGGCCACGGTGAGGCTCTGGCCCAGGGCGCTCAACACCAGGCCGCTGCCCGTGAGGCCGCTGATGCTGCCACCCAGGCTGTAGCTGGCGCTGCTGCAGCTGACGGTCACCGAGTTGACCGCGCTGGCTCCCATGGTGCCGCTGCCATTGGCCACCGAGCAGGTGGCGCCCACGGGCTGCGCCCGAACCACCACGTTGTAATTGACGCCCACGGCCACGCCCGCCGGAAAGCTCCAGCTCACCGCATTGGCTGGCACGTTGACGCTTTGTGCCGTGATGCCCAACACCAGCCCGCTGGTGCTCAGGCCGCTCACGCTGCCGCTCAAGGGGTAGGTGTTGAGCACGCACTGCACCTGCACCGAGGTGATGGGGGCGACGCTGGTGACGGTGCCACCTCCGTTGTTGACGGCGCAGGTGGCGCCATTGGGCTGGGTCTGCACGGTCACCCAGTAGCTGGCACCCAGGGTCAGGTTGCTGGGGAAGGTGAAGCTGCTGGCATTGGCCGGCACGCTCACGGTCTGGCTGCCATTGGCCAGCACCAGGCCGCTGGCGGTGCCCAGGCCGCTGACACTGCCACCCAGGCTGGCCACGCTGGTGCCGCACACCACGGCCACATTGGTCAGGGCGGCTGCGCCCATGGTGCCGCTGCCGTTGTTCACGCTGCAGCTCAGGCCGCTGGGCTGGCTGGCCACGCTCACGCTGTAGTTGGCCCCGGGGGCGATCAGGCGGCTGAAGGCGAAGTTGGCGGCGCCTGCACTCACAAACACCGTGTCGTTGCCGTTTTTCAGGCTCAGGCCCGTGGCCGAGCCCAGGCCGCTGATGCTGCCGCCCAGGCTGTAGCGGGTACCGATCACCGTCGGGGTGGTGGCGGTGTTGCTGATGGCCAGGCCGTTGAGCAACTGGTCGTAGCCGGTGTTGGTGTTGGTCAGCAAGGTGCTGACCGGGTCGAAGGTGCTGGTGCTCAGCCCGGCGGCGGTGATCTGGCTGCCGAGGTTGCTGTTCAGGTTGGCCTTGGCCTGGGCCAACGCGGTGCTGTTGGCGGCCAGCAGGGTCGGGGTGAGGCGCGACGAGCCCGACTGGCCGGCGGCGCTCACCACGTCCGAGGCCAGCTTGTCGGTCAGGCCGGTCAGGTTCAGCACGATGAAGCTGCGCGCCACCGGGGCGGTGGTGCCGGGGGCAAACCAGCGTGAGCCATCCGGCTTGGTCACCACCCCGACCATGGGGGGCACAAAGCCGTCGATGCGGGCATGGTAGATGCCGTTGCTGTTGGTGGTGGCACTCACGCTGTGGCCGGCGCTGTCGGTGATGGTGACGGGCGCATTGGCCAGCACGGTGCCATCGGCGGCGGCCCCGTTGATGCCGGCGGCGCTGGTCACGCCCCCATCAAAGCTGCTGGACTGGGTGACGCCATAGCTGTCCACCATGGGCGTGCTGGTGCTGCCGCCGCCACCCCCCCCTCCGCAAGCCACCAGGGCCAGGGAACTCCACATGAGGCCCAGGAGGCTGATGGCGCGTGTCGTCTTGTTCATGCTTCTGTCTTGTTCGGTTGATGGGACGTCGGTCTGAGGTCTATCACCCACTGTTTGTAACACGCCGAAACACCGCCGCAAGGGCCTCAGGTGTGGGCTTGGTCACGGTGGGCCGCGATACCCGAACCCAGAGACCCCTGGGTGGACTGTGCTGTTGCCGTGTGATGGTTAAAATACTGTATAAATAAACAGTTCAAAGTCACGTCACCCCCTCGATTCACCATGTCAGCCCTTCTTCTGGATGCGATTCCCAGCCTTTGGCGCGCCAGCGACCTGGGGCGCAGCGCAGCACCGGTGTGCCCCAGCGGTTTTGCCGCGCTGGATGCCGAACTGCCTGGCGGGGGCTGGCCCTGCGGCCAGCTCACGGAGGTGCTGCAGCCCGAGGCGGGCTGGCGTGAGTGGCGCTTGCTGGCCCCCAGCCTGGCGCGGCTGTCTCAGCAAGGCTCGGTGGTGCTGGTGGGGCCGCCGCTGGTGCCGCATTTGCCGGCGCTGGCCTGGCAGGGGCTGGCGCTGAGCTCCCTGATCTGGGTGCAGGCGAGCAGTCCGGCCGAGCGCCTGTGGGCCGCCGAGCAGGCCCTGCGTTGTCAGGCGCTGGCAGCCTTGCTGGTCTGGCTGCCACAGGGCCTGTCATCAGGCCTGTCGCAGGGCCTGCGGCGCCTGCAGCTGGCGGCCCAGGCCGGGCGCCAGGCCTGCCCGCCTGGCCTGTGGGCCTTGCGCCCCTGGGTGGCTCGGCAGCAGGCCTCGCCCGCACCGCTGCGCCTGGGCCTGCGCGCCGGCCCGACCGACGCACTGGAGGTGCAGGTGCTCAAGCGGCGTGGCCGGGTGCTCGAGCAGGCCTTGCTGTTGCCTGCGGCCCGGCCTTCGCCCTTGCGGGCCGGGCCGGCCTCTTCGCCACAGCACCCGCCACCGCACACACCTTCGCAGACCCCGGTGGCCCCATCCCCCAACCCTTTCAAACCGGATCGCCATGTGGTGGATCGCGCTCTTGCCCGACCCCTTGGCTGAGCCCGGACCGGCGCTGGCGTGGTGGGCCCTGGGCTACACGCCGCGCGTGGCCCGGCTGCAGGGCGCCGTGGTGCTGGAGGTGCAGGCCAGCCTGCGCCTGTTCGGGGGGGCGCCGGCCTTGCTGCGCCGTCTGATGGCCGAGGCCGGTGCCCTGGGCGTGCAGCGCATCGGTGTGGCCCCCACGGCCTGGGCAGCCCTGGCCCTGGCGCGTTCGCTGCCCCCTGGGCAACGGCGCCTGCGCCGCTGTCATGCGGCCCGGCTGGCGGCCGCGCTGGATGCCTTGCCATTGCAGGCGCTGCCCGAGGTGGCGCAGCATGCCGAGCTGCTCCAGCAGCTGGGGTGCCAGACCCTGGGCCAGGTGCGGGCCTTGCCCCGCGCCGGCCTGGCGCGCCGTTTCGGGGCCGATCTGTCCGGCGCCCTGGACCGCGCCCACGGTCAACGGCCCGAGGTGTTTGACTGGCAGGTGCTGCCCGAGCAGTTCGAGCAGCATCTGGCCTGCCCCAGTCTGGTGGAGCAGGCGGCAGGCCTGATGTGGGGGGCGCGCCAGTTGCTGCAGGCTCTGGCCGTGTGGCTGGCGGCACGCCACAGCGGCGTGACCGGGGTGCGTCTGGCCTGGCGGCATGACCCGCGCCGGGGGTGCGAGCCGGGGGCTGAGCTGGTGGTGCACACGGCCCAAGCCACGCGTGAAGTGGCCCACCTGGAGCGCCTGCTGGCTGAACACCTGGCCCGGCTCACGCTGGCCGCGCCGGTGCAGGCCCTGAGCCTGCAGGCGCTGGGGGTGCAGCACTGGGGGCCCGACAGTGCCAGCCTGTTGCCCCAGGACCTGGCCGGGGGCGAGCCCCTGCCGATCTGCCTGGAGCGGCTGAGCGCGCGCCTGGGCCCAGGGCGGGTGCTGGCGGGCCGATTGCAGGCCGACCACCGGCCTCAGCACATGCAGCACTGGCAGCCCGCCATCGAGCGGCCGGCCTCTCCGGCCACGATTCGGCCAGCGCCCGCCACCGCCTGGCAGCCCCCCTGGTTGCTGCCCGAACCCGAGCCGCTGCGCCTGGTCGGCGAGCGTCCGCAGTATGGCGGCCCGCTGACCCTGTTGGCCGGCCCTGAACGGCTGGAGGCCGGCTGGTGGGATGGGCCCGGCGCGACCGACCCCGACCTGACCCTGCGCGACTACTTCATTGCCCGCAGTGCCCGGGCCGGCTTGCTGTGGGTGTTTCGCGTGCGCCCCTTGAACGCTCACCAGGGCAGCCCGACGCGCTGGTTTCTGCACGGGGTGTTCGGATGACCCCGCCCGCACACCCTGCCTCGCCCCTGCCGGCCTATGCCGAGCTGCAATGCGTGTCGAACTTCAGTTTTCTGCGCGGCGCGGCCTGGCCGCAAGACTTGGTGGCGCGCGCCCAAGCCCTGGACTACGAGGCATTGGCCCTGACCGACGAGTGCTCGGTGGCCGGCGTCGTGCGCGCCCATGGCGAGGCCAAGCGCCTGGGTTTCAAGCTGATCATCGGGGCCCAGTTTGGCCTGCCGCCCGAGCCGGCGCTGGGTGATCCGGGCGGGCAACTGGTGCTGCTGGCCTGCAACCGACGCGGTTATGGCCAGCTGTGCCAGTTGATCACCCAGGTGCGGGCGGGCCAGCCCAAGGGCGAATACCAGCTGGGCTGGGCCGATCTGCAGGCCAGCCCGGCGCGGCTGGCCGATTGCCTGGCCTTGTGGAGCCCCGATCGTGATCAGCCCCCTGAGACCGAGGCTCTGGCCCAGGTGGCCCAGGGGTTGGCGGCCAGCTTTCCGGGGCGGGCCTGGCTGGCCGTGCGCCGCTGGCTGCGCATGGACGATGCCCGCTGGCTGGAGGCCCTGCAGGCCGTGGGCCACGCCTGCGGCCTGCCCCTGGTGGCGGTGGGCGATGTGCACCTGCACCGGCGTTCGGACAAGCCGCTGCACGACGTGCTCAGCGCGATCCGCCTGCGTCGCCCGGTGGCCGAGTGCGGCCTGGAACTGCAGGCCAATGCCGAGGCGCATCTGCGCTCCCGGCTGCGCCTGGCCAGCTTGTTTCCGCCCGAGCTGCTGGCCGAGAGCGTGCGCGTGGCCGCCCGCTGCCGCTTCAGCCTGGATGAGCTGCGTTACGAATACCCGCCGGCCCTGGTACCAACCGGCCTGAGCCCGGCCCAGCACCTGCGCCAGGCGGTCGAGGCTGGGGTGCGGCGCCGCTACCCCCAGGGGGCGCCCGAGGCGGTGCGGGCTCAACTGGCGCACGAACTGGCCTTGATCAACGAGCTGGGCTATGAGAAGTACTTCCTCACCGTGCACGATGTGGTGTGCTTTGCCCGTCAGCGCCACATCCTGTGCCAGGGCCGGGGCTCGGCCGCCAATTCGGCGGTGTGCTTCTGCCTGGGCATCACCGAGATCGATCCGAGCCGCCACAGCCTGTTGTTCGAGCGTTTCATCAGCCGCGCCCGCAAGGAGCCCCCCGACATCGATGTCGACTTCGAGCACCAGCGCCGAGAAGAGGTCATCCAGTACCTGTACGGCAAGTATGGTCGGGGGCATGCTGCTCTGGTGGCGGTGGTGATCTGTTACCGAGCGCGCAGCGCCATCCGAGATGTGGGCTTTGCCTTGGGGGTGCCCGCGGCGGTGGTGGAGGTGCTGGCGCGCCACCAGCAGTGGTGGGATGCGCCGGCCGACCTGGAGCCGCGTTTGCAGAGCCTGGGGTTGCCCCTGGACGCCGCTTTGTTGCAGCGCTGGCTGGCCTTGACGCAGCAGGTGCTGGGCTTTCCGCGCCACCTGTCGCAGCACCCGGGCGGCTTTGTGCTGAGTGGCGAGCGCCTGGATGCCACCGTGCCCGTGGTGCATGCCCGCATGGCGGGGCGCACCTGCATCGAGTGGGACAAGGACGACATCGACGACGTGGGCCTGCTCAAGGTCGATGTGCTGGCCCTGGGCATGCTCAGCGCGTTGCAGCGCAGCTTTCAGTTCATGGGGCAGTGGCATGGCCGGCCCTTCGGCCTGGCCGATGTGCCCGGCGAAGACGGGCCCACCTACGACATGCTGTGCCGGGCCGACACGGTGGGGGTGTTCCAGGTCGAGTCGCGGGCCCAGCAAAGCATGTTGCCCAGGTTGAGGCCGCGTGAGTTCTATGACCTGGTGGTGCAGGTGGCCATCGTGCGGCCCGGGCCCATTCAGGGCGGCATGGTGCATCCCTACCTGCGCCGGCGCCAGGGCCTGGAGCCTGAAGTTTGTCCGCCTGGCCTGGAGGTGGCTTTGAGCCGCACCAAGGGCGTGCCCATCTTCCAGGAGCAGGTCATGCAGATCGCCATGATCGCGGCCGGTTTCAGCGCCGAGGAGGCCGACCACCTGCGCCGCAGCATGGCGGCCTGGAAGCGCAAGGGCGGCATCGGCCACCTGCGTGAGCGCCTGTTCGAGGGCATGCGTGTGCGTGGCTACACGCCCGAGTTTGCCGAAGCGATCTTCAAGCAGATGGAGGGTTTTGGTGAGTACGGCTTTCCGGAAAGCCATGCGGCCAGCTTTGCCTTGCTGGCCTATGCCAGCGCCTGGATCAAGTGTCACGAGCCGGCCTGTTTTCTGGCCGCCTTGCTGAACTCGCAGCCCATGGGCTTTTATGGCCCCTCTCAATTGGTGCAGGACGCACGCCGCCATGGTGTGGAGGTGCGGCCGGTGGATGTATTGCACAGCGACTGGCTGAGCACCCTGGAGCCCCCAGGCTGGGCTGGGGCGCACCAGCCCGCGGTGCGCTTGGGCCTGCAGCAGGTCAAGGGCCTGAGCGAGGCCGCCGCCCGGCGTGTGCTGCAGTTGCGCCGCCGCGGCCAGCCCCTGAGCGTGGAGCGCCTGGCCCGTGAGGCCGGGCTGGACGCGGGCGACCTGGCCGCGCTGGCGGCCGCCAATGCCCTGGAGGGCCTGGCCGGGCACCGCCGCCAGCAGGTGTGGCAGAGCGCTGCGTTGCACCGCGCGCCCCGCCTGTTGCAGCACGCGCCGGTGCATGAAGCCCCGCTGGCCCTGCCCGTGGCCAGCGAGGCCGAAGCCCTGGCCCTGGACTACCAGGCCCTGGGTTTGAGCCTGGGGCGTCATCCGCTGGCCTTGCTGCGCTCCGAACTGGCACGGCGCCACATCTTCAGTGCCGAGCAGTTGCAGGCGGTGCCTGGGCGACGGCGCGTGCAGGCCTGCGGCCTGGTCACGGTGCGCCAACGCCCGGGCACGGCCAAGGGCACGGTGTTTGTCACGCTCGAAGACGAGACGGGTGTGGTCAACGTGATCGTGTGGGCCCCGGTGGTGGCCGAGCAACGCGAGGCCTTGCTGGGCTCGCGCCTGATGGCGGTGGACGGGCTGTGGCAGCGCGAGGGCGATGTCTGCCACCTGGTGGCGCGTCGCCTGCACAACCTCAATGCGATGCTGGACCAGACCCTGGGGACGATGCGCCCACGCAGTCGCGACTTTCACTGACCTTGTCGCCGGTCGTGCGGCGCTGGCGCCGAGCGATGAGGGGGGCGGCCCAACTGCCACCGCCCAGCAAACCCAGACCACAGGCCAGGCCCAGCAAGCCCCAAGGGCCGAGCAGCGGGATGCTGTTCAAGGTGGATGGCCTGTCCTCCGTGGGCGGCTGGGGGCCATTGTTGGGGGCCGGCCCCAGGATGCGGATGTCCAGCGGGATGAGGTCGGGCGTGTCACCGGCCACCAGCGTGCTGCCCGGGCTCCACCAGCCGGTGTCAGGCAGGCTCAAGGTGTGCTCGGGTGCGAGCACGGCCGCGCTGATCTGCTGCGCCAGCACCTCGCAGGTCTCGCCGTCCTGCAGCAGCGCACTTTGACTGACCTGAGGGGCTTGCACGAGCAACACCTGCAGGCCGGAGTGACTGCAACGCAAGTTCAACTCGATGCGGGGAGGGGTCTGGATGGCGCGGCTGTCGCCCAGGTAACGGGGCTGCACCCGCAGGGTGGCGCTCAGCACCGGTCGGATGGGCAGCAGCAGCTCGACCGGGTTGGTGTCGGGGGCGATCACCCTGGGGTTGTCGCCCACCCACTGGCCGCTTGGGGGCTGCCGCAATTGCCAGCCCCGTGGCAGTTGGGCGGCGTGCGCCATTCGGGCCACCAGCAGGCACGACTCCTGGGCCTGCAGACCTTCGATCCAGCCCACCGCGGGCGGCGTGAAGCTGACCGACTGGGTGCCCGAACGATCGCACTGGCTTTGGATCTGGAGTTGCGGCGCTTGCAGGATTTTGAGCGCATCGCCGTCGTAGCGCACCTGGATGCTCAGGGCGGCCTGCATCGGCCCCGGGGGCGGTTCTTCAGGGGGCGCTTCTGTCGGTGTCTCGGGGGGGCTCTCGGTCGGGGTTTCCGGGCCTGGATCTGTTGTGTTCTGTTCGTCGGTCGGTGGGTCGGGCAGGTCGCCCTGGAAATCGTAGTTGTGGAATTCGCTGCCCTGGCCATCCTGGGTCAGGTCGCCTGCCACCAGCACCCGTCCGTTCAGACCGGGCAAGGCGTTGTACAGCGCGCCTTGCGCCACCAGCACGCTGCCCTGCCATTGAGCCCCACCGCCCAGTTTCACCAGGCTGGCCGCAGGAAAGTTCCACAGCATGCGCCGGGTGAGTTCGGTGTCGAACTGAAAGCCGCCGCGACCCGCGGTGTCGCTCATGTCGTAGTACTGCAGGCTGACGGTCTGGGTGCCCAGGTGGTTGATCAGCACCGTGGCGCCCGCCGGGATGTCTTTCAGGCGCAGGCCTCCGCTGGGCAGGTCGGCCCGCAGATGAAACACCTGCAGAGCCGACTGCCCGTCGCCCTGAAGCACCATCGGATGCTGCCCATGCACCGTGCCGGTGGGGGGCAGGGTGGCCCAATGGGCGCTGCGCTGGGCCAGGCGGATGAAGTCCACCGGCGCTGCGGGTGGGGGCGTCTGGTAGCGCACGCCGCCGCGCGCCTGCACCTGACCCGCCCCCACACTAGAGCCGCCAACGATGACGTTGGAGCGCAGATTGGGCTGACCCACGGCCAGGATGGCGCTGGCCGCCACGGGCTGGATCTGCCCGCCCACCACCAGGTGCGGGGGGCTGCTGGCCTGATCCGCGTCCGGCGGTACCACGCAGGCCCCGGCGCCCACTTGCACCAGGTTGTAGTAAGCCTGGGTGCGCAGCACCAGATTGCCGGCCACGAACACGCGGCCCTCGGTTTCACTGCCCTTCAGCACCTGGAAGTTGCCACCGACCACCAGCGACCAGGCCTGGTCACGACCTTCGGCCCCCAGCTTCCGGCAGGCCGCTGGCGGCTGGTAGCGGCTGGGGCAGTCGGGGCCCAGACAAGGGCCGGTTTCGACACCCAGGCCGCTGCCAGCGTGAGAAGACGTGCCGAGCAGGGCGCTCAGGCTGAGCAAGATCCGGAAGCCAGGGTGGAAAAGGGCAGAAGTCATGGCGGAACAGCGTTCATTTGCACCATCTTCCGTCGCTGACGCGAACGGCTTTTGTTGCAAATAAGCAGGCGGTTTGCCGCGATGCAAGGCTTGTCAGCAGGTGCTTTGGACAGGGGCCGGCAGCCCTGCTGCGCCAAGAGGGCGCACCTGGTTTTGCCCAGCAAAAAGCCCCTGGCCGCAAGGCTCAGGGGCTGCACAGATCGGGGGCGCCGAAGAGGCGCCGGTCGATCAGGGGGCTGGGATCACAGCGAGTCGATGAAGCTGCGCAGCTTGTCGCTGCGGCTCGGGTGCTTGAGCTTGCGCAAGGCCTTGGCTTCGATCTGACGGATGCGTTCGCGGGTCACGTCAAACTGCTTGCCCACTTCTTCGAGGGTGTGGTCGGTGGACATTTCGATGCCGAAGCGCATGCGCAACACTTTGGCTTCGCGCGGGGTCAGGCCGTCGAGGATGTCCTTGACCACATCGCGCAGACCGGCCTGCATGGCGGCGTCGATCGGGGCGGTGTTGGAGCCGTCCTCGATGAAGTCGCCCAGGTGGCTGTCGTCGTCGTCGCCGATCGGCGTTTCCATGGAGATCGGCTCTTTGGCGATCTTCATGATCTTGCGGATCTTGTCCTCAGGGATCTCCATCTTGGCGGCCAGGATGGAGGCATCAGGCTCGAAGCCGAACTCCTGCAAGTGCTGGCGGCTGATGCGGTTCATCTTGTTGATGGTCTCGATCATGTGCACCGGGATGCGGATCGTGCGGGCCTGGTCCGCGATCGAACGCGTGATGGCCTGACGGATCCACCAGGTGGCGTAGGTCGAGAACTTGTAGCCGCGGCGGTATTCGAACTTGTCGACCGCTTTCATCAGGCCGATGTTGCCCTCCTGGATCAGATCCAGGAACTGCAGACCCCGGTTGGTGTACTTCTTTGCAATCGAGATCACCAGACGCAGGTTGGCCTCGATCATTTCCTTCTTGGCATCGCGCGAGGCGGCTTCGCCTTCGTTCATGCGCTTGTTGATGTCCTTGAGCTCGGACAGCGGCACCACCACGCGAGACTGCACGTCCATCAGCTTTTGCTGCAGTTCCTGGATCGGGGGGATGTTGCGGGCCATCACGGTGGACCAGGGCTTGCCGGCGGCCGCCTGCTTCTCGACCCACTTCAGATTGAGCAGGTTGGGCGGGAAGTCCTTGATGAAGGTTTCCTGGGGCATGCCGCACTTGTCGACGATGATGCGGCGCAGTTCGCGTTCCTTCTTGCGCACGTCATCGACCTGGGCACGCACCAGATCGCACAGCTTCTCGATGGTCTTGGCGGTGAAGCGGATGGTCATGAGCTCGGCAGACAGCTGCTGCTGAGTCTTCATGTAAACGGCGCCGCCGTAACCTTCCTTGTCGTAGATCTTGTGCATCTTCTCGAACAGCTCGCGCAGCTTGTCGAAACGCGACAGGGCTTCGCGCTTGAGTTCTTCGAGTTTCTTGGTCAGGGCCTTGGAGCCGCCCTTGCCGTCGTCGTCGTCGGCTTCGTCGAATTCGTCGAAGTCTTCTTCGGCCACGTAGTCGTCAGCCTCGTTGGCGTTGGAGAAGCCGTCGACGATGGTCGAGATGACGATCTTGCCTTCGCGGATTTCCTCACCCATGTTGAGGATTTCGGCGATGGTGGCGGGGGAGGCCGAGATGGCCTCCATCATGGCCATCAGGCCGCCTTCGATGCGCTTGGCGATTTCGATTTCGCCTTCACGGGTCAGCAGCTCGACCGTGCCCATTTCGCGCATGTACATGCGCACCGGGTCGGTGGTGCGGCCGAATTCGGAGTCCACGGTGGACAGCGCGGCTTCGGCTTCTTCTTCGGCTTCTTCGACCGTGGCAGCGGTCGGGGTCACGTTGTTCTGGAACAGGGTTTCGGCGTCGGGGGTCTGCTCGTACACCGCCACACCCATGTCGTTCAACATGGTGACCACGACTTCCATGGTCTCGGCATCCACCAGCTTGTCGGGCAAGTGGTCGGAGATTTCAACCTGGGTCAGGTAGCCGCGGGTCTTGCCCAGGGTGATCAGGGTCTTCAGGCGCGAGCGGCGCTTGGCCATGTCTTCTTCGGACAGGACAGTCTCGTCCAGGCCGAATTCCTTCATCAGCGCGCGTTCCTTGGCCTTGCTGATCTTCATGCGCAGGGGCTTGACCTTTTCGGTCGTGGCCGCGGCGGGGGTGGCTTCGACTTCACCTTCGAGGTCGGCTTCGATGTCGGACAGGTCCAGATCGTCTTCGCTGGATTCCTTGACCGCATCGGCCTTGGGCTTGCGGCCGCGCTTGGCACCGGTCTTGGGGGTCGCGTCCTTGTCGGCGGCAGCCTTGGGCGGGCGGCCCGGCTTTTTCTTGACCGGAGCGTCTTCGCCAGCGGCCGCGGTGGCCTTGGCAGTCTTTTTCAGTTCGTCGGAGGTGGCTTCAGCCTTGGGTTTCGATGCGGGCACTGTGGTGGCTTTCTTGGCAGACGGGGTCGCCGCCTTGGCACTGGCAGCCGTCTTGGCTGCCGGGGTCTTGGCGGTGGCTTTCGGAGCAACCTGGGCCGGGGCGGTGGACTCGGACTTGACTGGCTTCGCGGACTTTTGAGCGGGCATGGACAACCTCAGGATCAAACAGGGACACAAAGAAACGAGCAAGCGCCACATATCCCGGCGCGGGTGGCACGGCAAAGGGAGGCTTGGCGCAATTTCTTGCAGCTTGTTGCAGCCCTTCGCAGTTGAGAAGCAGGTAGCCGGGCAAGGCCTGGCCACGCGGTTCTCAGGGGCAAGATGTCTGGGCGAACATTTGGTGTGCAGTCCTTGCGGATGGTGGGCGCGTGCCCCGTTTAGGGGTGTGGTGCGGGCCCGGACCGGAGGTGCTGCTGTCGCTCTTGCCGATGCAAACCTTACATTATACCGATGTGGCCGCTTTTCAAGGGCCAGGCGGTACAAGAGTGCTTATTGGATGGCCACGCGCTGCAGATTCAGCTCGAGCTCGGTGCGGCGTTTGAACAGGGCACGGTAGCGTTCCAGGGCGGCCGGATCGTGTCGCACCGCCTCGATGGCCTCTTTTTCTTGCAGTTTGAGCTGCTCAACCAGCATGCGGTTGAGCACCCCGCGCAGCTCGGCACGCAATTCCTTGATTTCACCCTCGGTCTGAGCGTGTGAGCCGGTCATGAGCTTCACCGCCAGCGCTTCGAAGACCTGCCCGCGCAGGCTCTCGCGCAGCACCGCCCAGGGCACGGGCCCGTGTTCGTGGAACTGACTCTCCAGCCAGACGAACAGGGCCCCATGGGGGGGCGGCAACTGGCACAGCATGTCGTGGTCATCGTGGCCGAGGCTTTCCAGCGCGCTCATGTGCGACAGCAGCAGACGGGCCGCATGGTCAGGTCGCGTCACGGGCGGGGTGCGCGGGCCGTCGTCGTTTTCCTCGGGCTTGGCATTCCATTTGCCGCCCTTCCAGCCATCGCGCGAGCCTTTGAACCCGTCTTTTCCGCCCTTGAAGCCGCCCTTGTCGAAGCGCTTGCCGGGGCCGGCCGAGGGGTGGCCGGTGCTGCCGCCGCCGGCATCGGGCCAGGCCCCCTGGCCGCCATCGCCATGCCAGTGGGGGGCGTCATCCGGGCTCGCCTGGCGTTGACCATGGCGCGGAACGGCGCCGGCATCGGGGCTGCCCTGCCACAAGGCTGCCAGGTCGGCGGTGGGCAACTGGGTCAGTTCGGCCAACTCGCCCAGCAACTGGCGCTTGAGCACGCCTTCGGGCAGGGCGCTCCACAGCGGGCGCGCGTTGGCGGCCATGTGGGCGCGGCCCTCGGCCGTGCCCAGGTCGCATTGCTCGCGGGCGGCCTCGATCAGGAAGCGGCTCAGCGGCAGGGCGTCGCCCACATGGCGCGAAAAGGCGTCGGGGCCATATTCACGGATGAAGCTGTCGGGGTCGTGTTCTGCCGGCAGGAACAGAAATTTCACGCTGCGCGTGTCGGTGGCATAGGGGATGGCTCCGTCCAGCGCCTTGCGCGCGGCGCGCCGGCCGGCGGCATCGCCATCGAAGCTGAACACCACCGAGTCGGTGAAGCGGAACAGCTTGTGCACGTGGTCGGCGGTGCAGGCCGTGCCCAGGGTGGCCACCGCGTTGGGGAAACCAAGTTGGGCCAGCGCCACCACGTCCATGTAGCCTTCGGTGACCAGGGCGTAACCCTGCTCGCGCAGCGCCGTGCGGGCCTCGTAAAGGCCATACAGCTCGCGCCCCTTGCTGAACACCGGGGTTTCGGGCGAGTTCAGGTACTTGGGCTTCTCGTCCCCCAGCACACGCCCGCCAAAACCGATGCATTCCCCTTTCACGTTGCGGATCGGGAACATGATCCGGTCACGGAAGCGGTCGTAGCGCCGGCCGTCCTCGTCGCTCACGATCACCAGGCCGCATTCGGCCAGCAGGGGGCTGTCGTACTCGGCAAACACGCTGGCCAGGCTGCGCCAGCCCTCCGGAGCGTAGCCCAGGCCGAAACGCTTGGCCACCTCGCCCGACAGGCCCCGTCCTTTGAGGTAGTTCACGGCCCGGGGCGACACTTTGAGCTGCTTGCGATAGGCGTCGCCTGCTTTTTCAAGCACCTCGCTGAGGCTGAGTTGCTTTTGCCGCTGTTCGGCCGCGCGGGCCTTGTCGTGCGGCGAGACATCGTCATCGGGCACCTGCAAGCCGTATTGCTGAGCCAGGTCTTCCACGGCCTCGCGAAAGCCCATGCCCGCGTGCTCCATCAGGAAGCCGATGGCGTTTCCATTCTTGCCGCAGCCAAAACAATGGAAAAACTGCTTGGACGGGCTGACTGAAAAGGAGGGCGACTTTTCGCCATGGAAGGGGCAAAGGCCCATGAAGTTGGCCCCGGCTTTCTTCAGGGGCACGTAGCGACCCACGATGTCCACCACATCGGTGCGGGCAAGAAGTTCCTGGATGAAAGACTGGGGGATCGTCACCCGCCTATTGTCCCCTTAAACTGTCAGGCGGACGGAACACCTTATATGACAAGCGGCATGCGACCCTCGGCTGGAAGGCGCGCCTTCTGGCGTGCGGGACTGGCGCAGACTGTCGTCTGGGCCAGCGGAGGTGCCTGCGCCCAGGGCTCGGGCGAGGGTGGGGTGGCTGACACCAGTCGCGTCTTGCGGGTGCTGGCCTGGCCAGGCTACGCAGATGCTGACATCGTCAAGGCCTTTGAGCGTCGCTTCGAGGTCCGGGTTGAGCTCACCATCGTGGGGTCTGATGATGTGCTGCGCGAACGCCTGGCCCGGCGCGACCCCGACACTGGTGGGCCACCTTTTGACGTGCTGGCGGCCAACACGGTCGAGTTGCAGCGCTTGCGCGCCCTGAATCAGTTGTCGCCTTTGCCGCTGGCCTGGATTCCCCAGGCGGCGGCCCAACTGCCCCGCTTTCTGAAGCGTGAATCGATTCCGGGCCTGATGCAGGGGTCTCAGCTGTTCGGCATGCCTTTCACCTATGCCGAGATGGGGCTGATCTTCGACCGCCGTCAGATGACCCGTCCGCCGGATTCGATCCAGGCGCTGTGGGATGAGCGCTGGCGTGGCAAGGTGCTGGCATTTGACGGCAGTGCGCACAATTTCTCCATTGCCGCGCAGTCGTCCGGGCTGCCGCCGTTTCGCATCCCTGCCAGCCAGTTTGACCCTCTGGCCCGACATCTGGTGGCCCTGCGCCGCAATGTGCGGGCCTTCTACACCCAGCCGGACGAGTCGGCCGATCTGTTCCGTCGTCATCAGGTGGCCCTGATGTTTGCCAACTACGGTCGCCAGCAACTCAAGCTGTTGCGTGATCAGGGCCTGGATGTGGGCTATACCCTGCCGCGCGAGGGCGCCCTGGCATGGCTGGACTGCTGGGCCATCACCCGCCAGGCACGCAGCCTGACCTTGGCCGCGCGCTGGATCGACACCATGTTGTCGGCTGAGGTCAGCCGTACATTCAGTCAGCGTCAGGGACTGGCCAACACGCTGGAAGAGCCGCCTGAGGTGGCTTCCGGTGCCTCGCTGCTGTGGTTGGAGCCCGTCGAGGACGAAGCCCGCCGGGCGGCGCTCTGGCAGCGCATCCGGGACGGCGAGCGGCCCGAGAGGCTGGCAGCATGAAGCCCGGCGGCATTGCCCTGCGGCTGAGCCTGCTGTTGGTGGCCTTCAGCGCGTTTGCTGCCGGCCTGGCCAGCCACTACACCTTTGTGAGCAGTCGCGCCATGATGACCGAGCGCGCCGAGCGCTACCTGTTGAGCACGACCGAGGTGCTGGCGCGTCACCTGCATTCCAGCCTGCAAAGCGTCTCGCGAGACGCCCTGGGGCTGGCGGCTCATGCGGCCGCCCGGTCCTTGCTGGAAGAGGGGGCAGGGGCTCATGGCCGTGCGCCGCAAGCCGACCGTGAGGTCATGGCTCAAGCTTTCGAGGCCCTGCTGGCCTCCCATCCCGCCTACCTGCAACTGCGGCTGATCACTGCGCGGGAGCATGGCCTGGAGCGGGTGCGGGTGCTGCGCGAGGGCGAGGCGCTGCAGCGTGCGCCGGAGCGCGACATGCGGGAGAAGGGGCATTTCCCCTATGTTTTCGAGGCCCTGGCCCAACCGGCCGGGCAGGTGTATCTGTCTGAGTTCGCGGTCAACCATGACGAGTCTCCGGGGGCCAACGACATGCCCTCATTCACGGTGTCGGCACCTGTGGTGTTTCAGGGGCGCACCCTGGGTGTGGTGGCCTTGCAAGTGGCGGCCCGGCCTTTTCTGCAGGACGTGATGTCCAATCTGCCGGGCGGCTTCCAGCTTTACATGAGCAACCGCTGGGGGGATTGGCTGATGCACCCGGATGCCAGCCAGACCTTCGGGTTTGACCGTGGGCAGCGCGTGTTCATCCAGGACACCTTTCCCGAGGCCCAGGGCTTGATCAATGGGCGGGTCCAGTCGCTGGTCACCCGGGCCAGCGATGCCTATGGCGAACCCCTGGCGGCGGCGTTTGTGCGTTTGCCGGTCGGCGCCGAGGTGGATCAGCGTTTCCTGGTGCTCGGGCTGGCCCAGACGCTCAGCGTCATCGAGGGCGATACACCGCTCCTGGGCCGCAGCATCGTCCAGGTGCTGCTGCTGGTGTGTCTGGCGGCCCTGTTGATGGCGGTGCTGGTGTCGCGGGTGGTCACGGAGCCCCTGAAGGCGATGGTGGCGGCCACCCGCAGCATGGGCAAGGGGCAGCGTGTGATGGGGCTGCCGGTCGAGCGCCAGGATGAGATCGGTGAGCTGGCGCGTGGCTTCCAGCACATGGAGGAGCAGGTCTGGCTGCAGATGTCGCAGCTGCGCAGCCGCCACAACGCCATGGACCACCTGGCCCACCATGACCCGCTGACCAGCCTGCCCAATCGGCGCATGGTGGAAGCGCGCCTGGCCGAGGCCCTGGACCGGGCCGACCGTTCGGGCCTGGTCTGTGCGGTGCTTTTCGTGGACCTGGACCACTTCAAGAACATCAATGATGGCCTGGGCCATGAGGTGGGCGATGCCGTGCTGCGTGCTGTGGCCCAGCGCCTGAGCGATGACCTGCGCGCCGGTGATCTGGTGGGCCGCATGGGCGGCGATGAATTCGTGGTGGTGTGCGAAGGTCTGCAGGGCGAGGCGGATGCCGACCCGATCGCGGCCAAGCTGCAGGCCCAGTTTCTGCAGCCCGTGCTGCACCAGGGGCTGCCGATCCAGGTGCACGCCAGTGTGGGCATCAGCCTGTATCCGCGTGACGGGCACGATGTGCGCAGCCTGCTGTCCGACGCCGATGCGGCCATGTACCGAGCCAAGCAAAGCGGGCGCCTCAGTCGGCCGGCGGCCTGAGTGGCTCAGGCCCTTGTGGGTTGAAACGCCCGCGTAAGGCTGTCGCCGCAAAATGAAACGAGCGCAGCCCGCACTGTCTTATTTCGCACTTCAGGAGACCTCATGACCGCCTTTTATGACCAGGATCTGCCCCGCACCGAAGCCAATCACGCCAGTCTCACCCCCTTGAGCTTCATCGAGCGCACAGCCCAGGTCTACCCCGACCGCCTGGCCATCGTGCACGGGCGTGGTGAGCAGGTTTTGCGCCAGACCTGGGCTCAGACCTACGCACGCTGCCGCCAACTGGCCAGCGCCCTGAGCCGTGCCGGCATCGGCAAGAACGACACCGTGGCCGTGATGTTGCCCAACACCCCGCCCATGGTCGAGGCCCATTTCGGGGTTCCCATGGCCGGGGCCGTGCTCAACTCGCTCAACACCCGGCTTGACCCGGAAACCATTGCCTTCATGCTGGACCATGGCGAGGCCAAGGCGCTGATCGTCGACCCCGAGTTTGCCCTGGTGGTGCAAAAGGCTCTGGCGCTGCGCCAGGCCCAGACCCCGCTGCTGCTGATCGATGTGGAGGATGCCCTCTATGGCGAGGCCCCGCTGCGGCTCGGGCAAACCACCTATGACCAGTTTGTGGCCAGTGGTGACCCTGAATATGCCTGGCAGTTGCCCGCGGACGAGTGGGATGCGATCGCCTTGAACTACACCAGCGGCACCACAGGCAACCCCAAGGGGGTGGTTTACCACCACCGTGGTGCCGCGGTGAATGCCATCTCCAATGTGCTGGAGTGGGACATGCCCAAGTTCTCGGTTTACCTCTGGACCCTGCCCATGTTCCATTGCAACGGCTGGTGTTTCCCGTGGACAGTGGCCGCGCGGGCCGGTGTCAACGTGTGCCTGCGCCGGGTCGACCCCGAGGCCATCTTTGCCATGATGCGCGAGCACGGTGTCACCCATTACTGTGGTGCACCCATCGTGCACGGCCTGCTGGTGAATGCACCGGCCGCCCTGAAGGCCGGTGTGCCGGCCGGCATCCGGGCGATGGTGGCGGGCGCCGCGCCGCCGGCCTCGATGATCGAGGGCATGGAGCAGATGGGGTTTGACCTGACCCATGTCTATGGGCTGACCGAGGTGTATGGACCGGCCACGGTGTGCGCCAAGCACGAAGCCTGGGACGCGCTGGACATCGGCGATCGCGCCCGACTCAACGCTCGCCAGGGCGTGCGCTACCACCTGCAGCGCGATGTGCGCGTGCTTGACCCCGAGACGATGCAGCCGGTGCCGCAGGACGGTGAGACCATGGGCGAGATCATGTTCCGCGGCAACATCGCCATGAAGGGCTACCTGAAGAACCCCAAGGCCACGCAAGAGGCGTTTGCCGGGGGCTGGTTCCACAGCGGCGACCTGGCGGTTCAATACCCGGACGGCTACATCAAGATCAAGGATCGCAGCAAGGACATCATCATCTCGGGTGGCGAGAACATCTCTTCGATCGAAGTCGAAGACGTGCTTTATCGCCACCCCGACGTGCTGGCCGCCGCGGTGGTGGCCAAGCCCGATGCACGCTGGGGCGAAACCCCTTGCGCCTTTGTCGAGTTGAAGGCGGGTGCTGAGACCACGCCCGAAGACATCGTGGCGCATTGCAAGAAGCACCTGGCCGGCTTCAAGGTGCCGCGTGCGGTGGTGTTTGGCGAACTGCCCAAGACCAGTACCGGCAAGATCCAGAAGTTCGAACTGCGCAAGCAGGCGGGCTCGGCCGGCGCGATCGACGTCTGAGGCTTGAGCTAAACCGTGTCGGGCTGAGGCCCGGCGCGGCCATCTTCGACCACAAAGCGGGCCAGAGGGCGCACGGGGCTGTCGGCGCGGCCCGGGTCATCCACCGCCATCAGCGTGGTCTGCCAGCGTTGCGGGCTCAGCTCTACCCAGGCGTAGCCGCGCTGGTCTGGCCGGGCCAGCAGGATGTGCGGGTTGTCGCGCCGCAGGGCGGCGGCGCGCTCCAGCGTGGCGCTGGAGTGTGAGCTGATCGAGGTGCCGCAGAACTCGCTGGCCAGCACCGGCGAATCGGGCCGATCGGGGTCGGCCTGCACCCGGCACACGTAGTTCTGATGCACATCGCCACCGATCAGCACGGTGTTGCGCGGCGGCGTGGCCTGCAGGTCGGCCAACAGGCGCTGACGGGCCGCCGGGTAGCCGTCCCAGGGGTCGGTGGGGGTGGGTTCATCGGCCCGGGCGGCCGCGCTGGCGCCGCCATAGTGGCGCGGCGAGAACAGGGTTTGCTGCGCGATCACGCTCCAGCGCGGCCCCAGCGGGCCGGCATCCTGAGCCAGGCCCTGGGCCAGCCACTGCTCCTGGGCCGGGCCCAGCAGGCTGCGGGTCGGATCGTTCAGCTCGGCACAGCGGCCCGCGCGCACAGTGCCGGCACCACTGCTGCCGGCTTCGCGGCAGGCCTGCACGGCACGGTACTGGCGGTCGTCCAGCAGGTGAAAACGCGCCAGCCGCCCGAAGTCGCTGCGCTGGTAGAGGCGCAAGGCGTCAGGCCGGGTCAGGCCTTGCAGACCGTGCAACAGCACCGAGGCGCGCAGGGGCTGGTTTTCATAGAAGGCCTGGTAGGCCGCGCTGCGCTGGCGCAGGAAGTCGGCGCCGCTGCTGTCGCGACCCCGATCGCCGGCGTAGTCGTTCTCGACCTCGTGGTCGTCCCAGGTCAGCAGCCAGGGGCAGGCTGCGTGGGCCGCCTGCAGGGCCAGGTCGCTTTTGTGCAACGCATAGCGGTCGCGGTAGTCGGCCAGGGTCTGAGCGCGGCGCAGCGTGTGCACGCGGTGGATCGGGGTCTTGGCCTGGGGGGTGGGGTCGCCCGGGGGCGAGGCGTATTCGTAGATGTAGTCGCCCACAAACACCACCAGGTCGGGGCTGCGGGTGGCCACGTCACGCCAGGCCGCATAGTGGCCGTGCTCCCAGCGCTGGCAAGAGGCAAATGCCAGCCGCAGCCGCGGGGCCAGTGCGTCCGGGGCCGGAAAAGTGCGCGTGCGGCCCACCGCGCTGACCGCGTCGCCGACCATGAAGCGGTAGTGGTACCAGCGCTCGGCCTGCAGGCCTTTGACCTCGACATGCACGCTGTGGCCCAACTCGGCCTGGGCTGAGGCCTGCCCACGTTGCAGCACCCGGGCAAATCGATCGTCCTCGGCCAGTTCCCATGACACAGTGACTTGGTTCGGACCCAGTCCGTCAGTGCACAAGCGGGTCCAGAGCACCACGCTGTCATGGCTGGGTGAGCCGCTGGCCACGCCCAGGCCAAATGGATCGGCGGCCAGGCCCGCCGGGGTGTTGCGCTGGGCCCAGGCCCGCCAGGGCTGAGCCGCGCTGCCCAGCAGCAGGGCTTGCAGCCACGCGCGCCGAGGCAGCTCAGGCCGCAACCACACGGTTCTTCCCGGACCGTTTGGCCAGGTACATGGCTTGGTCGGCACGCTTGATGGCTTCGGTGGTTTCCTCGTCGGCCCCCACCTGCGCGACGCCCGCGCTGAAGGTGATCAGTACCTTTTCGTTGTCTTTCAGGAAGAACTGCTTGGTCAGCTCGCGCTGAAGGCGCTTCATCACCTCAACGCCTTTGGCCTGCTCGGTGTCGGGTAGCACCACCAGGAATTCTTCACCGCCGTAGCGGGCCAGGCTGTCTTGCGGGCGCATGGTACTGCGCGCCACCTGGGCCAAGTGCACCAGGGCGGCGTCGCCCGTGTCGTGGCCCAGGTTGTCGTTGAGGCGCTTGAAGTTGTCCAGATCCAGCAGCGACACACACATGGCCGTGCCCTGGCGGCGGGCCCGGGCGATCTCGCGCTGCAGGGCCTCGTCCAGGCCCTTGCGGTTGAGTGCGCCAGTCAGCGGGTCGTGGCGCGCCTGCGAGCTGGCGCGGTCCAACTCTTCTTGCAGCCGGCGCAGGGCTTCGTCAGCCTGCTGGGTGCGCTCACGCATCTCGCGCAGTTCGTCGCGCATGTGCAAGGTGTCGATGGACATGGCGCGCGTGGCCTGAATGGCCTCTTGCAGCACAGGGGCGATGTCGACCAGGGTCTGGGCCGATTCCAGCTGGCGCGAGCAGTTCTCGATCGTGCCCTGGTAGGCGCTGCTGTGTTCTGTCATGCGACCCAGGCGCTCGATGAAGGCCGCGAGCATCTGCTTCATCTGCTCTTGCGCTTCCAGCGTGCGGGCCTTGGCTTCGCTTTGCTTGAAAATCACATCTTTCAGGCGGGCCTGCACGTCGTCCAGGCGCCTGAGTGTGAGCGGCGGCGTGGTGGCGCTGACCAGCGCGTCGATCTGGCCTTTGACCCAGCTGTCCTCCACCGTCAGCTCGCCGATGTTCACAAACAGCAGGTGCAACAGCTCCAGCAGGGAGCTCTTGATGGCCATCTGGTCTTCGGCCGCAAAGGACACCTTGAAGCTGAGGTTGCCCAGCATCAGTTTGAGGGTGCTCACGTCGGCCGTTGGTTGGCGGGCGAAGGTCAGCAGTTGCTCGGCCTGCTCTTTGAGGCGCGGGTCATCCTGGCCCAGCATGGGCAGGGTGTTTTCGATCAGGCGCGCGATCTGTTCGCGCAATTCGGCCATCAAGTCGTCCGTGACGGCAGGTTTGTCCGGCAGGTGCGCTGGCGTGCTCACCAGGGGCTGGGTGGCCAGGCCCACCAGGGCGGCCTGCAGGCCCACCCAGTTGCGGGTTTGGATGGACTGGTCCAATTGGCCCAGCAGGCGTTGCTGGGCTGGTGTCTGGCCCGGCATCACCCGGGCGATGCTGCGCAACTGCTCTTCGGGAAAGTTGGGCACATGCCGGGTACCGGCTACTTCGTGATACAGCGCCTGGTAGTTTTCGGGCGAGGGCAGCAGCTTGCGCACGGAAAGCAGCTTGAGCGTTTCCTTGGCAATCTCGTAGGGCGATCGTTCAGCCATGGATGAGGTTCAGGAGGGGGCGAGCACGCCGGGCGTTGACAAAGGTGTCAAAGGCGAAAGCATAACCCTGTCAGTCTTGAAAAATCATGACGCAGATGAATAAGCGGCCTTGTCTGCCGGCTCGGGCAGTTCGCGCTGCGCCAGTCCATCGGCGGCCAGCAGGGCCAGCGCAGCCGGGGTGAGCGAGTCGGCTTGGAGGGCCTCCCGCTCGGGCCAGTGACGGAAGTGCAGCGCTTGCGAGCGGGCGTACTGAGGGTCGTAGTGCAGCGTGACCAGGCTTTCGAACAGGGGCGCGAGTTGGCCTTGGCGGGCCCAGGCCTGCCACTGGTTCAGCACCTCGTGGCCGTGCAGGGTGCGCAGGGGTTCCAACTGCTGCGCCAGTTGCTCGGGGGCGTCTCCCAGGTAGGCGTAGTCGTTCAGCAGAAAACGGAGTCGCTCTGACAAAGAGGCCTGCAACTCCAGGCAGGGGGCACTGCGCATGCGGTCCACCAGGGCCTGGGGCAGGGCAATGCGTCCGATTTTTCGACTTTCGGCCTCGACCCACACGGGGCGGCTCAGGTCGAAGTGGCGGATCGCCGCGTCGAGGGCGGTCTCAAAAGCCTTTTGCGAGGGCTGAGCTTGCCCCGGCACGGCGCCCAGCAAAGACCCCTTGTGGCGGGCCAGCCCTTCCAGGTCAAGCACTTGGGCGCCCTGGTCGGCCAGCGCGTGCAGCAGTCGCGTCTTGGCACTGCCGGTGGGGCCGCACAGCACCTGCAGCCGCAACCTGGGCGCCAACTCGGCCAGGTTTGACACCACTTGCTGGCGAAAACGCTTGTAGCCGCCGGCCAGTTGCTGGGCATCCCAGCCCACCAGACGCCACCAGGCCACCATCGAGCCGCTGCGCAGACCGCCACGCCAGCAATACACCAGCGGCTTCCAGTCGGCGGGCTGATCAGCAAATCGTTCGTTCAGGTGGCGGGCCAGGTTGGCGGCCACCATGGCCCCGCCCACGCGACGTGCCTCGAAGGCGCCTTGCTGCTTGTAGATCGTGCCCACAATGCGGCGCTCCTCATCATCGAGCACCGGGCAATTGATGGCCCCCGGGATGTGATCCAGTGCAAACTCGGAGGGCGAGCGGGCATCGATCACGACGTCGAATTGGTCAATTTCGCTGACCTGCACGGGGGCTCGGCGGCTCATGAGCGTCCCTGTCGCCAAAAAACGTGAAAATAAGACATGACTACTTCGACTCCTGCATTGACCCAGTTTTCCCACGGAGGCGGTTGCGGCTGCAAGATTGCCCCCGGCTTGCTGAGCGAGATTTTGTCACGCGCACCGCGTGGCCTGATGCCGCCCGAGTTGATGGTGGGGCTGGAGACCAGCGATGACGCGGCGGTTTACCGCCTCAATGACCATCAGGCCCTGGTGGCCACCACCGATTTCTTCACACCCATCGTTGACAACCCGCGAGATTTCGGTCGCATCGCGGCCACCAATGCCTTGTCTGATATCTATGCCATGGGCGGCACGCCCATCCTGGCGCTGGCCCTGGTAGGCATGCCGATCGCGAAGCTGTCGCCCGAGACCATCGGCGAAGTCTTGGCCGGTGGGGCCGAGATCTGCCGTGAGGCCGGCATCCCCGTGGCCGGAGGGCATTCGATCGATCTGCTGGAGCCCATCTATGGGCTGGTGGCCCTGGGCCTGGTGCACCCTGATCGCGTGCGGCGCAATGCTGACGCACAGGCCGGTGACGTGCTGGTGCTGGGCAAGCCGCTGGGGGTGGGCATCTTGTCGGCCGCACTCAAAAAAGGCCTGCTCGATGAGGCCGGCTATGCCGAGATGTTGGCTCACACCACGCGCTTGAACCGCGTGGGCAGCACCCTGGGCGGGTTGGCCGGCGTTCACGCCATGACCGATGTGACCGGGTTTGGTCTGGCCGGGCACCTGCTGGAAGTGTGCCGCGGTTCTTCTCTGCAGGCCGAGGTCAGCCTGGCTGATTTGCCCCTGATCGAGGCTGCCCAGCGCTTTGCCCATGATGGGGTGGTGACCGGCGCTTCGGCCCGCAACTGGGCCTCTTATGGGGGCGACATCACCTGGCCCGGCAGCGCAGAGGCCTGGCAGCAGGCCCTGGTGTCCGATCCGCAGACCAGCGGCGGCTTGTTGGTGAGTTGTGCGCCTGAGGCCGCTGACGCTGTGCTGAGCGCCTTCCATGAGGCCGGATTTGCCGAGGCCGTTGTCGTGGGCCGCATGCAGGCCTTGCCGGCCGGGGCACGTGCCGGGGTGCGTTTCGAGTGAGCGAGCCCGCGTCCGAGGCACTGGCGCCGCTTTCGGGGTGGCTGGCCCTGGAGGGTTTGCCCTTGCAGGCGCAGTTCTGGCTGCTGCGTCTGTCGGCCTATGCCTTGCTGAACCTGGCCGACGATGCGGCCTTGCTGGCCCTGATGTTCTGCTGAGGTGGCGGTCAGTCGGGGGTGTCTGGTTTCAATGTCGTATGCCTTCGCCGCGCAGCACCAGCACGGCGGTCCGGAACAAAATACGCAAGTCCAGCGCCAGGCAGTGCGTGCGCAGGTACTCGGCGTCGTAGGCGGCCTTTTCGGTGTCGTCCAGGTCATCGCGCCCATGCACCTGGGCCCATCCGGTGAGGCCTGGGGCCAGGGTATGGACACCTGCCGTCTCGCGCATCGCATGCAGTGTCTGTTGGTTGCACAGGGCAGGGCGCGGGCCTACCAGGCTCATGTCACCGCGCACGATGCACCACAGCTGGGGCAGTTCGTCCAGGCTGGTGCGGCGCAGCCAACGGCCCAAAGGCGTCAGATGGCTGTCTGGATCGGGCAACAGGTGCGTGGCGACCGTGGGTGTGCCCACCCGCATGCTGCGGAACTTGGGCATCAGAAAAGGCTTGCCCTGTCGACCGACCCGGAGTGACCAGTAAAGCGCCGGCCCGGGTGAGTTGAATCGCACCGCCAGCCCGATCAGCAACATGGGCACCCCCAGCAGAATCAAGGCCAGGCTGGCCAGGGTGAAATCGAACAGTCTTTTACTCATCAGTGCGGGAAGTGCGCGGGCGTGGGGGGCAAACCTTCGGAGTGTGCCTGAGACTTTACGCACTTGACACAATCTCAGAAACAGGTACCCCTGCGGGGCAGGGCTGGTGCCACCTCAGTCGCGCCCTGGTATGTCGTGGAAGACGGGGATCGTAGTGGCCGGTCTGGCAGTGCGCTGTTTTTATTTGTTGGAGGCCAGTAGCAGCCCGGCCGCCCCCATGAAGAAGCCCCCAGTGGCCTTGTTCAGTCGCACGACGGCCCGCTGGGTGGTGATGAGGCGGCGCAATTGCAGGCCGCCAGCGGCATAAACCAGGCTGGCCACGAACTCGGCGGCCAGGTAGGTGGGGCCCAAAATCGCAAACTGAGGCACAGCCGCTTGGCTGGGGTCAATGAATTGCGGAAAGATTGCAGCGAACAAAATGATGGCTTTGGGGTTGGTGATGCCCAGCAGGAATTCCTGCCGTATCAAGGCCCGCCAACTGCGCGCTTGCACCGCCGCAGCGGGCGCGTCCTGCCCGTCCGCGGTGTCCGACGTCTGGGCCAGTCCGCTGAACTCGCGGCTGCGCCAGGCCCGCCAGCCCAGGTAGAAAAGATAGGCTGCACCCACCCATTTGATGGTGCTGAAAGCGGCCTCAGAGGCCAGCAGCATGGCGCCCAGGCCCACGGCCGACACCGTCAGGAACACCGAAAACGCCAGAACCCGGCCGCAAGTGCCTACCAAGGCCGGGACCACGCCTTGGCGAATGCCGTTGTTCAGGGCGCAGAAATTATTCGGACCGGGTGTCAGAGCGATCGCCACGGCCACGGGAAAAAAGAAAATAGCGTTCATGAAGCCACACTCTGGTGCCAAAGCATCGCTGCAGCAGCATTCATGCCTGCACAGGCCCTGTCACGGCAGGGGCTTTGGCTATCTCTGGTTTCTAACACGGCTTGCATGAACCCCTCTCGTTCCATTCCGATTCCGGTGATCGATTCCACACGTTGCACGGGCTGTGGCTGGTGTGTGCCGACGTGTCATCTGCATCTTCTGAGTTTGCAGGCTCAGGGCTGGCGCAAATTCTCAGCCTTGCAAGACGCCGATCGTTGTGTGGGTTGCCGCAAATGTGAGCTGCGTTGTCCTTTTGGGGCCATCACCATGGTCCTGCCCACAGACGGGGCTTGAGCTCTGAAAGCGGCTGTCAGAGCCCGACCGAGCCCTGCCGCACCAATTGCTTGGCCTGTTCGCGACCCGCCAGCATGGCGTGGGGCATCGATTCGAAGATCACGTCGGACTCATGTCGGATCGCGGTGGCGATGCCGTGGTCATCGTCCAGGTCACTCAGGCGCTGGAAAACGGAATGAACCTTCCATTGCCCGGGCTGTACCTCGCTGGCGTACACCTCGATGAGGTAGCCGCCATCTTCAAATGAAAAGTCTGCTGTCACGTTGTCGTTCTCCCTGCGGTTCGCGCGAGTTTGGCAAACCTGAACAGGGCGCGCATCGCCCAATTTTGGTAAGTGGTTGACCAGATACGTTTCAAGGTGACTTCGGTCTGAGGGGGGCCTAACCCCTGGCCCATTTGCAGAAATTCTTTGGCTTGTCACGGTGGAGGCGTAACATGTTGCAACGCAGCAATCGCATGCGGCGGCGTGTCTGTTCGACATGACCGAGGTCGGTAAGGAGGTCGTTCATGAGCACAGTTTCATCCAACCCAGCGCTCAGGCATGAAAGCAGGCCGCGTTGCAGCCGCTGTCACGAGCCTTTGTTCCGCGTGGCCCGCGACCTGTGGATGCGGTTTCTCCCGGGGAGTCGGCACCTTGAATGCCATGGCTGTGAGAAGCACTACCTCGTCTTTCTGGGCTTGAGATTGGGCCCCTTCTGAGAAACTGTGGCCTGCCCGAACCTGCCACCACGTGCCCTCGCTGGGGTGGGCCGATCGCCGAGATGAGGGGTAACAAGCGATTTACGGGGTGGTCGCAACAGCGTTGACGTGACGCCTGCTGAAGGCTTCGCTATCCTTGGGTGTCTGCCACAACGCCAGCCTCAACCGCCCTGTTAACGCCATGAAACAACCCGACGCCATGCTCAGAATCCTGGAGACCGAAGCCAGCGGTGGGGCCGCGGACCCGGACGTGGCCATTGCCAACATCGCCTCACTGCTGGAACGGCTGGATCCCAAGGCAGAAGGTTATGAGAGGGATGTGGCTGATCTTCTGGCTGTGGGGGCCTGCATCTGGGCCTTGAGCAAGCGCGTCGGGTGAAGGGCTTGTTCGCCCAGTTCTGTATAGCTGGCCCTGGCATGCACGGCACCTCTTTGAGGCCCTGAGCAACACCGGAAAACAAAAAGCCCCAGGTTCTTGCGAACCTGGGGCGGGGCCATCGCAAAGATTTCCCCAATCTCTTCCTCTGAATGGCTCTGGAATTCAAAGAGATTTAACATAGTTTGAGTTTTACCTCGCATAATCTAAGTCATAGCGCTTTTTTTGAAACTGTAAGCCATGGCAAAATTTCTTTGCGAAAAAAACCCAAATAGAATATTGTTTTTAGGATTGCTCTTCTTTTTGTCGTTTTTGTTTTATATATATCAACTGACGATTGCAAAGGTTTGCTGTGATGCAATTCGGTATGTAGATATTGCAAAAAATGTAAACAAGGGTGGGTCGTTGGCGCATGAGCTTAGAACATATGGTTACCCATTTTTCCTGGCTGCGATTGATGGCGTATCTTCATTTTTGAAAATTCCATTTTCTTTTTTGGTGTGGTTGCTGCAAACATTGGTGTACATGTATGCCATTACTTCACTCTGTAGCGAAATTTCAAAGATAGATGAAAAAACTGGGGATATTACTTTTTTCGCACTCTGTCTTAATGTTTTTGCCATTCCCTATTTGGGTGTGACCCTGTCTGATGGATTCTCGGTATCTTTAATTATTTTTGTTTTGTCTTTGATGATCGGGCAGTCAGTTCCAGTGGAGATGGGGAGAAAATATTTTCTTGACGTATTCTTGCTTGTTTTCCTGTCTTCATTCGCTGTGGTCGTGCGGCCTGCAAACGTATGGATATTGGCGCCGGTTTCCCTGGTGTTGTTTTACGCATGCAGGAAACACTCGGGTCACATAAGGGTCATATTGCCTTGCGTGGTTTTTGGGTTGCTTCCGATTTTTCTGCAAATTTCATTGAACGCAGAATACTTCAATCGTGTAACCTTCCTTCCGGTTGCCGATCTGGGTGGAGCTCAAATACGATGGGGTATTGAAAACATCAAATATGCAACTTGGCTAGGGGAAGGAGGTCCGCAAAACTTCTATGCATCATCTTTTTTGATTAATTCATCTGATGCCTATTTGGGGCTTGTGTGGTATTTCAGCAATCCGGTCGATGGAGCGATGCTTGTGTTGGTTAAGCTGCTTGCTGGATTTGATTTTGATTATCTTGTCCCATATCCAAAAAGCGGCTCGTCTCTTAATTTGGCATGCTCTTTTGTCTCTCTTTCGATTCTGTTTTTTGGGGCTTTGGGTATAATTATTCATAGCCTCAATGGGCAGCCAAAGGCGCTTGGCATTAGATTCGTTCCGGCGCTGTTTTTTGTTGGGTGGTGTACTGTCACGCTCGCCTCCGCAATCGAATTGAGGTTCACGCTACCTTTGTTGCCGATACTGATCATTGGTGCGGTAGGTGCTACATCCTGGGTTTTATTGGCCACCAAGAGAATTAAAGCGCTGGTGTTGGTGGCTTATTTTTTTTATATGGCGGGTGCTGTCGTTGTTCTTCAGTTGGTACGCGCAGCTGCTAAAATTCAACAGTAATCTGGTGGCGCAAAATAAAGAATGGCTGATTTCTTGCTGTGTTGAATCACGAGTAGACCTGAGCCAGGGGGGTGCGGATAAAAACTTGGACTGGTTTATGTCGCAAGTCCAAGGCTCACCCGATACTCAATGGGGCTGAGAGAGCCAAGGGAGATCTTGATCCGCTTTTCGTTGTACCAGCGGATGTGCGAGTCGACCGCTTCAATGAACTGCTCGACGGTGGAGAGCCTCAAGTCCCGAGGATAGAACAACTCGTTCTTCAACCGCCCGAAGAGGCCCTCGCACGCGGCATTGTCTGGAGAGCAGGCCTTGCGGTTTCAGGCTAACAAGGGCTCAAAGTCTCACGGCCTTCTTTGCTAACATTTGCCCAAAAAGGGAGGACCATGAAGAATGTAGAGTTGCTTATTGCTATAAGCTTAAGTTGGAGTTTCAGCGAAGCCGCTGTTTGGCCTGATCCGACACATGACCCCCGCGGAACAAGCCTCAACATTCACCTGTCCGGGCGAATTTTCCCCACACCTCTTCACCCCTTGGCCGGTCTTTGGAAGGTGTCCTGCTCGCAGGAGTTTGGACTGGCCGTTGAGCCAGCGGGAGAGGGAACGTATTCTGTTTCCTTCTGTGGACCTGGCGGTTGCTTTAAACCAGGAACCTATAGGCCAGACACAACCCTGATCGACGATCCGAAGTACAAGGTCGATGGACCGAACTCAATGCAAGTCTTGAGTCAGGACGGTAAGTACTCCAGGTATCAGCGCTGCTGGCCGGCGAACTGACACCAAGCTACAACCTCGTGCTTGATCCAACGATAAACCATCTGCTCCGAAAGATAGTGGGTCTTCTGGCTGCAAACCGTTTGCTACCACGATTGCGAAATTGACGTTGCGACCATGCAAGGTCTGGGGCGTGCGAATTCGAAGCGGCACTATTTTTTGACGAGCATCGGAGGCTACGCGACGGGCTGGCCTTTTGACTGCCGCGTTCGCACTATCCCGAAAAAGTACCGTGACCAAGTCGTCCGGAATTAGGCTCTGGCTGGATCGTCAGATCCGAATGGATTGGTTGCCGGCCATGATTTCATGACTTTCTCACAATGATGCATCCTGGCGGATGCCGGCTCGGAAATCGAGCCATTGTTTACCCAAAGAAGGAATTTCAATGCGCGCTTTGTTATTGCTGATTTTTACGTTCGCTTTCAACGCACACGCCATTGCGACGGATTCGACACCACAGGCGGAGGTGCAGGCCTATTTCTCTGATGTCCAAAGCAAGGGTATTCGAGCGGTGGCTGATCACATGCATCCTGCTGAAATTGCGCGATTCAAGGAACTGCTCTTGCCAATGTGCGCCCAGGGCGGCGAGAGCAAGGGAATGGCCTTTTGCAAAGGCGTCTTTGGTGCTGGTGCCACTGAAAAGAGTGTTGCCGAGATGTCGCCGCGCGATTTCATGAGCACGGTGCTGAACTTTCTCGTGACGGTATTGGGAGATCATCCCGCCCTTGCCTCATTGCGGATCCATTCCGCCGAATTGGTCGGCTCGGTTCACGAAGGCGAGTTGGTTCATGTTCTCGCACGCACCAAGGCCAGCGTCAGCAATCTAAATGTGGTCAGCATGGAGGTCATCAGTCTCAAGAAGGCCGGTGATGAATGGCGCATCATGCTCAGCGGCAATTTGGAGAGCTTGGCCAAGGCGCTGGGTCAGCAGGCGGGCCGCTGAGTGCAATGTCTCGACATGGGGTGATGTATTCCCAACGGCACCCCAGGCAGGCCGAATGGCGAGCCCGAAGAACTTGGACAATTGGGGGCGGGATCTGCACTCAGATCTCATGTCAACCTCAACCGGAGGCCCCATTGATTGACCGTTTGATTCGAATTGCCCAGGTGCTGGCACTTCTGTGGATCGGCTACGAACTGCATGGCCTGGCAAGCACAGAGACGGCTGCAGATGAACCTGAGACCACGGTCAACCCGGCGCCTACTGGCTTCCTTCGTGGGTGAGTGCTGAGATGCCTTTCGTCGGGTCTCGTTTGCGGTCACATGGGTGGCTGTCTTCGCTACGGGCGGCACAGATCGCCATTGGGAGCATGATGTGCCTCTACTGGGCTTCATCGGCTCTGGCCACCTCCTACCCGACCCATTTTCTCTCAGTGCGCTTTGAGAGCAGCGGGGTGGCGCTGCCGGCCGAGGCCAGAGATCAATTCCATCGAGAGATTCGCGCGCTACCCCATGGTGGCTGGTGTCCAGGGGTCCTCGTGACTGCGCTGGCTTCCAGCATCAGGAGCAATTCCGCCGAAGCGTCGGGTGGCGCGAACCTGAACCGGCAGAGGCTTCAATATGTGCTGAGATTGTTGGAGCTGGATGGTGTTCCCAGAGAGCTGGTGCAGCAGGCTGAAGAATCAATTGACAGATGCTCCTGCAAGTCTGACCTGGCCTTGGGGCCGGTTGTGACCATCAGAGTGACGGGGCCTTTGAATCTTCTGGGCCGATGCGAAGGCAATGGCCCCATTCGCTGACCTTGCTTTTCCTCCCTGAGCAAGCCCGCAAGGGTTGCCCCGGCCAGAGCGCCGGGTTTTTTCTTTGCGCGATCCCTTGCGCCGAAGTGCTGCCTCGCAAAGCGGCTGAGAGTGGTTTTGCTCCTTAGAACCTAACAAAACTTAACATCGCCCCCGTTTGATCGGCCCCCAGCAACTGGGAGCCGAGTCAGCGACGGGGCCTGGCGAAGAGTCTGGCTCTCTACCTTTTGGGGAGTTGCCCGAGTCGAGCAGGTGGCGCCACACTGGATAGACCAACAGTAGGCGTCTGATAGATGCCCGTTTAGATGCGACCCAGTCGGCCGGTGGTGGGCAAGGAAATCTATTGGCGATGATCGTGCGACTGGGTTCGAGGCTTTTTGATCGTGTTGGCAATGCGGGCTGAAGGCAGTCTTAATCAACTTTGATCAATCTATACTGCGACTTTTCAACATATCATTTGAGAAGTGTTCGCTGCGGTCATGCCTGTATCACCACCACCCTTCTGGCCGGAGAGTTGTTACCTCGGTCCGATCTCGGTTCCACCAGATGGAATTAGGGCCGATACCCACTTGGCCAGACTTCAGGATCCAGATGGTGCGCCTTGCAGGGGGTATGTGAAGCACTTCAAGCCTGAAAACTTCCGCGGGCTCTTCAATGAGTGGTTCTGCCACGCAGTTTTCGGTGGGCTTGGGATTCCCCAACCTCAAGCCGCATTGATGGTCGCACCCGTACTTGGCGGTGACACGAAGGAGCTCGCGTTCGTAAGTCTTGAGGCCACCCCGAAGTTCGACGGCACTCCGATGGAGATCTATCGGCTTGAAGGCGCCACCGTGATCCCTGCGCTTTGCGAGCGGCTGCTCAGTTGCCCAGCAATGCCCAGCCTTGTCGCGGCAGATCAACTCGTCATGAACGGGGATAGGAATTGGGGGAATCTGGTGATGACCGGGAAGTCAAGCTTCATGGCCATAGATCACGGCGACATTCTTGGCGGCCCTGCGTGGACTGAGGCCAGCTTGCAGGCCACAACAGGCTGGTTCAGAAGCAGGCAGATAGACGACTGGTTACCACACGCCAAGTCCAAGGAGTCGTTTAAGAGTGCAGTTTTGGCGGCATCTCAAGTGATCGAAGATAATTTTTTTGCCATTCACATGGAGTTGCGCGAAACACTTGGGACTGCCGAACTCAGCGATGCTCGCCTGGCCCTTGACGCCGTATGGTGGCGAGCGCTAAGCCTTGCAGCATCCTTCGGCCGTGAGCTAAAGTTGATCGTATGAGCACCGCATTTCTTAATTCGTTGACCTCTGCCGTGACGCAGACTGCCGCCCCACAGGCGGCTGGGCGAATCTTTGTCATCCGGTGTGTCCCCGATTTGTATACGGGCGAGGTCCTCAATGTTGGCGTTTGTGCGATCAGCGGCGCATCTGGTAAGCGCGTGATGAAGATCGTGACTGAGCCTGGTCGACTTGCTTGCATGTATGGCGAGGCCGCTTCGGCAATTGTCAGATTGGCTGCTGTTGCAGGCGAGGCTGCCCTCCGCGGTGAAGCATCGCCATCTCCTCAGATTCGATTCGAGGAGCCGACCCCGTTCTACAACCTTGACGTAGAGCGGATGGTTGAAATTGCCTTCAGAGATCAGGTGACTGTGGCGTTGCCTATGCGCGCTGCCTCGCAGAGCGAGGTGATTGATGACGTTGAAGCGCTGGACTCTGTTCGAGATGTGATGAAACTTCGCACGGGTTTCGACACAAGCATCATCGCCAACACGCCTCAGGTTCTTATCCAAACAGAGAAGGGCCCCCGAGCGGTCAACATCCCTCTTCAGCCGGTCAACGGTGTTGGAATTGTGCGCAGCGCCTACTATTCGCCGGCCACCCTGAAGAATCACTTGTTGGATAGCGCTCTGGACCTGGAGTTTGCTGCCCGGTATCGCAGCAAGGGGCAGATGGGGTTGTTCGTGCTTCGGCCGCCCAAGAGAGACAAGCGCACCAATGGTCAAATCGACGATGTCATCGACAGCATCGCGTACCGTGCACCTTCCAACATGACTCTGGAGGTCGGATACAGCCCTGAAGAGTTGGCGGATGCAGTCAATACATGGGGGGCGCTGGCGGCCTGAGTCGGTCGTTTGCCGCCATACAGCCCGCTGCGCGCGGGCTTTTTCATTTGCGCCAAACTTCTCGTCCACTCTGTCTGGGCATCTGACTCGCCAGATTTGTAACCCCGGCGTAACCCCAAACAAAAAACCCAGCACGAGGCTGGGTTCCTTGCTGCTCTGTAACTCGTTGAATTACAAAGACTTTTTGATGGTGCCGGAGAGATGAATCGAACACCCGACCTTCTCATTACGAATGAGCTGCTCTACCGACTGAGCTACACCGGCGTTAGCCCGCCATTATAGCGGGGTATGGTAGCTGGTGATGCGGTCGACCTCATTTTTTGAGCCGAGGACCACGCTCACGCGTTCGTGCAGCTGGCTGGGCTGGATGTCGAGGATGCGCTGGCGGCCGTTGGTGGCAGCGCCGCCGGCTTGTTCGACCAGCCAGCTCATGGGGTTGGCTTCGTACATCAGGCGCAGTTTGCCGGGCTTGTTGGGTTCGCGCTTGTCCCAGGGGTACATGAAGACGCCGCCGCGGGTCAGGATGCGGTGCACATCGGCCACCATGCTGGCGATCCAGCGCATGTTGAAGTCTTTGCCGCGCGGGCCTTCCTGGCCTTGCAGACATTCGTCGATGTAGCGCTTCACGGGCTCGTCCCAGTGGCGCATGTTGCTCATGTTGATCGCGAATTCCTTGGTGTCGGCGGGAATGCGCACGTTTTCCTGGGTCAGCACGAACGAGCCTTGTTCGCGGTCCAGGGTGAACATGCTCACGCCGTCACCCACGGTCAGCACCAGGGTGGTCTGGGGGCCATAGACGCAATAGCCGGCCGCGACCTGTTGGGCGCCGGCCTGCAGGAAGTCCTGTTCGGTCACGCCAGGCGAGCCTTCAGGCTTCTTCAGCACGCTGAAGATGGTGCCGATGCTCACGTTGACGTCGATGTTGCTCGAGCCGTCGAGCGGATCGAACAACAACAGGTATTCGCCCTGCGGGTAACGGTTTGGCACCAGGTAGATGCTGTCCATCTCTTCGGAGGCCATGGCTGCCAAGTGGCCGCCCCATTCGTTGGCTTCGATCAGGACTTCGTTGGCGATGATGTCGAGCTTTTTCTGCACCTCGCCCTGAACGTTTTCACTTTCGGCGCTACCGAGCACCCCGCCGAGGGCGCCTTTGTTGACGGCCTGGCTGATGCTCTTGCAGGCGCGGGCCACCACTTCGAGAAGCAGGCGCAGTTGCGATGGGATGTGACCGTCGACGCGTTGCTGCTCGACGAGGAAGCGGGTCAGGCTGATTCTGGATGCCATGTTGATTTCTCTCCTTAATCGGCGAGTGCGCGGGTGACAACCTCGCGCACGTCGTTGCTGAGTTCGGCCTTGGCGGCCACGCGGGCAATGGCTTCGCGGGCGGCGCTGCGGTAGGGTTCGGCCAGCTTCTTCCAGCGATCCAGGGCGCGGGCCAGGCGGGCAGCCACTTGCGGGTTGATGGCGTCCAGTTCGATCACGCGATCGGCCCAGAACACATAGCCTGCCGCGTCGCTGCGGTGGAAGGCGCCCGGGTTGGCGCTGCAATAGCTGAAGATCACGCTGCGGGCCCGGTTGGGGTTGCGCAGGTTGAAGTCGGGGTGACTCATCAGTTGCCGCACGGCACCCAGCACGTTGCCGTTGCGATCGGACGCACCGGCCTGCAGCGAGAACCATTTGTCGATGACCAGGGCCTCGTTCTTGAACAGGGCATGAAAGCGCGCCAGGGCGGGGGCTGCCAGTTCGTGGCCGCTGATCACGAGGGCGCTCAGGGCGTTGAAGCGGTCGGTCATGTTGCCCGCGTCCTTGAAGCGCTGCAGCGCCTTGCCGGGCCAGACGGTGTCGCCGCTGTGGCGCGCCGCCAGGCACAGCATGGTCAGCGCCAAGCCGGCCAGGGCCCGCTTGCCCGACGATTCGGGGTCGGGGCGGTAGCCGCCGGTGTCGCGGTTGGCCTCCCAGGCCTGCTGCCAGTCGGCCTGCAGGGCGCGTGCCAGTTGCTCGCGCATGGCCTCGCGCACGGCATGGATGCGTTGTGGGTCGACCACGTCCAGCTGTTCGGCCAGGTAGGTCTCGGACGGCAGCGTCAGCACCAGTTCCTTGAAGGCGGCATCGAGGTGGGGGTCGGCCAGCACCTGGCGCATGGCGCGCAGGTAGGCCTCGTCCAGCACTTCGGCGCCAGGGGCTTGCTCGGCGGTGATGGCCTTGATGGCGCGGGCCAGCGCCAGGCGTTGACCGGCTTCCCAGCGGTTGAAGGCATCGCTGTCATGGGCCAGCAGGGTCAGCAGTTCGTCGTCGCTGTAGGCATAGTCAAGCACCACCGGGGCCGAGAAGTCACGCAGCAGTGAGGGCACGGGGGCGCTGTCGACGTTGACGAAGGTCAGTGTCTCGCTGGGCTGGCTCAACACAAAGGTGCGGGTGCCGGTTTCGGCCTGCGGCCAGTGGGCCAGCTGCAGAGGCATCTCACGGCCCAGGGTGTCGAGCAGTCCCAGGTTCAGCGGAATCACAAAGGGTTCCTTGAAGGCCTGGCCCGGGGTCGGTGGGCATTGCTGGCTCAACGTGAGCGTGTAAGTGCGGGCTTCCGCGTCGTAGCGGCCCAGGGCCTGCACACGGGGGGTGCCGGCCTGGCTGTACCAGTGCTTGAACTGGGGCAGGCGCTGGGCCAGTTCCGAGCCGGGGTTGGCATCAGCGATCGCCTGGGCAAAGGCGTCGCAGGTGACAGCCTGGCCGTCATGGCGCTCGAAGTACAGCTTCATGCCCTTGGCAAAGCCTTCGCGGCCCACCAGCGTCTGCATCATGCGGACCACCTCGGCACCTTTTTCGTAGATGGTGACGGTGTAGAAGTTGTTGATCTCGATGTAGCTGTCGGGGCGCACCGGGTGGGCCATGGGGCCAGCGTCTTCGGGGAACTGTGCGGTGCGCAGCACGCGCACGTCTTCGATGCGTTTGACCGCACGGGCCGAGGGGCTGCCTGCCAGATCCTGGCTGAACTCCTGGTCGCGGAAGACGGTCAGGCCTTCTTTGAGGCTGAGTTGGAACCAGTCCTGGCAGGTGACGCGGTTGCCGGTCCAATTGTGGAAGTACTCGTGCCCGACCACGCTTTCGATGTTGCTGAAGTCGGCATCGGTGGCGGTGGCCTGGTTGGCCAGCACGTACTTGGTGTTGAAGATGTTCAGGCCCTTGTTCTCCATGGCGCCCATGTTGAAGTCGCTGGTGGCGACGATCATGAAGCGTTCCAGGTCGAGCGGCAGGCCGAAGCGGGCCTCGTCCCAGGCCACGCTGGCCATCAGCGAGTTCATGGCGTGCTCGGTCTTGTCGAGGTCGCCAGGGCGCACGAACACCTGCAGCAGGTGGTCATGGCCGGCACGCGAGCGGATGCGCTGTTCACGTGCCACGAGCTTGCCTGCCACCAGGGCGAACAGGTAACAGGGCTTTTTGTGTGGGTCAACCCACTTGGCAAAGTGGCGGCCTTCCTCCAGTTCGCCCTGCTCGACCAGGTTGCCGTTGGACAGCAGTACCGGGTACTTGGCCTTGTCGGCGCGCAGGGTCACGGTGTAGCTGGCCATCACGTCGGGACGGTCCAGGAAGTAGGTGATGCGACGGAAGCCTTCGGCCTCGCATTGGGTGAAGAACGAGTCGTTGCTGACGTACAGGCCCATCAGCTTGGTGTTCTTGGCCGGGTTGCAGGTGGTGAAGATCTCCAGATCGAAGGCGTCCGGGCCTTCGGGTAGGTTTTCCAGCACCAACTGGTTGCCGTCCATCTTGAACGAGGTGCCTTGGCCGTTGACCAGCACGCGTGCCAGGTTCAGCTCTTCGCCGTCCAGGCGCAGGGCCTGGTTGGCCACCTCGGCGTTGCGGCGCAGGCGCATCTTGTTGAGCACGCGGGTCTTGGCCGGATCGAGGTCGAACGTCAGTTCAACGGTGTCGATCCAGTACGCGGGAGCGGTGTAGTCTGCACGGTGGATGGCCGTGGCTTGTCCTTCTCGCATCATGTGTTTCTTCCTGTGGGCCGGGGTGCCGGCTGGGGCTGGTGGGGTCAGACGCCTTGCTTGAGCGAGGCTTCGATGAAGGCATCCAGATCGCCGTCCAGCACCTTCTGGGTGTTGGAGATCTCGACGTTGGTGCGCAGGTCCTTGATGCGGCTCTGGTCCAGCACATACGAGCGGATCTGGTGGCCCCAGCCCACATCGGTCTTGCTGTCTTCGAGCTTTTGTTGTTCTTCCTGGCGCTTGCGCATCTCGTGGTCATACAGGCGCGAGCGCAGGCGCTTCCAGGCCACGTCACGGTTGCTGTGCTGGCTGCGGCCGTCTTGGCACTGCACCACGATGCCGGTGGGGATGTGGGTCAGGCGCACGGCCGAATCGGTCTTGTTGATGTGCTGACCGCCTGCGCCGCTGGCGCGGAAGGTGTCGGTGCGCACATCGGCCGGATTGATGTCGATCTCGATCGAGTCATCGATTTCGGGGTACACAAAGACGCTGGCAAAGCTGGTGTGGCGGCCGCCCGACGAGTCGAACGGGCTCTTGCGCACCAGTCGGTGCACACCGGTTTCGGTGCGCAGCAGGCCGAAGGCATATTCGCCCTCGATCTTGATGGTGGCGCTCTTGATGCCGGCCACGTCGCCCGGGGTTTCGTCTTCGACGGTGGCCTTGAAGCCCTTGCGCTCAGCGTACTTCAGGTACTGGCGCAGCAGCATGCTGGCCCAGTCGCAGGCTTCGGTACCGCCGGCACCGGCCTGCAGGTCGAGGAAGCAGGGGCTGGGGTCGGCCGGCTGATTGAACATGCGGCGGAACTCGAGTTGCTCGATGCTCTGGGTCAGTTGGGCGCACTCGGCCTCGATGGTCTCCAGGCCGGCCTCATCGCCTTCTTCCTTGCTCATGTCGTAGAGCTCGGTGTTGTCGGCCAGTTCGCTGCTCAGGCGGTCCAGCACCAGGACGACGTCGTCCAGGGCCTTTTTCTCTTTGCCCAGTTCCTGGGCCTTCTTGGGGTCGTTCCAGACGTTGGGGTCCTCCAGCGAGGCGGTTACCGTGCGCAGGCGTTCAGCTTTGGCAGGGTAGTCAAAGATACCTCCGTAACTCTTCGGTGCGCTGGCTCAGGTCTGCCAGGGTGGTGCCGATGAGGTTGACGCGTTCTGCTTCCATGATTTTTATCCTGTGAGTGTTCGGGGGCATGCCGCTGGGGCGCCGGGCGCCAATGGCTGGGCATGCAAACCCTGCATTTTCTCACGGGTCGTGACAGGACTCCTGGCGGGGCGGTTTCCGGCCCAAATAAAAAAGGACCGCCGAAGCGGTCCTGGAGGCAGGCAGAGGCAGGGGCCGGCGCCCCGCGGCTCAGTGGATCACCATGAGGGTGAAGGGCGGCACATAGGCTTGCAGCGTCACGAACAGGCCCACCAGGCAGGCCAGGGCCACCGAGTGGAAGAACACGTAGCGCAGGATGTCGCCTTCGTGGTCGAACCAGCGGGTGGCCGTCGAGGCCACGACGATCGACTGGGCGTCGATCATCTTGCCCATCACGCCGCCCGAGCTGTTGGCCGCACCCATCAGGTTGGGCGACAGGCCCAGTTGGTCGGCGGCCACCTTCTGCATGCCGCCGAACAGCACGTTGGCCGCGGTGTCGGAGCCGGTCAGGGCCACCCCCAGCCATCCCATCAGGGTGCCGAAGAAGGGGTAGAACACGCCGGTGGCGGCAAAAGCCAGACCCAGGGTGGTGTCCACGCCCGAGTAGCGGGTGAGCGTACCCAGGGCCAGCATCAGCACGATGGTCAGCAAGGAGTAACGCACCAGCCAGATGGTTTTGCCATAGGACTTCACCAGCGCGGGCAGGCCATAGCCCATCACCAGGCCGCCGATCAGGGCCGACAGCAGAATGCCGCTGCCGGTGGCCGAGAGCAGGTTGAACACGTACTCGGCGCTTTCGGCCGTGGGCTTGGGCACCACGGGGGGCATTTTCTCGATCAGCTTGTGCAGGCCGTCAATGGCGAACTTGGGTGAGAAGAGACCGTTCAGATAGGTCTTGGTCACCGGCAGGCCCCAGGCGAACACAAAGGCGGTCAGGATGACCCAGGGTGTCCAGGCCTTGACCACGGCCGAGGTGGGATGCTTGATCGGTGCCACGGGCTTCTGGGCCTGGCCACCGGTGGTCTCATGACCCTTGAGCGAGACCGAGGTCCAGATCTGGGCCGGCTTCCAGAACTTCAGGAAGGTGACCAGAGCGGCCATCGAGCAGATGGCCGCAATCACGTCGACCAGTTCGGGGCCCATGTAGTTCGACACCAGGAACTGCGGGATGGCGAAGCTCAGGCCGGTCACCAGCAGGGCGGGCCAGATCTGCTTCATGCCTTTCCAGCCGGCAAAGGCCCAGATCAGCCAGAACGGCACCAGCAGCGAGAAGAAGGGCAACTGGCGGCCGATCATGGCCGACACGGCGGCCAGATCGTAGTCGTGCACCTTGGCCAGGGTGATCACCGGGGTGCCCAGGGCGCCGTAGGCCACCGGGGCGGTGTTGGCGATCAGGCTCAGGCCCGAGGCTGCCAGCGGCGAGAAGCCCAGGCCGATCAGGATGGCCGCGGTCACGGCCACCGGGGTGCCGAAGCCGGCCGCACCTTCAAAGAAGGCCCCGAAGGCAAAGGCGATCAGCAGCAGTTGCAGGCGTCGGTCTTCGGTGATGCCGGCAATCGAATCCTGCAGCACCTTGAAGCTGCCGTTTTGTTCGGTCAACTGATGCAGGAAGATGATGTTCAGCACGATCCAGCCAATCGGCAGCAAGCCGGTCAGCCCGCCCAGAAAGGCCGCTTTGCCAGCCATCTCGGCCGGCATGCCGAAGGCGAACACCGCGATTGCCAAGGCGCTGAGCAGGCCCAGGCCGGCTGCGATGTGGGCTTTCAGGTGCAGAAAGCCGAGACCGACCAACATCACCACGACCGGCACGGCGGCCAGCAAGGTGGACAGGACCATGTTGCCTGTCGGGTTGTAAACCTGTTGCCAAACCATTTTTGTCTCCTGTTGTTGATGGGGCGGCGCCACTTTATCGAGGTCAACCGCTTTGTGGCTGTCGAGAAGCTGTCACAAGGCCTCAGATCTGATGAAAAAATTTCAATCGGATGTTGCAAAAATTTTTTAAGGCCTTTTCGGGTGGTTTTTGCTGGAAATAAAGAAATTTGGTGTGATTTTGTCAACCGGTGATTACCTGGGGGTGGGTCTTGAAGAAGGCCACCGAACCGACCAGGGCTGTGGCCTGCTGCTTCAGGCTCTGGGCGGCCGCGGCCCCTTGTTCGACCAGGGCTGCGTTCTGTTGCGTGGTCTGGTCCAGTTGCTGCACGGCCTGGCCGATCTGGGCCACACCCAGGCTTTGTTCTTTGCTGGCGGCACTGATCTGGGCCACCAGCCGGGTCACGTCGGCGATCGCGCTGACCACCTCGGTCATGGTCGAGCCGGCCAGCCCGGCCACCTGGGCGCCTTGCTCCACTTGTTCATGGCTGGTCTGGATGAGTTGCTTGATCTCGCGGGCTGCCGCTGCGCTGCGTTGGGCCAGCACCCGCACCTCACCCGCCACCACAGCAAACCCACGGCCCTGTTCCCCAGCCCGAGCAGCCTCGACGGCGGCATTGAGCGCCAGGATGTTGGTCTGAAAGGCAATGCCATCGATGACCCCGGTGATGTCGGCAATCCGGTGGGCGCTTTGCTGCATCTGAAGGACCGAGTTCACCACCGACTGCACGGCCCCGCCAGCCCGCTGCGCCGTATTGGAGGCTTGGTGTGCCACAGCATCGGCGCGCAGTGCGTTGTCTGCGTTGTGCTCCACCGTGGCGGCCATTTCCTCCATCGAGGCCGATGTCTGCTCCAGTGCTGAGGCCTGCTGCTCGGTGCGCAGGCTGAGGTCGTTGTTGCCGGCCGCGATCTCGGCGCTGGCATGGGCCACCCCCTCGGCCCCTGAGCGCACGGTGCTGACCACCTGGGACAGGCGCGCCTGCATGTCGGACATGGCCTGCAGCAGTTCTGCCACCTCATCCCGGCCTGTGGCCCTCAGCGCAAGGCTCAGGTCGCCATCGGCCACGGCGCGGGTGACTTTCACGGCATGGCCCAGCGGGCGTGTGACCGAGCGGCTGAACCACAGCGCACCCACCGCGCTGAGCAGGCACACCAGCCCCATCACCGACAGGCTGATCCAGGTGCTGGCCCGGGCGTGGCTGGCCGCGGCCTCGCCGGATGCTTCGCTGGCGCGCCTGATCAGGGCGGTGGCCTGGTCCAGCAGGCGGGCCGGTTCCCGGTCGATGCCTGTGACCGCTTTGTCGCCAGCAGCGGGGTTGAACTGGGCCTGCTCAAATGCCTGCAGCCCTTGGCGATAGGCCTGCCCCATGTTCTGGTGGGTCTGGCTGAACTGCTCCAGCAGGGCGCGTGCGTCAGCTTGGTCGACCTGGGCGGCCAGTGCGCGTGCGCTTTGCTGAACCAGGGCTTCCTGCTTCTGGAAGGCCCCCCAATAGCGTTCGCGTTGTGCGGGGTCCTGGCCTCGCAGCAGCACGTTCTTCCATTCCTGGATCTGAACCTTGAACTCACTGAGGAGCTGGACCGCACCAATGGCGTTGTCGTGGTCTCTTTGCACCACCTCCCGGTACACGCCGATGGACTGGTTCAGCTGAACCAGTCCGAACAGGGCGGCTGCCAGCAGGGCGGCCAGGGCACTGGCAAAGGCCAGTGGCAGTTTGATGCTCAGGCGCATGGTGCGGTTCTCCTCAAGCTCTGGCGAGAGCCGACTTGCCACCATCCCACGCTGTCTCAAATGCCCGCGCCAGCGAGCTTCATTGTGCAGAAATTAATGAGAAATGGTGCGATCTGTGATGATTCATCCCAGAAAACCCGCCACCAGTGCTGCCAGGGCTTCGGGTTGGTCGTGGTGCAGCATGTGCCCCGCGTCTTCGATGCGGGCCACGCGGCAGTCGGGTACCCGTTGCAGGCGCTGGTGGTATTCATCCAGGGTGTACTGGCCTTTCCACCATTGACCCAGGCTGTCGTCAGAGGCTTCAACCGCCAGCAGCGGGGCACTGATGCGCGCGTAAAGCTCCAGGGCTTCATCGACCCGGTACAACTGCGCGCTGGTGACTTTGTGGGCCGCTTCACCCAGGACCTGCCACTGCGGCTGTCCGTTGGCGCCAGTCACTTCGTGGGCCCAGTGCTGGGCCAGCCACTGGGCCTTGTCGGGGCCCAGGCGGGGGTTGGTCTTCATCAGGCGCTGCGCGACGCCGTCCAGGCCGTCGTAACCCTTCAGGGCCATGGCCCCCGAGTGAACCTTCTTGAGTTCGTCCATCCAGCGGGCATAGCGCCCAGGTGCCTGAGCCGGGCGGGTGGCGGGCATGCCGAAGCCCTCCAGGTTGACCAGGCGGCGGATGCGCTCCGGACGCGCGCCTGCGTACATCATGGCCACATTGCCGCCCATGCTGTGGCCCACCAGGTCGACGGCCTGTGTGCCGGTGTAGTGGTCAAGCAGAAAGTCGAGGTCGCCCAGGTAATCGGGAAAACTGTAGTGGTCGCAGACCGCCCCGGTGGTCAGGCCAAAGCCGCGCCAGTCGGGTGCGATCACATACCGGTCGGTGGGCAGGGCGTCGATCACGAACTGGTAGGAGGCCGCCACATCCATCCAGCCGTGCACCATCACCAGAGGGGTCTGGCCGGCCTGCGGCTCGCCCCAGACGCGCACATGGTATTGAAGGCCCCGGATGGGCACGAATTCGCTGCGGGAGAGTCGTTTGGGCTGGTACATCGCGCGGATCATACGGAACGCGGCAAACGGGCGTCAGTCAACTCCAGGACAAGGTCGTGGCACGGGCCAGCAGAAAATTCTGCCCGCCCGTACACTCTTTGCCGCCGTTGTTCGCCAGGGCTGCCGTTCTTTGGGTGAGCCCATGGCATGCGCCCTCAGCGGCCCAGATTTTCATCAGACAGACCCATCGGAGTTTTCATGAACAAAGTCCAGCTTGGACAAAGCGATCTGCACGTCACGCCCATCTGCCTGGGCACCATGACCTTTGGCGAGCAGGTCGACGAGGCCACCTCTCATGCCATCCTGGACCGCTCATTGGCGGCAGGCGTCAATTTTCTGGACACCGCAGAGATGTATGCGGTGCCCGCCCGTGCCGAGACCTGCGGCGCCACTGAAACCATCATCGGCCACTGGTTCGCCAAGAACCCCGGTGCTCGCCAGCAGGTGGTGCTGGCCACCAAGGTGGCAGGCCCTTCGCGCGGCATGCCCTGGATCCGAGAGGGCGCGGGCATGACAGCGGCTGACATCGCGGCTTCGTGCGACGCGAGCCTGCGCCGACTGCAGACCGAGGTGATCGACCTCTACCAGATCCACTGGCCCGAGCGTCATGTGCCCGCCTTCGGTGCGATGTATTACGACCCCAGCAAGGAGCGCTCGGTCACCTCGATCCATGAACAGCTTGAGGCCCTGGGCCGCCTGGTGAAGGCTGGCAAGGTGCGTTATGTTGGCCTGTCCAACGAGACCCCTTATGGCGTGCACGAGTTCGTGCGCCTGGCCGAACAGCACGGGTTGCCCCGCGTGGCCACCGTGCAGAACCCGTACTGCCTGATCAACCGCAGCTACGAGAACGCCCTGGACGAAAGCTGCCATCGACTGAACGTGTCGCTGCTGGCCTACTCGCCGCTGGGCTTCGGGCTGCTCACCGGCAAATACGACGCCAGTGGTATCGAAGGTCCTGAGGCCCCGAAGGATGGGCGCATCGCCCGTTATGAGTCGATGCGCAAGCAGCGCTGGGGCCGCCCCGAGGCGTTGGAGGCCGCCCGACGCTACAACGCGCTGGCGCGCGAGCACGGCCTCACCCCCACCCAGTTGGCCCTGGCGTTCTGCTACACCAAGTGGCAGGTGGCCAGCACCATCATCGGTGTGACCTCGGTTGCCCAGCTCGATGAAGACCTGGCGGCCTGGGGCACCACGCTGTCGCCCGAGCTGTTGGCAGCGATCGATGCCATCCGCTGGGAGCAGCGCGACCCCGCCATCTGATCAGCCCGGCGGGCAAGGCTCAGGCGGCTGCCGAGGTCAGCGCCCCGGTCCGCCAAGGCGCACCAGGTTCGCCCAGGTCCCAGAACAAGCCGGCCATCAGGGCCAGGCCCTCGCGTGCCACCGAGCCCAGCAGATGCTCGTTCGGGGCGTGCTGTGCGCAGGCCGGGTAGGAATGCGGCACCCACAAGGTGGGCAAGCCCAGACCGTCCGAGAAGATGTCGTTGGGCAAGGAGCCGGCCAGGTTGGGCAGCAGGCTGGCTGGCTTGCCCGTGCTGGCCTGCATCGAAGCCAGGGCCCAGTCGATCCAGGGGTTGTCCAGGGCGAGGCGGGTGGCGGCACAGCGCATGCCCATGTCCAGCCGCACGTCGGTGAAGCCGTGCGCATCCAGGTGCTCACGCAGGTGCTGCTCGGCGTTTTGCCAGTCGGTGCCTACGACAAAGCGCAGCTGGCAGTGCGCCACGGCCGAGGCCGGGATGGCGTTGATCGGCCGCACGGCCGAGCCGGCGCCCAGGCCCAGCACCTCCAGCGTGTTCCAGCCGACCAGGCGCTCGGCCGGCGTCAGGCCCGGCTCACCCCAGCCAGGGCTGAGTTCGGGGTCATCGGTGCCACCGCCCACCGGCAGGTCGAGCAGGGCCTGGCGCAGGCGTTCAGGTGGGGCTGGTGGACGGAGGGCGGCCACGCGCATTTCGCCTTGTGGCCCGATCAGACTGGCCACCGCGTGGCTCACGCGGGTGCCCGGGTTGCTCAACACCCCGCCCCAGTTGCCTGAGTGGTAGGCCCGGGGCCGCGGCTGCACCTGCAGCGAGAAATTGATGGCGCCCCGCGAACCCAGGAACAAGGTGGGGCGCTCGGCATGCACGCGCGGGCCGTCGCTGGCCAGGAACAGGTCGGCGCGCAGGGCCTCACGGTGTTGTTGGCAGAACTCGGCCAGGCCGGGGGAGCCGGCTTCCTCGCCCATCTCCAGCAGCACGGTCAGGTTGTAGCCCAGGCGCTGCTGGCGGGCCTGCAGGGTGTGGGCGAGGGCGCTGAGGTTGATGCTGTGCTGGCCTTTGTTGTCGGCGGTGCCGCGGCCATACCAGCGGTCTCCTTCGACACTCAACTGCCAGGGGTCCAGGCCGTCGCGCCATTGCGGCTTCTGGCCGTTGACCACATCGCCATGGCCATAGGTGAGCACGGTGGGGGCGGCCGGGTCTTCGATGCGGCGGGCCAGCAGGAAGGGGCCCGCACCGGGTACCGGGTTGGGCAGGATCTGCACTTCGAACCCCATCGCCTGCAGCACGGGGCTCATCTCGTCGCTCAGGTAGCCGAGCAGGGCAGCCCGCGAGGCCTCGGTGGCATCGGCCCCCAGATCGCTTTCGGTGCGCCAGGCGACCCGGCGCGCCAGGGTGGCGGCCAGGGCGCCGCTGTCGAGTTCGTGGCGGGCTTGCTGAATCAATTGGTCTCGGGTCATGTCGGGCTTTCGGTGAGGTGGGTGGGCCACCCCGACACCCCGGCGAACACGAGGGTGGGGAGGGTCAGGAGCCGATGTAGCGGTCCTTGCGGTGGTTCATGGTGAGGATCAGGTTCAGCACCACGGCGCCGGCCACTGACAGGGCCACGTTGGGCAGCGGTGCCGTCCACAGGGCCAGCAGCAGGATGGCGCAGTCGATGGCCATCTGGATATGGCCGGCCTTCCAGCCCCGGCTTTCCTGCAGGTAGAACGCCAGGATGCCGACCCCGCCCAGGCTGGCGCGGTGGCGGAACAGCATCAAGAAGCCGACGCCCAGCAGCACGCCGCCGAGCACGCTGGCATAGACCGGGTCGAGCTGCGCAAAGCTGATCCAGTGCGGGGTCCATTCGGCCAGCAGCGACAGCAGGGCCACCGCCACGATCGTCTTGAGCACAAAGGCGCGCTCCATGCGGCGCCAGGCCAGCACGTAAAAGGGCAGGTTCAGCACGAAGAACACCTTGCCGAAGCTGATGCCAGTGGCGTAATGCACGATGAAAGCCAGCCCGGCCATGCCCCCGGTGAGCAGGTGGTCGTGCCCATAGATGGCCACGCCCAGGGCGATCAGCAGGGTGGCTGAGAACAGCGCGAAGGCGTCTTCCGTGAGGCTGTGGGGGGCCACACCGCTGACGGGTGAACTCGGCGCGGGCGCTGCGGCTGGGGGAGATTCGGGGGCTCCCGGTTGCGCCATTGGCGCGGCGATCGGCGCCACTGTCTGGGCAGGTTCTGGTGTGTTCATGGCGAGGATTGTCCGAAAAGTCGTGCACGGCCTGCAGCAAGAGCGAGGCCAGGCCGTGGAAAGCCGGGTAGCAGACCACAGGGCGGTGCCCGAAGGCGTGATCCGGATCAGACTTTGTCGGAAATGCAGGGTTCGGCCTGTCGAGCCGCACCGCTGCCAGAGGGGTGTGCATGCCCGGCATCACTCCAGTGTCAGGTGGGCGCGTGCTGCAGCGGCGCGGAACTGGGTGATCTCTTGCTCCATCAGCCGGGTCATGGTGGCCGGGTCCTGGTACACCGGCTCCAGGGCCTGGGCGCGAAACTGCTTTTGCACTTCGGGCAGGGCCATCACTGCACGCAGTTCACGGCCCAGGCGTTCCAGCACGGGGGCGGGGGTGCTGGCCGGCGCGGCCATGGCGTACCAGCCCTCGAAGCTGGCGTCGGGCAGGCCCAGCTCGGTCAGCGTGGGCACCTGGGGCAGCGAGCTCACCCGGACGCGGCTGGGGGTGGCCAGCGCACGCAGTTTGCCCGCCTTGATCAGGGGGCCGGCACTGGCCACGGTGTCAAAGGTCGCCTCGACCTCGCCCGACATCAGGGCTGTGCTGACCTGGGCGCTGCCCTTGTAGGGGATGTCTTGCAGCGTGACGCCTGCACTCAAGCCCAGCAGCAGGCCAGCCAGGTGGGGCGCGGTGGCACTGCCATAGGTGGCGTATCGCACCGAGCCGGGTTGACGCCGGGCGGCATTCAGCAGCTCCGGCAAGGTCTTGAAGGGTGACTGGGCGGGCACCACCACCACCAGCGGGGCCCGGGCCAGCACGGCCACAGCACTCAGGTCCTTGAAGGGATCGTAGTTCAGCCGGGGCTTCAGGGCCGGGTTCACCGAGAAGGTGGTCGAGCCCGACACCAGCAAGGTGTAGCCGTCGGGGGCGGATCGGGTCACGGCTTCGGTGCCGATCAGGGTCGAGGCCCCGGGCTTGTTGTCGATCACCACTGCCTGACCCAGGCGCGGTGACAGGGCCTGCCCCATGGCCCGACCCACGATGTCGGTGCCGCCACCGGGTGGAAAAGGCACCACGATGCGCACCGAGCGGTTGGGCCAGGGCTCGGCGGTGGCCAGGGCGGTCTGGCTCAGACTGGCGCATCCGGCCAGGGCCAGAAGGGAAAGGGCACAGCGGCGTTGCATGGCATTCCTTTTTTGCCGCGGCAGAGGCTGCGGCGCTCAACAGAGGGGGGATGAAGACTTGCTGGGCTCCATTAGAAGCCGAGTGAGGGTTTGTCAGGGCATGAAACATGCTTGCTCTCATTAGAGAATTCACAAAGCAACGTTGCTTTGATCAGAACGTTGAATGCCAAAGGACCTGCCGTGAAACTGCCCTTGTTCAGCCTGCCCTTGCGCTACTTTGCGGTGGTCGCCCGCACCCGCAGCGTGAGCGAGGCCGCGCGCCAGCTCCATGTCGCGGCTTCAGCGGTCAGCCGCCAGGTCAGCCTGCTGGAAGACGCGTTGGGCCTGGCCTTGTTCGAGCGCGCTCACCGGGGCATGACGCCCACCCCCGCTGGGGAACGCCTGTTGGCCCATCTGTCGTCGGCCACCGAAGAAGGTCAGTTCGTGCTGGAGCAGTTGGGCGGCTTGGCCGGTCGGGTGCGGGTGCGTCTGGCTTGTACCGAAGGTTTCGCCGCGGGCTTCGTGGCCGGCGCATTGCAGTCGTTTCGACAGGCCCACCCAGGGGCCCAGCTGACGTTGCAGGTGGTGGCTCCTGATCAGGTCAATCAGTTGCTGCGCCAGGGCGAGGTGGACCTGGGGCTCAAGTACAGCCTCAGTCCTGAGAAGGAGGTGGAGGTGCTGCACACCGTGCTGGCCCCGGTGCTGGCCGTGATGCGCCCCGCTCATCCGTTGGCGGCCAAGCCCCGTGTGCGGCTGGCCGAAGCGGTGCGTTACCCGCTGCTGCTGGGTGAACCGGGCACCACCAGCCGTCGCCTGTTCGACCAGGGCTGCGCCCTGCAGGGACTGCAATATGCCCCGGCCTTGGTGAGCAACTTCTCGCCCGCCCTGATGTCGATGATGGGTGAGCTGGATGTGTTGCCCGCGGGCTACCTGACGGTGTCGCACGCGGTGGAGCAAGGCCAGCTCAAGGCCGTGCCATTTGCCGAGCCCGGCCTGCAGCAACGGCGGCTGTGCTTGCTGGCACAAAGCGGGCGGCCTTTGCTGCCCCCGGTGCAGGCCCTGGCTGACCTGCTGGTGGCCGGAGTGGGGCAGTTCGGCAAGCGCAAGGTGCGCGCCAGGGCACCGCGCCGCGCGCCGGTGGCCAAGGCGTAACATCTCAACCCTGTTGTTTGCCGGGCCGATGGGCCCGGGACTGTCCATGGCCAAGAAAGAACACGTCTCCGAAACACCCGCCACCCAGTGGCTCAAGGCCCACCGGGTGGCCTACACCGAACACCCTTACGAGTACCTGGAGCACGGCGGCGCCCTGCACAGCGCCGAGGTGCTGGGGCAGGACCCCTACACCGTGGTCAAGACCTTGATCATGCAAGACCAGGATGCCAAGCCCCTGGTGGTGCTGATGCATGGCAACCGCAAGGTGTCGACCAAAAACCTGGCGCGCCAGATCGGGGCCAAGTCGGTGGAGCCCTGCGCACCCGAGGTGGCCAACCGGCACAGCGGCTACCTGGTCGGGGGGACCTCGCCCTTCGGAACGCGCAAGCAGATGCCGGTCTACATTGAGGAAACCATCCTGGGCTTGCCCCGCATCTGCATCAACGGCGGGCGCCGCGGGTTTCTGGTCGGCATCGACCCTCAGGTGTGCGTGGCTCAACTGGGTGCCCGGCCGGTGCAGTGCGCGCTGGCAGAATGAGCGTCTTGGACCTGAAACGGGCGCATCTGCGGCCGGCTCAGGGCTTTTTGCAGATAGCACAGAGGTAGAACAAGTTGGAGATTCTTTACACACTGGCGGCCACGCTGTTGGCCTACCTGCTCGGCTCGCTGTCGTTTGCCGTCATCGTGAGCCACGTGATGGGTCTGAATGACCCGCGTACTTACGGCAGCAAGAACCCCGGCGCCACCAATGTGCTGCGTTCGGGCAGCAAGGCTGCAGCCATCGTCACCCTGTTGCTGGATGCCTTGAAGGGCTGGCTGCCCGTGGTGTTGGTGCGCTGGTACGGCCGCCACTGGGGCCTGGACGACGGGACGGTCGCGTTGGTGGGGCTGGCGGCCTTTCTGGGCCATCTGTACCCGGTGTTCTTCCGCTTTCAGGGGGGCAAGGGCGTGGCCACGGCGCTGGGGGTGTTGTTCGGCGTTGATGCCGTGCTGGGCCTGGCGGCCGGGGCGATCTGGTTGCTGATGGCGGTGCTGTTCCGCTATTCGTCACTGTCGTCACTGACGGCGGCCGTGGCGGCTCCGCTGGTCTATGTGCTGGCCAGTGGCACGGCCTGGTATGCCGAGACGCCCGAGTTGCTGGCCCTGGTGGCCATGGCCGCTTTCCTGGTGTATCGGCATCGTGAGAACATCCAGCGCCTGCTGGCAGGCACTGAGTCACGTTTGGGGCAGAAGAAGAAATCCTGAGGCCCAGGGCCTGGTGCCTGGAACCCGTCAGCCGCAGCCTGTCAGTAGCTGCGTGGCTGTTGCGAGCGGGCCACCGAGATCATGACCGCGTGGTTGATCATGAGTTTGACGGCATCGGAGGGCACGGCGGCCTGGATGCGTTGCTCGCCCAGGGCAATGTTGCGCAGACGAGGGTGCGGGTAGGGCTCGCCCCGCGGGTCGATCAGGCTGGCTACCAGGGGTTGGTTGAGTTGCGCGGTGCGCCTCAGCACCACGGCCAGGTCCTGGTTGTCGAGCCTCACGTAGGTGCCTGGCGGGCACAGGCCCACATGCCGTACCAAGGCCTGGGCCACGTCGTCATGGCGCCCCTGACTGGCACTGATGACCGCGCGCAGCGAGTCGGTCACGCTGCGACCCGGACGCGAGCGCCGCGGGCTGATCATGGCCGCATAGCGGTCGGTCACCTGCAGGATGTGGGTCAGGCGCAGCATCGGGTCGGGCGCGCTGCCGGGCAGCGTCATGGGCAGGTTCTCGTGGTGCGAGGCCACGATGGCCAGCCAGAGTTCATCCTTGATGCCCACGCGGGCCAGCAGCATGCAGCTTTTGACCGAGTGGGCGTCGATGTTGGTCTGCTGCTCGACCGAGGGGCGCGTGGTCTGTTCGGCCAGTTCGTCCTGCAGCGCCGTCATCGAGATGTTCATCGTCAAGGCGGCGGCCACCAGACTGTCGCGTTGCCCGGCGGGCAGTTGCAACTCGAGGGCGATGATGTGGCAAAGCGCCGCGCACACCAGGGAGTGGGTGGTGCTGTAGCCTGCGATCGAGGTGCCCGCCATCTGGAACAGCAGGTATAGCGCGGTGTCGGCATCCTGCTCGAGCAGTTCCTGCATCCAGCGGTCGTGCTGTCGAAGTTTTTGATGAAAGCCTTCAACGTTGTCGGGCACGGCCAGCAGCATGCCCAGCCCGGATTCCAGGTCGCTCCATTGGCTCAGCAGGTCCTCATAGCTTTCGCTCGGACCCTCCTGGGCCAAGTGCATGGGCAGGGTGTCGCCGCTCACAGCCGCTTTTCCAGCACCATCTGGTCACTGACCCGGTGCATTTGGAACCGATTCAGGAAGCTGTTGCCCAGCAGTACCACCGGCATGGCCATGGGGGTGACAACCGCCTCCACATCAAATACTTCAACATCGCCGACGCGCACGCTTTGAAGCTGGATGCGCCAACCCTGCGCCGTGCCGTTAGCCGTCTGCATCTGTACTGGCTGTCCACCGAGAAAGGCCAGTCCCATGCGTTCGGCGTCCGCGCGGCCGATGGACACCACCGTGGCCCCTGTGTCGATCACGAACTGCATGATCTGGCCGTTGATGGCGCCTTGGCTTTTGAAATGTCCGGCACTGTCCGAGGTCAGGGTGATTTGCTTGCCATTGGCCGGGCGCGCCGCCGCGCTGCCGGGCTTGAGCTGCACCGGCGACTCGCCCAGTCGCAGGGTGAAGCGCTGGCCGTCCTGCTCCAGTACGGCGCTGTCCTTGTCAAGGGACACCAGCCGCACGCCCTGAAAGGTCTCGCCCAGGGCCACGGCCTTGGGGGCGGAGGCCCCCACCAGCAACAAAGCTTTTCCACCGAGGATGCCGGACAGGACCACCTGGCCTGTCGCCGGCAGGCACAGGCCCAAAGCCAGCCCCGCCAGGGCCAGGCCGACAAGTCGGGGCCTCAGTGAGGGGGGCGGCATGAACCGGTGGGGCATGCGCAGAGGATCAGTCGCGGAAGTTGTTGAAGTCGACCGGGATGTCGGTGATGTCTTTGCGGATCAAGGCCATGGCGGTCTGCAGGTCGTCGCGCTTGGCGCCGGTGACACGCACGGCATCGCCCTGGATGGCGGCCTGAACCTTGAGCTTGCTGTCCTTGATCAGCTTCTGGATCTTCTTGGCAGCCTCGGATTCGATGCCATTGCGCACTTTGACCACCTGCTTGACCTTGTCGCCGCCGATCTTCTGGACCGCGCCCTTGTCGAGGAAGCGCACGTCCACATTGCGCTTGGTCAGCTTGTTGCGCAGGATGTCTTCGACCTGGTCGAGCTGGAACTCGGCGTCGCCGAACAGGGTGATTTCCTTGTCCTTGAGTTCGATGGCGGCGGAGGTGCCCTTGAAATCGAAGCGGGTGCTGATTTCCTTGGCCGCGTTTTCAACGGCATTTTTGACTTCCACCAGATTGGCTTCGCAGACGGTATCGAATGAGGGCATGACGGGATGAACCAGGGCAAATGAGACAATATCGCCGATGTTAGTCGAGAAAAATGTCCCGCTCCAGCCTTACAACACCTTCGGGATCGTGGCCCGTGCCCAGACCCTGGTGCGCGTGCGCGCCCCGGCGGATCTGGCGGAGCTGATGGCCGACCCCGAACTGGGCCCAGCCCCCAAATGGGTGCTGGGTGGGGGCAGCAACATCGTGCTCACGGGCGATGTGCGCGATGTGGTGCTGAAGATGGAGATCAAGGGCCTGCGCGTGCTGGACGAAACGCCCCGCGCCTGGATCGTCGAGGCGGGCGCTGGCGAGGCCTGGCATGACACCGTGGCCTGGACCCTGGACCAGAACCTGCCCGGCCTGGAGAACATGGCCCTGATCCCGGGCACCGTGGGCGCCTCGCCGGTGCAGAACATCGGCGCCTATGGCGTTGAATTGCAGGACCGCTTTGAATCACTCGATGCGTTTGATCTGCTGACCGGGCAGACCTTCAGCCTCGATGCTGCCCAATGCGCCTTCGGCTACCGCGATTCGGTGTTCAAGCACCGGGCGCCCACGTCGCCGCAGGATGCCTCGCTGCCCCTGGGGCTGGGCCTGGCCGGCCGGGCCGTGATCACCCGGGTGCGCCTGCGCCTGCCCAAGCCCTGGAAACCCGAGCTGGGCTATCTGGATCTGGAGCGACGCCGAGTCCAGGCCGGCATTGAACAGCCCGAGGCGCGGCAGATCTTCGACTGGGTGTGCGACATCCGCCGCAGCAAATTGCCCGACCCGGCTGAGGTGGGCAATGCCGGCAGCTTTTTCAAGAACCCCTCGGTCACCCCCGAACAATGTGCCGACATCATTGCCCGCGAGCCCCGCATCGTGCATTACCCCATGGCCGATGGCAGCATCAAGCTGGCGGCGGGCTGGCTGATCGACGCCTGCGGTTGGAAGGGCAAGTCGGTGGGCAAGGCGGGGGTTTATGACAAGCAGGCCCTGGTGCTGGTGAACCGTGGCCAAGGTGCCGACAGCGTGACCGGCGGCGAGGTGATGACGCTGGCACGCGCCATCCAGACCAGTGTCTATGAACGCTTCGGCATCCGGCTGGAGCCCGAGCCCGTGGTGATCTGAACCCCGGGGCCCGGGCCGGTGGGGCCGGTTCAGGCCACCATCTTCTTGAGCGAGGCGATCACGGCCGGGCCGTTGAAGGGCTTGACGATCCAGCCCTTGATGCCGGCGGCTTTGCCGCGCTCTTTCATGGCGGGTGAGTTTTCGGTGGTCAGCATGATGATGTTGACGTTGCTGTTCTTCAGCTCGCTGCGCACTTTTTCGGCCATGGTCAGGCCGTCCATGTTGGGCATGTTGACGTCGCAGATCACCAGTTTGAGGGCTGGATCGGCCTGGAGCTTGCTCAGGCCGTCTCGGCCGTCGACGGCCAGGGACACGCCCAGGCCATTCGATTTGAGGAAGTCGCCGACTTCGTTGCGGACAGTGCTCGAATCATCGACCACGAGGATTTGTGCCATGGGGGCTCCTGGTTCAATCAAAACAGTTCAAGTTCGCCCACGCCCTGGTCGGCCGGGGCGGGGAGTTGGAAGTCGAAGTCGAGGTCTTCGGACTCGCTCACACACAAGGTCAGGTATAGCGGTGGTTCACCATCGAGCAGCAGTTGAAAGTGCTGCAGATGCCCCGCCTTGAGGATGCCAAGGTGGCGGGTGCAGTGGCTTTCGACGATGTGGGGGGTGGACATGCCCACCCAGGCGTACAGGCCACCCAGGTCGCGGTTGACGCTGCCGCAGCACAGGTTGCCGGCCTCGCAGACGGCATCCAGAAAGGCCTGGTGGGACAGGTCTTCTGCGTTTTGGCGGCTCAGGCCGGCGAAATGGCGACGCAGGGCCGGGGTGTCGCTGAAATAGACCACGACGAGCATGCGAAACAACAGCGAGGCCACGCTCAGCACCACGGCGTGACTGGCCGGGGGCTGGCGCCAGGCCGGGACGGCCGACAAATCGGTGACCACGTCCCCCGGCTTGACCAATGAGGCCCTCATGCCCTGCATGACCATGCGATCGAAGCCTGCTTTGGCACGTTGGCTGATCATGCGCAAGGCTCCTGCGCACTTTGCAGCCCGTCGACCAGGCCCAGGATCTTGCGGTTCTGCAACTCCAGCCCGGTGACGGCGCCCACGATCATCTTGCCGCCGGCCTGCATGTCCTGGAAGGTGGTGGTGGTGATCAAGTCGTTCTCGTACAGGCTGCTGCGGAAATCCTGGGCCAGCTTTTCGGCGCGCACCGACAGTGAGCGCATCTCGTCGGCCACGACCGCAAAGCCGCGACCCATGGTGCCGGCGCGCGCTGCTTCGATCGAGGCGTTGAGCGCCACGATCACCAACTGGCGCACGATGGAGGCGAATTCGTCGTTCTTGTTGTGCATGGCCCGGTTGTGGCCGAGCAGGAAGTCCATGCTGGCGTGCCAGCGTTCGTAGGTTTTGCCCACGTTGCGCAGCTCGGTGATGGAGCGGTCCAGCGTGTTGCACTGGGTGGCGATCTGGGTCTGAGACTGGCTGGCCTGCGCTTGGCTGTGCGTCAGGCGCAGCTGTTGTTCGCCGATCAGTGCCTGCTGGCGGGTGTCCCATTGCCGTTGCGCATCGTGCAGGCGCTGCTCCAGGGCTTCGATCTGCTCTTGCAGATCGTCGATCCTGGCCTGGGCGCGCTGCTTGCTGTCTTCCATCAGCTGTCGCGGAACCATGGTCTGCAGGGTGGCGTTCAGCCTGTGAGCACGCCAGCCCAGCAGCAGGCTCAGCACGATGGCGCCCAACAGCAGGGTCATCATCAGTGTGGTCGTCATCTCGCGTACCTTTTCTTGCTCAAGCGGTTTGCGGTCGTTGTTGCGTCATGGCGTACACACCCAGTGAAGCGGGGAGGTGGATCCGGGTCTCGAAGGGCACGTATTCGCGCTGGGTCGCCTCGGACAAAAGGTGCAACTCGATGCGACCACCAGCTGATTCGACAAACATCTTCACGGCGTCCATGCCGACGCCTCGCCCCGACACCTCGGTGACTGCGCTGGCCGTGGAGAAGCCGGGGGCGAAGATCAACTGGGCCAGATCCTGGGCTTCGGGGTGTTGGCTGGCATCGAGCAGGCCTTGTTCGATGGCCTTGGCCCGAATGCGCTGCAGGGCCAGGCCTTTACCATCGTCGCTCAGCACCAGGTGCAGACCTTGGGCGTCCAATTGCAGGTTGATCCGGATGGTGCCGGCTACCGGCTTGTCGGCGGCGATGCGGTCCAGGATGGGCTCAATGCCATGATCCAGGGCGTTGCGCAGCAGGTGCATGAACACATTGCGCAACAAGGGGCCGGCCTCCGGCCGCAGCAGCACGCCGTGATCGGCCAGGGCCAGCTTGGGCGCCTCCTTGCCCAGTTCGAGGGCCAGCGAGGGCAGCGATTCAAACACGCTGGACAGTGTTTCCTGCAGCGATTTACTGCCCAGGGTGGCCAGGCGGCTCTTGATGTCTTGGATGGCCTGTGCAGCGGCGCTCAGGTCGCTGGTGTCCACGCCCTCCAACATCTGCAGCGTGTGCTGTATTTCGGCCTGCGAGACGGTGTGGCTGGTCTCATTGGCGGTATTTAGGCCGCGGCTGAGCTTGTCGGCATTCAGGGTGGCGTATTCCTCCAGCGTGTTGCGGGCCTGGGCCAGTTCACTCAGATAGCGCTCGTTGTCCCATTCCAGGACTTCCTGCTGGCGCAGGTCGTCATAGCTTTGTTCGGCCTGGTGCAGCACGTCGGTCAGGGTGTTCAGACCGTAGGTGCGCGCGTTGCCCTTGACGGTGTGCATGTTGCGGAACAGAAGCCCCAGTTGCTGGCGCCGCGTCGCGTCGTCCTGGCTGGCGGCGGTTTCGAGGGTTTGCTGGTTCTGGTCGAGGAACTGGCGTGCACTGGCCAGGAAGCCATTGAAGCGGTCTTGTGGCACCGACAGGATTTCGCCGATCATGGCGAGTTCGCGTTTCTGGGCGTCGGCCGCCTTGGCCAGGGATTTGAGTTCGGTCACGTCTCGCACGCACAGCAGCAATCGTTCGGTGGTGTCTTGCTCGTTGGTGATCGGTGACCAGATCAGGTCCAGGATCTTGATGCGGCCATCGGGCAGCGTTTTTTCGACCTCGCGGGGCAGCAGGTGGGCATTGAAGTCGAAATTCATGCGGTCTTCGCCGATGCAGGCGGCTACGGCAGCTTCGACCTGCGAACGGGCATCGGCACCCAGGTTCACGCCTGAAAAGATCACCTCGAAGAAGTCGCGCCCGGCGATGTCTTCTGTCTCCAGCACGGTGCTCAGGAAGTCAGAAAACTCGGGGTGGATGGTGTTGCCGTTTTCGATCGTCAGAATGCCCTGGGGCACGTTGTGCAGCATGGCGTGGATGTCGGCAGTCTTCTGGCGCACCAGAGCGCTGCTTTCCTCGATCTTTTCGATCATGGTGTTGAATGCGGCGATCGAGCGCCCCACCTCATCCTGCCGGGTGACGGGCAGGCGGTGCGTGTAGTCCTGGCTGGTCGCGATCTCGGTCATCTTCAATTCCATGTCCTTGATCGGGTGGACCACCTGGCGGTACAGAATGCGGCCGATGGCCACCAGCAGCAGCACGGCCAGCACGGTGGCGATGGTCAGCGTGGTGGTGGTGCTGGTGAGGTGGCTGTTCATGCTCTCGATGGCCGCATCTTTGCTGCGGCGCTTTTCGATCTGCAGGGTGTCGAGCAGGGCACCTTGTTCGCGCAGGTACTGGTCGACCGTGGCACCCATGTTGGCCTCTGCCATGTCCTTCATGCCCTTGAGCTTGAAGTTGGCGGTGTCGTCGATGGCGCTGAAGTAGTTCTTCAGGCTTTCTGCGGCCTCTTTGACCAGCCCTTTCTGGGCACTGCTGTCGGCCATCTGAAGCTGTAGGTCCAGTGCCTTTTGCAGGATCTCCTTCTTCTGGGCCAGTTCGTCTCGGGTGCGGGCGACGGTCTGCTCATCGGGGGCGGCCACCATGCTCATGGCGGCCATCTGCACATCCTTGAGCTGGCCCTGCAACTCCACCGAGTGCAGGGCGCTGGGCACCACGCCCTCGGTCACGCTGCGCACCTCGGAGGCACTGCCGTGGGACTGGAACACGGCAAAGGTACCGATCGAGCTGAGGGCGAGAAAGGTCAAGGTGATCAGCAACACGATGCGTTGGCGGATGTTCATGGCGGTGTCTTTCGCGATGGGCGGGGCACCGACCGCTCGATAGCAGCTTGTGGCTGTTGCGTTCGGCGCGGTGGTGACACGGTGGGTGGGCGCCCCGGTCGCCTGTGCCAGTCCATGGGAGCGGACCGACCTGGGGCCGGGCTTGGGCGTTGATCTTCCCGGGGTGCCATGACCTGTCGATGGCGAAACCATGACGATTCCATGAATCACGGCGCCGTGATGGCGGTGCTCTGCGTGGGCCGCAGAGGCCCAAAACAAAAAAAGCCAGTCGGCTGGTGGCCGCTGGCTTGGGGGATGCCTGCCCGTCTGGGCGGCATCTGGGGGGGGGTGTTGCTCAGTCCTGCTTGCGCGGCAGCGAGGGCAGGGGCGAGTTGCCGCCCAACGACAGGAGGCCGGCATTGGTGTAGATGCCCAGCTTGTCGCGGGTGTCGACGATGTCGAGGTTGCGCATGGTCAGCTGGCCGATGCGGTCGGCTGGTGAGAAGGGGGCGTCTTCAACCTTTTCCATCGACAGGCGCTCGGGCGCGTAGGTCAGGTTGGGGCTTTCGGTGTTCAGCAGCGAGTAGTCGTTGCCACGGCGCAGCTCCAGCGTGACGGTGCCGGTGACGGCGCGGGCCACCCAGCGCTGGGCGGATTCGCGCAGCATGATGGCTTGCGGGTCGAACCAGCGGCCCTGGTACAGCAGGCGACCCAGCTTCAGGCCGTTGAGGCGGTACTGCTCGATGGTGTCTTCGTTGTGGATGCCGGTGACCAGGCGTTCGTAGGCGATGTGCAGGAGGGCCAGGCCGGGGGCCTCGTAGATGCCTCGGCTCTTGGCTTCGATGATGCGGTTCTCGATCTGGTCACTCATGCCCAGGCCGTGACGGCCACCGATGCGGTTGGCTTCCAGGATCAGTTCGACGGGGTCATTGAACTGGATGCCATTGAGAGCCACGGGCTGGCCTTCTTCGAAGGTCACGCTGACTTCTTCGCGCTTCACCTCGACATCGTCGCGCCAGAAGGCCACACCCATGATGGGGTTGACGATGCGGATGCCGCTGTTGAGGTTTTCCAGGTCCTTGGCTTCGTGGGTGGCACCCAGCATGTTGGAGTCGGTCGAGTAGGCCTTTTCAGCCGACATCTTGTAGCCGAAGCCTTCGGCGGTCATGAAGGCGGACATCTCGGCGCGGCCACCGAGTTCGTCGATGAACTTCTGGTCCAGCCAGGGCTTGTAGATCTTCAGGGCCGGATTGGTCAGCAGGCCGTAGCGGTAGAAGCGCTCGATGTCGTTGCCCTTGAAGGTGCTGCCGTCGCCCCAGATGTTGACGTCGTCTTCCTTCATGGCGGCCACCAGCATGGTGCCGGTCACGGCGCGGCCCAGCGGGGTGGTGTTGAAGTAGGTCACACCCGCGGTGGAGATGTGGAAGGCGCCGGCCTGCAGGGCGGCAATGCCTTCGTGGGCCAGTTGGGTGCGGCAGTCGACCAGGCGAGCCTGCTCAGCGCCATAGAGCTTGGCCTTGCGCGGGATCTCTTCGTAGTCGGGCTCGTCGGGTTGGCCCAGGTTGGCCGTATAGGCATAGGGCAGGGCGCCCTTTTTCTTCATCCACAACAGCGCGGCACTGGTGTCCAGGCCGCCGGAGAAGGCGATACCGACTTTTTGCCCCAGGGGCAGGTCTTGCAGAATGGTGGCCATGTTCGGTCCTAGTGGGTGGATCAGCCGAAATGGCAGATGTAGTGGTAAGCCTCGGTCACGCGGATCTCGAACGAGGAGTTGCCGGGGACCTTGAACGATTCGCCCGCGCCTGCCTTGACCCATTCCGTGCTGCCAGCCAGCTTGTATTCGCACGAGCCGCCCACGCCTTCCATGATTTCCGGGGCGCCGGTGTTGAAGGTCAGCGTGGCGGGCAGGATCACGCCGACGCTTTTCTTGGTGCCGTCGGCCAGGGCGAAGCCGTGGCTCACGCACTTGCCGTCAAAGTAGACGTTGGCTTTCGTGGTCAAGGCCACGTTCTGGATGGTTTCAGTGGTCATGGAGGTGAATCCGTTGGAGGTGAGGCCACAAGCCGACCTGCAGGCGTTGCGCAAGAAGTCGAATTCGGGCAAACCTCGATTTTAGGCCACGCCGCGGGCCTGTGCCCGGGCGCGCAGACTCACTGCCGTACCCATCGCGCATCGCGCATCAGTGGGCCGGGTAGGGTTGGGGCGTGTTGTTGTAGACCGGCGCCGTCACGGGCTGCGGGCCCGAGGCCGGGTAGCCGGGGTGGCTGACACGGCCATTGATGACCGGGCTCACCTGCACGGGCAGGTACTGGCCAGGGTCGTTGGGCATCTGGACCGTGTACTGGTGACCAGCGTATTCGTAGGTCACGTTGTAAGCCACGGTCCGGTTTTCATAGACCGTCTGGGTGCTGCAGTTCTGGACGTTGCGCACCTGGGGCTGGCTGGGGGCCTCAATCGAATTGCCAAGCAAGGCCCCCCCGAGCACACCGATCACCGTGGCCACGGCCTTGCCGCTGCCGCCGCCCACGGCATTGCCCACGGCACCGCCGGCCACGGCGCCCATGGCCGCACCGGCCCCTGAGGTGGTGCCGGGGGTGGCGACTTGCTGGTTGGTGCAGACCTGCTGGGGCACCGCCACCTGCTGAATGATGGGGGTGGTGGAGACCACTCGGGCCATTTCCTGGGCCGACGCTGCGCCGGCCAACAGTGTGGTGCTCAAGAGGGCCAGGCCGAAGACAAAGGGCTTGTTCATGGAAAACCTCAGTTCAAGTGTTGTTTGCTGAACGCTTGGGGGCGCTTCAGGGTTGACCCGCAGTCTAGAGAGCGGGTTCCTGAGGTGTGTCGGCGCGGCTGTAAATGGATGTAACAGGACGTGAGGCCCGACTCAGCGGCCACGCTGCGTCCAGGCTTCGGCCTTGAAGCCCACCGTGAAGCGAGGTTGGGCCTGGGGGCCCCAGTCAACGACGGGGCGCTTGATCACGCTGGGTTGCTGCAGCATGAGGGCGCGGGCGCCGGCATCGTCCTGGACCGTGGCTTGCAAGGCCGGTTCCAGCTTGCGCCAGGTGGTGCCTTGGCGGTTCACCAGCTTGTCCCAGCCCAGGGCCGGTAGCCAGGCGTCCAGCGCGGCCTCGGGCACGCCTTGTTTCTTGAAGTCATGAAAGTCGAATGCCAGCCCTTGCTCGGTGAGCCATTGGCGGGCTTTCTTGACGGTGTCGCAGTTGGGGATGCCGTAGACGGTGATCTTGGGGTGATTCATGGGCCGAGATGATGCAGCAGGCCGTGCTGCGCGACAATCCTGGGTCTTATGAGAAATCCCCTGCCTACCACCCTGGACGCCTGGCTGACCCATTGCGAGCGGCTGCACCCGAAAAACATTGAGATGGGTCTGGACCGCGTGCGCGAGGTGGCGCGTCGCATGGACCTGCGTTTTGACGTGCCTGTGATCACGGTGGCGGGCACCAATGGCAAGGGCTCGACCTGTGCCATGCTGGAGGCCATCCTGCTGCAGGCCGGCTACCGTCCCGGTGTGTACACCTCGCCGCACCTGGTGCATTTTCAGGAACGCTGCCGGGTGCATGGCGAGATCGTCACGCCCGAAGCCCTGCTCCCGCACTTTGAGGCCGTTGAGCTGGCGCGCCTGCGGGGCGATGAGGTGTCGCTGAGCTATTTCGAGTTCACCACGCTGGCGATCCTGCGCTGCCTGTCGATGGCCGGGCTGGATGTGGCCATCCTGGAGGTGGGCCTGGGCGGGCGTCTGGATGCGGTCAACCTGATCGATGCGGACTGCGCCGTCATCACCAGCATCGACCTCGATCACATGGAGTACCTGGGCCACGACCGCGAGACGATTGGCCTGGAGAAGGCCGGCATCATGCGCACCGGTCGCCCGGTGGTGGTGAGTGACCCGCTGCCGCCGCAAAGCGTGCTGGATCGGGCGCTGGAGATCGGTGCTGATCTGTGGCGTTTCGGTACGGATTTCAATTTCTCAGGCGACAAGCTGCAATGGGGTTGGGCCGGCCGCGGGCGCCGTTACAGCGGTCTGGCCTACCCCGCCTTGCGCGGCGCCAACCAATTGGTCAATGCCTCTGGTGTGCTGGCGGCTTTGACGGCCTTGCGCGAACGCCTGCCCATCACAGCCCAGGCGGTGCGCAATGGGCTGGCCATGGTGGAGTTGCCCGGTCGCTTCCAGATCGTGCCGGGCCAGCCCACGCTGGTGCTGGACGTGGCGCACAACCCCCATTCGGTGGCGGCCTTGTCGGCCAATCTCGACGCCATGGGCTTCTATCCCTGTACCCATGCGGTGCTGGGAGCGATGGCCGACAAGGATCTGGGGCCCATGCTGGCGCGCATTGCTCCCTTGGTGGATCGCTGGTATTTCACCGACCTGCCGACCCCGCGCGCCGAGTCGGCCGCCGGGCTGCAAGCCAAGTGGCACGCACTGCAGATGGTGGCGGGCGGGCGACGTGAGGTCAGCACGGCCACCTTCCCGGATCCTCAGCAGGCCTTGGCGGCGGCCGTGGCCGCCGCAGACCCGGCTGATAGAATCGTGGTCTTTGGATCGTTCTTCACGGTGGGTGGTGTTCTCAAAGACGGCATTCCCCGCCTTCACGCCAAACATCTGGACGCCTGACGCCCACACTTCATGGCTTTTTTCAAGTTTCGCTGGCCCCTGGGGGGCGCTTCCAAAGGCCGTGACGAGCGGCCGCCGGCTTCATCGCAAGGTGACAGTGTGGAAGTGCTGCGCCGCCGCGCCCGCCATCGATTGATCGGTGCCGCCGTATTGGTCTTGGCTGGCGTGTTGGGCTTTCCGCTGCTGTTCGACACCCAGCCCCGACCGATTCCGGTGGACATCCCGATCGCCATCCCGGATAAGAACAAGTCGCCTGCGCTGGCTTTGCCGACGCCGCCGGTGACCGTCGGCAGCGCGTCTGATTCAGGCATCGGCCCTGACGAAGAGGTGGTGCCTTCCTCCAGCCCGCGCACAGAAACCCGAGCCGCCGCCAAACCGGCCGCTGAACCGCGCAAGGAAGCACCCAAGGTTGAGGCCAAGGCTGAAACCAGGCCCGAATCCAAGTCTGAGCACAAAGACAAGCCAGAGGCCCGCGCGGAGCGAAAGCCCGACCCCAAGCCGGAATCCAAACCCGAACCCAAGCCCGAAGCCCGGGCCGTGGCCAAGGCCGAAGCGAAGCCGGAACCCAAACCCGAAACCAGATCCGATGGCAAGGCCGCGGAGGATGCCGCCCGGGCGCGTGCCTTGCTCGAAGGCAAGAGTGCCGCTGAAGCGCCTCATGCACCTGCCGCCGCAGACAGTGCCCGCTTCATCGTCCAGGTGGGCGCCTTCAGTGATGCTGCCAAGGCTCGCGACGCCCGACTCAAGCTGGAAAAGGCAGGGCTGAAAACGTATACCCAGGTGATCGAGACCGGTGACGGCAAGCGCATTCGCGTGCGTGTGGGCCCATTTGCGGGCAAGGCAGAGGCCGACAAAGCGGCCTCGCGCATCAAGTCACTTGATCTTCCAGCATCCATCCTGACCTTGTGAGCAGTGATGCATAAGGCTGACGGATGGCTGTAGCGGACATGGTCCTGCTGGCGGTGCTGGGGGTGTCCCTGGTGATCGGCGCCTGGCGGGGGTTGGTGTATGAGACGGTCTCACTGGCTGGATGGGTGGTTGCATTCATCGCCGGGCAGTGGTTTGCCCTGGACGCTGCGGCGTACTTGCCGCTCGGATCAGCTGATGGATCGTTGCGTTATGCGGCTGGTTTTCTGGTGGTGTTTGTGGCGGCCATCTTTGCCTCGGCGTTGGTGGCTTTCATGGCGCAGAAGTTGGTGGCGGCCATCGGTATGCGGCCCGCAGACCGCGCGATGGGGGCCTTGTTTGGCCTGGTTCGCGGGGCGGTATTGTTGCTCGCGGTGGCGGTGGTGATTCAGGTCACGCCGCTGCACGAGGGCGGATGGTGGCAGGAGTCAAAAGGTGCACCGGTGCTTGCGGCGGTGCTGGATGGTTTGAAGCCGGCGTTGCCGGCACAGTTTGGAAGATATCTTCCTTGATCGGGGTTTTGTCATGTGTGGAATCGTCGGCGTTGTCAGCAACGCCCCTGTGAATCAGCTTATCTATGATGCCTTGCTGCTGTTGCAGCACCGCGGCCAGGATGCGGCCGGCATCGTGACCCAGCAGGAGCGCAAATTCTTCATGCACAAGGCCAAAGGCATGGTGCGTGACGTTTTCCGCACCCGCAACATGCGGGCTCTGCCGGGATCGGTGGGCCTGGGTCAGGTGCGTTACCCCACGGCCGGCAATGCCTACAGCGAGGAAGAGGCCCAGCCCTTCTACGTGAATGCACCTTTCGGCATCGTGCTGGTGCACAACGGCAACCTGACCAATGCCAAGACCCTGCGTTCGGAGCTGTTTTCCACCGATCACCGCCACACCAACACCGAAAGCGATTCGGAGGTGCTGCTCAACGTGTTCGCCCATGAGTTGGAACGCGCGACCCGCGGCTTGCCTCTGCAGGCTGAAGAGGTGTTCACGGCCGTGCGTGCGGTGCACAAGCGGGTCAAGGGTTCGTATGCCGTGATCGCCCTGATCGCGGGTCATGGCCTGCTGGCTTTCCGCGATCCTCACGGTATCCGTCCCTTGGCCATGGGCCGCAGTGCGGATGGCACCGTGATGGTGGCCAGTGAGTCGGTGGCCTTGGAGGGCACAGGCCATGTGTTCGAGCGCAACGTCGAGCCGGGCGAGGCCGTGTTCATTGACCTGAAGGGTCAGATGTCGTCTCAGCAATGCGCCGACAACCCCAAGCTCAATCCCTGCATTTTTGAATTTGTCTACCTGGCTCGCCCTGACTCGGTGCTGGACAATATTTCGGTCTACCAGGCCCGCCTGAACCTGGGTGAGAGCCTGGCCAAGCGGGTGGTTTCCACGGTGCCCCCGAGTGAGATCGATGTGGTCATTCCGATCCCCGAGTCCAGCCGGCCCAGCGCCACCCAACTGGCACACCTCTTGGGTATCCCTTACCGCGAAGGGTTCGTCAAGAACCGCTATGTCGGCCGCACTTTCATCATGCCGGGCCAGGGTGTGCGCAAGAAGTCGGTGCGCCAGAAGCTCAATGTGATCGGCAGCGAGTTCAAGGGCCGCAACGTGCTGCTGGTCGATGATTCGATCGTGCGCGGAACCACCAGTCGCGAGATCGTGCAGATGGCACGCGATGCTGGCGCCAACAAGGTTTACATGGCCAGCGCAGCACCGCCGGTGCGTTACCCGAATGTGTACGGCATTGACATGCCCACCAGCTCTGAACTGGTGGCCCATGACCGCACGGTCGAAGAGGTGCGCCAGATCATCGGCTGCGACGCCCTGATCTACCAGGATGTGGATGGCATGAAGGCCGCCATCGGCTCTCTCAACAGCAGCATCAGCGGCTTCGATGCCTCGTGCTTTGATGGCGTTTACGTGACTGGTGACATCACCTCTGACGACATCGCCCGCCTCAACGAGAACCGTGTGGGACAGGAAGAAGGCGAGCCCGATACCTCGCGCTTGGCCTTGCCCAACGCCCAGGAGGCCTGAGCCCGCCAAGGCCTTTTTTGCCCTTCACCTCGCCCTGGCCACTTCGGTGGCCAGTGGCCTTTTAGAACTGAACACCATGACCACCGTTTCCCCCACTGTGCGCACGCGTTTCGCGCCTTCGCCAACCGGCTTCATCCACCTGGGCAACATCCGCTCGGCGCTTTATCCCTGGGCCTTTGCCCGCGCCAACCAGGGCGTGTTCGTCTTGCGCATCGAAGATACCGACCTGGAGCGCTCCTCCCAGGCCGCGGTCGATGTGATCATTGAAGGCATGAAGTGGCTGGGCCTGGACCATGACGAGGGGCCGTTCTACCAAATGCAGCGCATGGCGCGCTACAAGGAAGTGCTGGCTCAGTTGCAGGCTGCTGGCCACGTCTACCCGTGCTACATGAGTGTGACGGAGCTGGATGCGCTGCGTGAACGTCAGATGGCGGCCAAGGAAAAGCCGCGCTATGACGGCACCTGGCGTCCGGCACCTGGCAAAACCCTGCCCCCGGTCCCCGAGGGGGTGCAACCGGTGCTGCGCTTCAAGAACCCCCAGGAAGGTTCTGTGGTGTGGGAGGACAAGGTCAAAGGGCGCATCGAGATCAGCAACGATGAATTGGATGACCTGGTGATTGCCCGTCCCGATGGCACGCCGACCTACAACTTCTGCGTGGTGGTCGACGACATCGACATGGCGATCACCCACGTGATCCGTGGTGATGACCACGTGAACAACACGCCGCGTCAGATCAACATCTTCCGTGCGCTGGGCCAAGAGCCCCCGGTGTATGCCCACCTGCCCACCGTGCTCAATGAGCAGGGTGAAAAGATGAGCAAGCGCAACGGCGCCAAGCCAGTGACCCAATACCGTGACGAGGGCTACCTGCCCGATGCCATGGTCAATTACCTGGCGCGACTGGGTTGGTCGCATGGTGACGATGAAATTTTCAGTCGTGAGCAGTTCCTGGGCTGGTTCAGTCTGGATCACCTGGGGCGCAGCGCCGCCCAGTTTGACGAGGCCAAGCTGCGCTGGGTGAATGCACAGCATCTCAAGGCACTCGATGATGCGACCCTCGCTGGCTTGGTGTTGCCCTTCGCTGCCAAACTGGGCTTGTCGGGCCTGGATGATGGTCGCTTGCCGGCCATCTGCGGCCTGTTCAAGGATCGTTGCGACACGTTGGTGGCCCTGGCCGACTGGGTGAAGGTGTTCTACGCTGAAGAAGTCAGCCCCCAGGCCGACGAACTGGCCAAGCACGTCACGGATGCGGTGCGCCCAGCGCTCCAGGCGCTGGATGCCCGTCTGCAGGTCTGTGCCTGGGACAAGCCTTCAATTTCCGCGGCCATCAAGGAAACACTGACCGAATTTGGCCTTAAGATGCCGCACTTGGCGATGCCAGTGCGTGTTCTCACGGCTGGTACGGCGCATACGCCGTCGGTCGATGCACTGCTTGAATTGCTCGGTCGAGAAAAAATTTCGCTGAGATTGCGAAACGCCTAAAAATGTGACTATAATTTGAGGCTCAGGAGTTAACGACATAAATAAAACGATGTTGAAGACAAATGAGCTAACTTGAAGTTAAATCAAGCTAGATGTGGGGGTATAGCTCAGCTGGGAGAGCGCTTGCATGGCATGCAAGAGGTCATCGGTTCGATCCCGTTTACCTCCACCACAGTTTGATTTGATGGTTAAGTAGTCCAAGGTTTTGACCCTATCGTCTAGAGGCCTAGGACATCACCCTTTCACGGTGAGTACCGGGGTTCGAATCCCCGTAGGGTCGCCAAGTTTGCAGCACTTGGCTCTGTTCGCAGAGCGCAAAAGCTGTCTGCCAGGAGTGGTAGTTCAGTTGGTTAGAATACCGGCCTGTCACGCCGGGGGTCGCGGGTTCGAGTCCCGTCCACTCCGCCAGTCAAAGTCTTCGGGCGCTTGCGTCAGAAGCGTTTTTTGGTTGAAAGCCAGAAAATTGGGGGTATAGCTCAGCTGGGAGAGCGCTTGCATGGCATGCAAGAGGTCATCGGTTCGATCCCGTTTACCTCCACCAATTTCGGTTAGTCCAAGGTTTGACCCTATCGTCTAGAGGCCTAGGACATCACCCTTTCACGGTGAGTACCGGGGTTCGAATCCCCGTAGGGTCGCCAAGTTTGCAGCACTTGGCTCTGTTCGCAGGGCGCAAAAGCTGTCTGCCAGGAGTGGTAGTTCAGTTGGTTAGAATACCGGCCTGTCACGCCGGGGGTCGCGGGTTCGAGTCCCGTCCACTCCGCCAAACCTGAAAAGGGTCACAGATTCGTCTGTGACCCTTTTTTTATTTGTGCTGTTCTATCGATGTGACCTTTCAGTGCTTGATGCTGGCCTGCGCTGATGGCATGCCATCCAGCGCAGCGACTTTTGTTGAGTCGTTCAGACCGGATTGCTTGGTTACCCGGTCTGGCAGGCAAGCCACTCAGCGTGGGGCCAGGCGGATCGCACCATCGAGTCGGATCACTTCACCATTGAGCATGTCGTTCTCAATGATGTGCTGGGCCAGGCGGGCGTAGTCATTGGGTGTGCCCAAGCGAGAAGGGAAGGGCACGCTGGCGGCCAGGGCATCTTGCACTTCTTGTGGCATGCCGAACAGCATGGGGGTGCCGAAAATGCCTGGGGCGATGGTCATGTTGCGGATGCCATTGCGTGCCAGGTCGCGCGCGATCGGAAGGGTCATGCCGACCACGCCACCCTTGGAGGCGCTGTACGCAGCTTGGCCGATCTGCCCGTCGTATGCCGCCACAGAAGCCGTCGAGATGAGCACCCCACGTTCTCCGGTGGATTCGGGTTCGTTCTTGCACATGGCATCGGCCGCCAGGCGGATCATGTTGAACGTGCCGACCAGGTTGACCATGATGGTCTTGGAGTAGACGGCCAAGGCGTGGGGGCCATTTTTGCCAACGGTCTTTTCTGCGGGGGCGATGCCTGCGCAGTTCACCAGTCCCACCAACTTGCCCAAAGAGGTGGCTTTGGCCACCACGGCTTGGCCATCGGCCTCCTGGCTGACGTCGCATTTGACAAAGGCACCACCGATTTCGCGTGCCACCGCCTCGCCTTTATCGGCTTGCATATCGGCAATGACCACGGTTGCGCCGTTGGCAGCCAGCATGCGTGCTGTGCCTTCGCCCAAACCCGAGGCGCCGCCCGTGACGATGAAAACCCGATCCTTGATCTGCATGTTGTCTCCTTGATGGGAAGTGATGAGTGACGTTTACGTAAACGTCAATTATGGCATTGCCAACCCTGCGGGCAAGTTCTTGACGGCACAATGCCGGGCTTGCCCTGATGACGCGTCCTGTGCGCTTGATGGGCTCGTTTGCATCTGTTCGTTTTGAATCTTTCCATGAAATCTGTCTTGAATGCCTTGATGCAGGCCGTGCCTGCGCGCGCCCGTTGCGGGGTGCTCGGCCTGTGTGCCGCGCTGTTGCTGGCCGCCTGTTCGACGGCGCCTGAAATCAAACCAGGCACTGCCCGCAGTGACGGCAGCACTATGCCTGTGCCGCCCGCTGTCCCAGAGCCGCCACCCCGTCCTCCCCTGAAGGTCGGTCTGGCTTTGGGAGGGGGGGCGGCCCGCGGTTTTGCCCACATTGGCGTGATTCAGGTGCTGGAAGAAGCGGGCATCAAGCCTGATCTGGTGGTGGGTACGTCGGCGGGCAGTGTTGTGGCCGCGCTTTATGCCAGCGGCAAGACCGGGCCCCAGATGCAGCAGGTGGCTGAAACCATGGAAGAAGCGGCTATCACCGACTGGACGCTGCCCTTGTTCAGCCGGGGCATGCTCAAGGGCGAAGCTCTCGCACGGTATGTGAACGGCTTGCTGGGCAATCGCTCGATCGAGGACATGAAACTGCCGCTGGGCGTTGTGGCGACCGATCTGCAGACCGGGCAGGGCGTGTTGTTCCGCCGAGGGAACACAGGCACGGCGGTGCGTGCATCAAGTGCTGTGCCGTCGGTCTTCCAGCCGGTGAGCATTGGGGGTCATGATTATGTGGATGGCGGGCTGGTGTCGCCTGTGCCCGTGCGCTACGCCCGGCAGATGGGGGCCACCTACGTGGTGGCTGTGGACATCTCCAGCCCGCCTGAGGGCAATCAGGCCAATGACTCGCTGCAGATCCTACTGCAAACCTTTGCCATCATGTCCAAGAGCATCAACAACTGGGAGCTCAAGGAGGCCGACTTGGTGGTTCGGCCGGCATTGTCGGGCGTGAAGAGCGCCGATTTTGGCGCTCGTCGCCGCTCCATTGAGGCAGGCCGTCTGGCCATGCAGCAGGCTTTGCCAGGCTTGAAGGCGGCGTTGGCAATGGCCCGTCAGCCCTGAATGGTGTTGCTGCGGGAGGGATCAATGCACAAAAAAAGCCCAGTCACTGACTGGGCTTTGAATGGATCCCTGAGCCGAAGGCATCGAAAAGACCCGAGGAGACAACTGCGAATCCAGGCTCCGTATTCTGTGGGCCCGCTGGCTTGCGCCAGCGGAGAACCATCAACGCTTCTTGGCAGCGGTGGTGCCGGTCTTGGCGGCGTTCACAGCGGTGGCAGCCACGGCGTTGAAGTTGGCTTCAGCCACGTCGGAAGCTTGCTTGACGGCCTTTTGCACCGATTCAAAAGCGTTGTTGGCAGCAGCCACAGCGCTCTTGATCACGGCCACGGCGGTTTCAGAGCCGGCGGGGGCGTTCTTGGAGGCGTTGTCCACCAGACCCACGAACGACTTTTGAACTTCGCTGGTCTTGGATTCGACGGCCTTGCCGAACTCGGCGCCAGTGCCCGAAGCGATGTCGTACAGATGACGGCTGTAAGCAGCGGTCTTTTCAGCCAGGGGCTGGAACAGGCTGGCTTGCAGAGCCAGCAGTTCTTGGGCGTCCTTGACGTTCAGCACGGCTTGGGTGTGGCTGGCGGCTTCTTGCAGAGCAGCGCGCGAGGCGGTCACGTTCAGTTCAACCAGCTTTTCGATGCCTTCGAAAGCCTTGGTGGTCAGGCCGAACAGGGTTTCAACGTTGGCCTTGTGAGCAGCCAGGATTTGTTCAGTGGTCAGAGACATAGGGACTCCTATTAAAAAATGTGAATTGGAATTTCCTCTGCCCTGAACCGACTTAGTCATGTTGCAGTGCAGCATGGGTTGAAGTATGCGGGTGCTAATTCGCCTTGGCAAGTGTTTTTTGCTGCGTTGCAACAATTTAGATCTCATTTTCTAATTACTCACATCGGACACCAACGTTTCATGCAAGCCTTCTACGCGGATCACTTTGTCCTGCCATTGCCCGAAGGGCACCGCTTCCCAATGCAGAAATATCGCCTGCTCAGGGACCGTCTGGTGGACGAGTTGCCCGAGGTGGTGCTGTGCGAGGCACCTCGGGCGACCGATGGCGAACTGGCCCTGGCCCACGATCCGGCCTATGTCGACGCCGTGCAGACGGGCAGCCTCTCGGCGGCGGCTCAGCGCGAGATCGGTTTTCCCTGGAGCGAGGCCATGGCCGAACGTTCGCGTCGCTCGGTCGGTGCCACGGTGGCCGCCAGCCGCATGGCTTTTTCGGAGGGCATTGCCGCCAACCTGGCCGGGGGGACGCATCACGCCGGGGTGGCGCAGGGCGGCGGGTTCTGTGTGTTCAACGATCTGGCGGTGGCCGCCCGTCTGATGCAGGCCGAATGGTTCCGGCGCTCCAGGCGCGCACTGCAGGTGCTGGTGATTGATCTGGATGTGCACCAGGGCAATGGCACGGCGGCCATTTTTCGGGACGATCCGACGGTCTTCACCCTCTCGCTGCACGGCGAAAAGAACTTTCCGTTTCGCAAGGTTCCCGGAGATCTCGATGTGGACCTGCCAGACGGCTGTCGCGACGATGAGTACCTGCAGGCCCTGGAGCACGCCTTGCAGGAGGTGGAACACCGCTTTGATCCGGGTTTTGTGCTGTACCTGGCCGGTGCCGACCCACATGAGGGCGATCGTCTGGGGCGCCTCAAGTTGAGCCATGATGGTCTGGAGGCCCGTGACCGCAGGGTGTTCAGCTGGGCTTTCGAGCGTGGCCTGCCCCTGGCCTTTGCCATGGGCGGTGGTTACGGCCACGATCTGCAGACCACAGTCCGTGCCCAGTTCAACACTTACCATGTGGCTGCGCAATTTCATGCGCGCTGGCAAAATCGTCGGCGATGAACACCGATGCCAACCCCACCGCTGCGGCCCGGCCCAGCCCTGAGCCCCGCAGTGCCTACGCCGCCTTTCGCACCATCACCACCCGCTGGATGGACAACGACGTTTACGGCCACGTCAACAACGTCGTCTACTACAGTTGGTTTGACACCGCGGTCAACGCCTACTTGATCGAGCAGGGGGTGCTCGACATCCATGCCGGCAGCACCATCGGTCTGGTGATCGAGACCCAGTGCAACTACTTTGCGCCCCTGGCTTTCCCGCAGAACATCGAGGCTGGCATCCGTGTCGCCCGGCTGGGCAGCTCCAGTGTGCGCTATGAGGTGGGCTTGTTTGCCGAGGGCGAAGCCTTGTGTGCGGCCAAGGGGCATTTTGTGCACGTCTACGTCGACCGGGAGACCCGCCGTCCGGTGCCTGTGCCCGAGCCCTTGCGTGCGGTCCTGACTGGCTTGAAGCGTTGAGGGACGGCAGAGTCGCCGCAGGCATTCGCCGCTCGGCAAGCCTGCCTTTGCCCATCGCGCAGGCCCACTCGGCGCAGGCTCTCCTGCAGGTGCCACAATGAGGGTTGGCAAGGGCCTCGAGCCCCTCAAGACAACAGAGACAGATTCCCCGCTGTGCACCGTGGCCTTCCACCCGGCGCACCCCGAACCGCTGCGGCAGGCCAGCCGCGACACACCATGATCATCACCAGCCTTCTCGACACCGACCTGTACAAGTTCACCATGATGCAGGTGGTGCTGCACCAGTTTCCGGGGGCTCAGGTCGAGTACCGGTTCAAGTGCCGCAATCCTGGCGTCAACCTTGCGCGCTACGCCAACGAGATCCGCGACGAGATCCGCTCGCTGTGCAGCCTGCAGTTCCAGGATGCCGAACTGGCCTACCTGCGCTCGATGCGTTTCATCAAGAGCGACTTTGTCGATTTTCTGGGCCTGTTCCGGCTCAATGAAAAGTACATCACCATCACGCCGCTGCCCAGCGACGAGATCGACATCACGATCCGCGGGCCCTGGCTGCACACCATCCTGTTCGAGATCCCGGTGCTGGCCATCGTCAACGAGGTCTACTTTCGCAACACCCAGCCCGTACCCGACTTTCCGGAGGGGCGCCGCCGCCTCGACGTGAAGATCGCCCAGTTGCAAGGTGAAGGCCTGTCCAACCTCAAGATTGCCGACTACGGGACCCGGCGCCGCTTTTCGCGGGCTTGGCACGAAGAAGTGCTGCGCGTGCTGAACAGCCGTCTGAGTCACCAGTTTGCCGGCACCAGCAATGTGCTGGCCGCCATGCGCCTGGGCATCACCCCGCTGGGCACCATGGCCCACGAGTACCTGCAGGCCTGCCAGGCCCTGGGGCCACGCCTGCGCGACAGCCAGGTGTTCGGGTTCGAATCTTGGGCCAAGGAGTACCGCGGTGACCTCGGCATTGCGCTCAGTGACGTCTACGGCATCAATGCTTTTCTGCGCGATTTCGACATGTATTTCTGCAAGCTGTTCGATGGCGCGCGCCACGACAGCGGAGACCCCTTCGCCTGGGGTGAACGCCTGATCGAACACTACCGCAACAACCGTGTCGACCCATGCACCAAGACCCTGATCTTCAGTGACGGCCTGACCATCCCGCGCACCATCGAGCTTTACCAGCAGTTTCGTGGCCGCTGCCTGTTGGCCTTTGGCATCGGCACCAACCTGACCAACGACCTGGGCAGCGAGCCCTTGCAGATCGTCATCAAGATGACCCGCTGCAACGGCCAGCCGGTGGCCAAACTGTCCGACAGCCCCAACAAGAACATGTGCGACGACGAGAAATACCTGGCCTACCTGCGCCAGGTGTTCGAGATCGCCCCGCCCTGAATCCACACGCCCACGGGGTGCTGGGCGGCCTTGATGCCTGGCCAGCACCATTTTTGCCCAACCGCCTGCCCGCAGCCCGCACGTTGATTGCCATGTCCAAACCCAAGATCCTGGTGGCCCGCGCCATCTTCCCTGAAACCCTGGAACGCCTCAGTGCCCATTTCGAGGTCGACGCCAACCAGGTCGATGTGCTTTTCACCCCGGAGGAGCTGAAGGCCCGCCTGGCCGACAAGCAGGGTGTGTTCACCACGGGCAGCGAGCGCATTGATGAGGGGCTGCTGGCCGCTTGTCCCGCCCTCAAGATCTGCGCCAACATGGCGGTGGGTTTCAACAATTTCGATGTCGACGCCATGACGGCCCGTGGCGTGCTGGGCACCAACGCCCCCGACGTGTTGACCGAGACCACCGCGGATTTCGGCTTTGCCCTGCTCATGGCCACGGCACGCCGCGTGACCGAGAGCGAGCACTTCCTGCGCCGTGGCGAGTGGACCCGCTGGAGCTACGACATGTTTGCCGGTACCGAAGTGCATGGCAGCACCCTGGGCATCATCGGCATGGGCCGCATCGGGCAGGGCATTGCCCGCCGTGGTGCTTTGGGTTTTGGCATGGACGTGATTTACCACAACCGTTCTCGCCTGTCGCCCGAGCTTGAAGCCGAGTGCAAGGCCCGCTATGTCGGCAAAGAAGAGTTGCTGCGCCGCGCCGACCACGTGGTGCTGGTGGTGCCCTACAGTGCCGCTTCGCACCACACCATCGGCGCGCCGGAACTGGCCTTGATGAAGCCCAGTGCCACGCTGATCAACATCGCCCGCGGCGGCATCGTTGACGATGCCGCGCTGGCTGTGGCCTTGCGTGAGCGCCGCATTGCGGCTGCCGGGCTTGACGTGTTTGAGGGCGAGCCCAAAGTGCACCCGGATCTGCTCACCGTGCCCAACGTGGTGCTGACGCCTCACATCGCCAGCGCCACGATCAAGACGCGTCGCGCCATGGCCGATCTGGCCGCCGACAACCTGATCGGCTACCTGGTGCACGGCAAGCCCCTGACCCCGCTGAACCCGGCCGTCTTGGGCGCCTGACCCCGGCAGCATGGTGGACCTGTTGACTTTCGGCGCCCTGTATGGGCTCCTGCTCGTCTTGCTGCTGGTGCTCCTGTTGCGCCGCCCCCCTCAGGCGGCCGAGGCGGTGTTGGAAGCCATCGCGGCCAGCGCCGAGCGCACCGAGCGTGAGCTGCGGCGTGAATTGGCGGACAGTGCCCGCGGCACCCGCCAGGAGCTGAGCCAGTCGTTGGCCACCTTCCAACAGACCCTGTTGCGCCAGGGTGCCGAGGCCACCCGCACCCAGAACGCCCAGCTCGACGCCTTTGCCCAGCAGCTCACCCTGCTGCAGAAATTGCTCACCGACACCCTCGCCCAGCAGGTGCAAGGCCTGAGCGAGGCCAACGCCCGTCGCCTGGGCGAGCTGCGCGCCACCCTGGAGGCTGCGCTGGCCCAGTTGCAGCAAAGCAATGCCGCCAAGCTCGACGAGATGCGTCAGACCGTCGACGAGAAGTTGCAAAGCACCCTCGAAGCCCGCCTGGGGCAGAGCTTCAAACAGGTGGCCGATCGGCTTGATCAGGTGCACAAGGGGCTGGGCGAGATGCAGACCCTGGCCCAGGGCGTGGGTGATCTCAAACACCTGCTCACCAACGTCAAGACCCGCGGCATGTTCGGCGAGGCGCAACTGGCTGCCCTGCTGGAGCAGGTGCTGGCCCCCGACCAATACGCCGAGCAGGTGGTTACCCGCCCCGGCAGCCGCAACCCGGTGGACTTCGCCATCCGCCTGCCCGGGCGGTCCGAGGATGGCGCGCCGCTGTGGCTGCCGATCGACGCCAAATTCCCCAACGAGGATTACGAGCGCCTGCTCGATGCCCAGCAGCGTGCCGATGCGCCCGCCGCTGAACTGGCTGCCCGTGCCCTGGAGCTGCGCATCCGCACCGAGGCGCGCTCCATCGCAGAAAAGTACATCGAGCCCCCCCACACCACCGACTTCGCCATCCTGTTCCTGCCCTCGGAAGGCCTGTATGCCGAAGTGTTGCGCCGCCCGGGCCTGATCGAGGTCTTGCAGCGTGAGCACCGCATCACGCTGGCCGGGCCCACCACACTGATGGCCATGCTCAATTCGCTGCAGATGGGGTTTCGCACACTGGCCCTCGAGAAGCGCTCCAGCGAAGTCTGGCAGGTGCTGGGGGCCGTCAAGACCGAATTCAACAAGTTTGGTGAGGTGCTCAGCAAGGTCAAGGAGCAGACCCAGACCGTGCTCAACACGTTGGACCGGGCCCAGACCCGCAGCAACGTCATGAACCGGGCCCTCAAGAAGGTCGAGGCCTTGCCCGACCCCGAGGCCGCGCGCTGGCTGCCTGAGTTGGCCCAGCCCGGTGCACTGTCGTCACCAGACGCACTGGATGGGGGAGGTGAGCCCTCTTGAAGCGTCGTCTCAACCAGGAACTGGCCCGGCTGATCACGGCCCAGGTCTGCATCCATGCCGCCATGGCGGGCATGCGCATGGCCACACCCTTGCTGGCCTTGCAACAGGGCTACAGCGCGGCCTCGGTCGGGGTGCTGCTGGCGCTGTTCGCTCTGACCCAGGTGTTTCTGGCCTTGCCCGCAGGCCGCTTTGCCGACCGCCATGGCCTGCACCGGCCCCTGGCCATCTGCGTGGGCGTGTCCTTTGCGGGATCGGCTGTGGCGGTCGCCTGGCCGCACTTTGCGTCTTTGTGCCTGGCGGCGCTGTGCACCGGGGGGGCCGCCGGGGCCGCCGTCATTGCCTTGCAGCGCCATGTGGGGCGCCTGGCCGAGGGGCCGACCGAGCTCAAGAAGGTCTTCAGCTGGCTGTCCTTGGGGCCGGCGGTGTCCAATTTTGTGGGCCCCTTCTTTGCCGGCCTGATGATCGATCACTTCGGCTATCGCGCCGCCTTTGGTCTGATGGCCTTCCTGCCCCTGATGTCCTGGTGGTGGTCGCGTTCGGTGCGGGCGCTGCCCGCCATGGAGCCACCGCCTGAGCACCGCCAGCGGCCGGCCTGGGAGCTGTTGCGCGACGTGGGCTTCAGGCGCCTGCTGCTGATCAACTGGTGCCTGTCCTCTTGTTGGGATGTGCACACCTTTGTCGTGCCCTTGCTGGGCCATGAGCGCGGGCTCAGTGCTTCGGTGATCGGCACCATCCTTGGGGCGTTTGCCGTGTCGGCCTCGGGCGTGCGGATGTTGCTGCCCCTGTTTGCCGAGCGGGTGCACGAATGGGCCGTGATCATGACGGCCATGTTGACCACGGCCTTGCTGTTCGGGGTTTATCCGCTGCTGCAAGGCCCCTGGGCCATGGGCCTGTGCTCGGTACTGGCTGGCTTTGCCCTGGGTTCGGTGCAGCCCATGATCATGAGCACCCTGCACCAGATCACACCCCACGATCGCCATGGCGAGGCGCTGGGCCTGCGGCTGATGACCATCAATGCATCCAGTGTGTTGATGCCCATGCTGTTTGGCTCAGCCGGCGCGCTGGTCGGGGTGGGGTCGGTGTTCTGGGCCTCGGGCCTGCTGGTGGGCGCCGGCTCCAAATTGGCGTGGGGCATGCGTGGCGGGCCACATCATCCCTGACGGACGGGGTGTCGTGGGGCTTCGAGCCCCCGGCTGCCGCGCAAGCCCAGCAACTCAAAGCCCGTAAAAAGCCTGGATCTGCTGCCAGGCCTGCAGCGGCTCGTCGGCGAAATGGAACAAGGCCAGGTCTTCCGGTGAAATGGTGCCTTCTTCGACCATCACATCAAAGTTGATCAGGCGCTTCCAGTAATCGGTGCCGAACAACACGATGGGCACGGGCTTGGCCTTGCGCGTCTGCACCAGGGTCAGCACTTCGAACAGTTCGTCCAACGTGCCAAAGCCCCCCGGAAACGCCACCAGGGCCTTGGCGCGCATCATGAAGTGCATTTTGCGCAGTGCGAAGTAGTGGAACTTGAAGCACAGACTGGGTGAGATGTAGGGGTTGCCTTTTTGCTCATGGGGCAGGGCGATGTTCAGCCCCACGTTCAGGGCGCCCATGTCGTGTGCCCCACGGTTGGCGGCCTCCATGATGCCGGGGCCACCGCCGGTGCAGATGTAGAGCCGGTCTTCCTTGGGGCGCTTGTCGCTCTCGGCGGCGACCAGGCGGGCGAACTGCCGGGCCAGATCGTAGTAGCGTGAATTGCGCACTGCCTGAACGGCTCGGGCAATGGCCCGTGGTTCGCCAGCGGCCTGGGCCTTGTCGAGTGCTTCCTGGGCTTCGTCTGGGGCCAGGTAGCGGGCGCTGCCAAACACGACCACCGTGTTGTTGATGCCCTGGGCCGCATGGGCCAGGTCGGGCTTGAGCATCTCCAACTGAAAGCGGATCCCCCGCGTCTCGCGGCGCAACAGGAACTCCGGGTCTGCGAAGGCCAGACGGTAGGCGTCTTCGTCAAGCGAATAGCCGTTGTTGGCATGGTTTTGCAGTTCGGCCCAGGCATCAGCCAGGCGACGGTCATTGAGTTGGGTATTGGCTTCCATGGAGATTCATTGTGCCGCTGCTTTATGCGTTTTATGTGCAGTGCACAACGGTTTTTGCTTAGGCGCCACAGGGTGGTTGACTGCTATGCTGCCACCCATGACAAATGCGGCTGCAGGGGCCGGCGCTGCAGGCGCGCCCCGTTTTTCCGAGCTGTTGCAACAGCGCGCCTTCATCCGGTTCTGGTTCACGCGGCTCAGCGCCACCACAGGCAATCAGATGCTGATGGTGGCCGTGGGTTGGCAGATGTATGAACTGACGGGCCAGGCCTGGGACCTGGGCCTGGTGGGGCTGTACCAGTTTCTCCCCGCATTGCTGCTGACCCTGGTGGCCGGCCATGTGGCCGACCGGGTGCACCGGGCCCGCATTGTGGCCGCCTGCGTGCTGGCGCAGGGCCTGGTGGCTGCGGTGCTGGTGGTGGCCACGTTGGGTGGCTGGGTCAGCCGCGACTGGCTGCTGTGGCTGTCGGTGGTGCTAGGCACGGCGCGGGCCTTCCAGATGCCCGCCCAGCAAGCCCTGACCCCCGTGCTGGTGCCGCCGGCCATGCTGCCTCGGGCCATGGCTTTTTCGTCAGCCGGCATGCAGGCAGCCATCATTGGCGGCCCCGCACTGGGCGGGGTGATCTTTGTGGCCGGCGTCACCGCGGTGTACCTGTGTTGCGCGGCCCTGTTCGCCTTGGGCATCGTGCAGATCCTGCGGGTGCACTATGAGCACGACCCGCCGCCCCAGGAGCCGGTGTCCTTGGGCACGCTGATGGCCGGGGTTCGTTTCATCTGGGAGCGCAAGGTGGTGCTGGGGGCGGTGTCACTCGACCTGTTTGCGGTGCTGCTGGGGGGTGCTGTGGCCCTGTTGCCGATCTATGCCAAAGACGTGTTGCACGTCGGACCCTGGGGGCTGGGCCTGCTGCGTGCGGCGCCCGCAGCCGGCGCCCTGCTGATGTCGGTGCTGCTCACGCGCTGGCCCATGGACCGCCATGTGGGGCGTAAGCTGTTGCTGGCTGTGGCGGTGTTCGGTCTGGCCACGCTGGTGTTCGGTGTGTCCACCAGCCTGTGGCTGTCGCTGGCGGCGCTGGCGGTCTCCGGTGCTGCAGACATGGTCAGCGTGGTGGTGCGCCAGACCCTGGTCCAACTCGAAACCCCGGACGCCATGCGCGGCCGCGTGAGTGCGGTCAACTCGGTCTTCATCGGGGCCAGCAACCAACTGGGCGAATTCGAATCGGGGGCCACGGCTGCCTTGCTGGGCCCGGTGGGTTCGGTGGTGCTGGGCGGGGTGGGCACCGTGCTGGTGGCCGCTTTGTGGTTCAAGGGCTTTCCGCAACTGGCGCAACGTGACCACATGCAGGCCCGTCGCTGAGTACCGCTGTTTTCACCGTCAACAAGGGTTTTGAACATGAACGATTCCAAGCAGTCTGCGGCACCGTTGTTCGAGGTGCTGCCACGCGATCTCAGCGCCTATCGGCAAGGCAATGTGGGCATTGACTATGTGCACCGCTTCGAGTCGGGCCGCCCTGGCCCGCACGTGCTGATCAATGCCCTGACGCACGGCAATGAGTTGTGCGGCATGGTGGCCGCCACTCATTTGCTGGACAGCGGCGTGCGGCCTCTGCGGGGCACGCTGACGGTGTCGTTTGCCAACGTCGCCGCCTACGAGAGCTTCGACATCGAACGCCCCTTCGACAGCCGCCAGTTGGTGCACAACCTCAACCGCGTCTGGTCGGCCGCCGAGCTGGAGGGCCGCGAGGACAGCCCCGAGTTGCGCCGGGCCCGTGAGCTGCGGCCGGTGGTGTCTGCCGCTGACCATATTCTGGATATCCACTCGACCAGCCAGGATGTGCAGCCCTTCTGGGTGTACCCCGCCTATGCGCGCAATGCTGAAGTGGCCTTGGCCGTGGGCTTGCCGCCGGTGCACATGGTGATGCCCAGCGGCCTGGGTTCGGGCACCCCGCTGATCCAGCACGGGCGCCACGGCGAGGCGGCCAGCGATGCCGGCGCTGCCTTGGTGGTGGAATGCGGCCAGCACTTTCTGCAGTCGGCTGCCGACACCGCCACCGCAGCGGCCCTGGGCTTTCTGGCCCATTTCGGCCTGGTCGAGGCCCCCAACGGGGCCGCCCGCGAACGGCCCACCCCCCGGCGCTTCGAATTGCTGCAGACCTGCCTGGTGCAGACCTCTGATTTCGCCTTCACGCGGCCCCTGGTCGGTTTTGAAAGCTTTGCCCAGGGTGAACTGATCGCCCGCGATGGCCCGCACGAAATACGGGCCCTGTGCGATGACTGCACCGTGATGATGCCCACCCGGGCCCCGGTGGTGGGGCGCGAAGCGGTGTACCTGACACGCCCCCTCTGAGGGGCGCCTCAACGGCCTTTCTGCAGGGTGAACTGCGCCATCGAAGCGCTCAGGCGGGTGGCCTGCTCGGTCAGGCTCTGAGCGGCGGCGGCGCCTTGTTCGACCAACGCGGCGTTCTGCTGGGTCATCTGATCCAGTTCGCCGATGGCTGAACTCACCCGGTGCAGTTCCTGCGTCTGCTCGGCGGTGGCGGCGCTCACTTCGGCCATCAGTGCGCTCACCTGCTGCACGCTGGCCACCAACTCATTCATGGTGCTACCCGCTGTGCCGACCAGGGTGGTACCGTCGCGCACCTTCTCGACGCTGGCACCGATCAGGTGCTTGATTTCGTGGGCCGCCGCGGCGCTGCGCTGGGCCAGGCTGCGCACCTCACCGGCCACCACGGCAAAGCCGCGGCCTTGTTCACCGGCCCGGGCGGCCTCGACGGCGGCGTTCAAGGCCAGGATATTGGTCTGGAAGGCAATGCCGTCGATCAGCCCCACGATTTCACCGATCTTCTGGCTGCGGGCCTGGATTTCGTTCATGGTGCCCACCACCTGCTGCACCACCGCCCCTCCGCGCCCGGCCACCTCGGTGGCAGCCCGCACCAGCGCCGTGGCCTGGTGGGTGTTCTCGGCATGGGTGCCGACCATGTGGCTGAGCTGGTCCATGCTGGCGGCGGTTTGTTGCAGCCGGCTGGCGGTGTGCTCGGTGCGTTGGCTCAGGTCCTGGTTGCCCAGGGCCACTTCAGCACTGGCCGTGTGGATGGACTCACCCGCATCGCGCACTTCCACCACCACCTGGTTGAGGGCGCCCACCATCCGGTTCAGGGCTTGCAGCAGGCTGCCGATCTCGTCCTGGCGCTGGTGGTCCATGCGCACGGTCAGGTCGCCCGCAGCCACGCGGGCCGCGGCGCGCGAGGCCTCGGCCAGCGGCTGCACGATGGAGCGGCGCAGCAGCCAGGCACAGGCCGCTGCCAGCAACAGCACTGCGGCAACGGCGATGGCGCTGATCCATTGGGCGCGTTGGGCGTTGGCGATCATGCTGTCGGCATCGGCGCGCGCGCTGGCTTCCGACAGGCTCAGCAAGGTGTCCAGGCTGGTCAGGTAACTCTTCAGCACGGCCGCGTGATCGCTGATTTCCTTCTGGCTGATCACCTTGGACTCCAATGCGTTCTGCACCAGTTGTTGGCGCAGTTGCACATAGGCTGTCCGTTGCTTGAGGGCGCTCTCGACCGCCTGCTGGGTGGCGGCATCGGCACTGCCCGCCTGCTGCTGAATCGATTGGACCAGCGCATCGTCATGTTGCGCCTCGCTGCGCATTTCATTGGCCACCGGAAACACATCGTTCGAGCCCGTGGCCCGCAGCGCCAGTTCACCCAGCTTGATCGACTGGGTCTTCCAGTCGCGCACAGCGCGCTCCAGCGGCCAGCGTTGCTGGGCCAGACGCTGGGCCTGGGTGGTGGTGGCATCGCCGGTCAACCAGGTGGTTGCCCCCAGCAGGGCCACCGCCAGGCCCAGCAAGCCAAAGCTCAGGCCCAGCTTCTGGCCGATGCTGAAGCCATGGCGCGTGGTTGGGAGCGGCGGTGCTGAGGACCCCGGGTTGTGGCTCAAGGGGCTGTTGCCTGGCTCAGGGCTCAGGCGGGGGTGGGCGTGTGAGGCGATGAGTTGGGTCATGCGAAATCGGGCGGGAGGTGGGATGGAATCAACAAAAAAGAAACTGCCAGAACCATGCCAGGTGAGGGGGGGGAGGGTCGTGGCTGGGGCCTCAAAGCAAACAGCCCCAGGTCGCCAGGGCAAGGCGACGCGGGGCTGTTGACCCAAGGCCGGGTGGGGGCCTATTTCTCTTTGCCCATCACCAGATCCGGCACGATGGTGACGATGTCAGGGAACACTGTGATCAGCACGATGCACACCACCAGGCAGGCAAAGAAGGGGATTGCGGCCTTGGCGATCACGTTGCTGTCCTTGCCCGTCATGTTCTGCAACACGAACAGGTTGAAGCCCACCGGTGGCGTGACCTCGGCGATCTCAACCAGCAGCACAATGAAGATGCCGAACCAGACCAGATCGAAGCCCGCCTTCTGGATCATGGGCAGCACCACCGCGCTGGTGAGCACGATCATGCTGATGCCGTCCAGGGCCGTGCCCAACACCAGGTACACCACCACCAGCACGCTGATCAGCGCAAAGGGCGACAGGTGCATCGACTCGACCCACTCGGCCAGCTCGCGCGGGATGCCGGTGAACGCCATGGTCTTGGTCAGGAAGGCGGCGCCTGCCAGGATGAACATGATCATGCAACTGGTGCGCGTGGTGCCCATCAGCCCTTCCTTGAAGTTCTGCCAGGTCAGCGAGCGGCTCCACAAGGCCAGGCCCAGTGAGCCCATCACGCCGTAGGCTGCGCATTCGGTGGCGGTGGCATAGCCGGCAATCAGCACCCAGCAGATGAACACGATCAGGGCCGCACAAGGGATCAGGTTGCCCGATTGGCGCAGCTTCTGCATGAAGCTGCTGGGCGGGTCGGCTGCAGGCACCTTGTCGGGGTGGCGCAGGCTCCACCAGCCGATGTAGCCCGAGAACAGACCCATCAGCAAAAAGCCCGGCAGAAAGCCAGCCAGAAAGATGCGGATGATCGAAGCATCTGCCGCCACCGCGTACACCACCATGGTGATCGAGGGCGGAATCAGAATGCCCAGTGTGCCGGCCGTGGCCAGCGAGCCCAGGGCCAGCTTCTCGTCGTAGCCGCGTTTCATCAGTTCAGGCAAGGCCACTTTCGAGATCGTGGCGCAGGTGGCTGCAGACGAGCCGGACACCGAGCCAAAGATGCCGCACCCCAGGATGGTGGTGTGCATCAGGCGGCCGGGAACCCGGTTGAGCCAAGGGCGCAGGCCCTCGAACATTTCTTCGCTGAGCTTGGTCCGGAACAGGATTTCACCCATCCAGATGAACAGGGGCAGGGCCGCCAGCTCCCAACTGGCATTGCTTTCCCAGAAGGCTGAGAACAGGTTCTTGCCCGGCGCCGTGCTGGTGAAGAAAGCCTGACCGACCCAGCCGCAGATGGCCAGCGTCATGGCGATCCAGACGCCGCCCGACAGCAGCACCATCATGAGCAGCAGCAAGATGCCACCCACCATCAATATATCCATGTTGTACTTTCGTTATGGAGGGGGACGTGCTCAAACTTCGGACGAGAAGTCGCCGCGCGCATGGCGCTCTTCGACCTCGCGCACAAAGGTGGGCACGCCGCCGCGCAGCACGATCACCAGTTCGTCCACCACGGCCACCAGCAGCAGCACCGAGCCGATGGCAAAGCTCATCTGCGGGATCCACATCGGGATGGGCAGCAGGCCTTGGGCAATGTCGTTGAACTCCCAGCTTTCGTAGGTGAACTGGCAGGCCGACCAGGCCAGGTAGGCCGTGGCCACCGAGCCGATCACCAGCGACAGGATCTCCAGCATGCGGCGCTGGCGGCTGGGTACCTTTTCCAGCAGCAGCGTCACACGCACAAAATCGCCGTGCTTGAAGGCATGGGGCATGGCAAAGAAGGCCGCAGCGGCACAGAACCAGGCCACCACGTCGTTCATGGCGCCGGTGCGCACGCCGAATTCACGCAGCACGCTCTGCGCGATCATCAGCACGCAGATCAGCGCGATGAAACTGGCGCCCAGGGCGCCACTGGCAAGGTAGAGGCGGTCGAGAAAGCGTCGCATCATTTCTTGGCCGCAGGGGCGGACTTGCGGTAGGCGGCAACAATGGCTTCACCGTCCGGGCCAGCCTTCTTGATCCAGTCGCTCAGCATGATGTCGCCCACCTGCTTGAGGTCAGCGGTCAGCTTGGCCGGCGGCGGCATGATCTTCATGCCCTTTTCGGCCAGGGCTTTTTTGTACCAGTCGTTCTTTTCCTGGCTCAAGGCCCAGCCGCGGGTCTCGGCTTCAGCGGCGGCCTTGGTCACCGCGGCCTGGGTGGCGGGGTCGAGGGCATCAAAGGATTTCTTGTTGACGATGATGGCGTCCTTGGGCAGCCAGGCCTGGGTGTCGTACCAGTACTTCAGGCTTTCGTAGGTCTTCGAGTCATAGCCCGTCGAGCCCGAGCTCATGTAGCTTTCAATCACGCCGGTGGCCAGGGCCTGCGACAGCTCGGCGGCCTGGATGGTCACGGGCTGGGCCCCGATCAGCTCAGCCACCTTGGCGGTGGCCGGGCTGTAGGCGCGCCACTTGATGCCGCGCAGGTCGGCCACCGAGGCGATCTCTTTCTTGGTGTAGATGCCTTGCGGGGGCCATGGCACGGTGTAGAGCAGCTTCATGCCCTGGGCATTCAGCAGCTTTTCCAGCACGGGCTTCTGGGCGTCATACAGGCGCTTGGATTCGGCGTACGACGAGGCCAGGAAAGGCACGCCGTCGGTGCCATAGATGGGGTTTTCGTTTTCGAAGTTGGCCAGCAGGATCTCACCGATCTGAGCCTGGCCCCCTTGCACGGCGCGCTTGATTTCGTTGGCCTTGAACAGCGAGGCATTCGCGTGCACAGTCAGCTTGAGCTTGCCGCCCGTGGCTTTGTCCACGTCCTGGGCAAAGTGGCTCAGGTTTTCGACATGAAAGTTGTTGGCGGGGTAGGCGGTGGGCAGATCCCATTTGGTCTGCGCCATGGTGGCGCCGGACGCCAGCACCAAACTGAGAGCCGTGAAAGAGAAATAGCGACGCTTCATGTGTGCTCCGGAAAAAAGTTTGACGTGAATGTAATCGGCCGGCAGATCGACATCATGGGGGTAATTACTTAATGTCAACAAAACGTTGGTAAATTGTCATGGTGCTGCCTACAATCTGAGCATGCAACATCAATGCCAACCGGGAGGATGACCATGACAGCCAAGCCCACCGCTTCCCCCGCAGGCGCCACCGAGCGCGCCCTCATTGTGTCCTCTGCGCATCTGGTTTCCGAGCAGAGCGCCGAGATGAGCGAGTTCGAGTTCGGGCTGGTGGTGGCTGGCAATGCATTCCACCGCTGGATCGTGCATTGCATGAGTGCCGCCGGGCTGAAGGACCTGACCCCGCTGGATGTGTTGGTGTTACATCACGTGACACATCGTGCCCGCAACAAGCGCCTGGCCGACATCTGTTTCATCATGAATGTCGAGGACACCCACCTCATCAACTACTCGTTGAAGAAACTGCAGAACCTGGGGGTGGTGATGGCCAGCAAGAACGGCAAAGAAGTGACCTACGCCTGCACCGAAGAAGGGCTGGCCCGGGTGGCCCGCTACCGGGAGATCCGGGAGTCGTGCCTGATTGGTGCCTTGCAGGCCGACGATGCACTGAATCGGGACATCGGCGATCTGGCGCGGCTGCTGCGCGTGCTCTCGGGCATGTACGACCAGGCAGCCCGAGCGGCGGCCTCGCTGTGAACCCCATGGCAGCGCCAAGACGGCTGGGCTTGATCCTGCTGGACACGCGCTTCCCGCGCTTGCCGGGCGACTTGGGGCGGCCCGACAGCTACCCCTGGCCCGTGATCACTCAGGTCGTGCCAGGCGCTGTGCCGGCCCAGGTGGTGTGCTCGGCGCAGGCCTTGCGTGACAGCGGGCTGGCTGAACGTTTTGTGGCAGCGGCGCGCCAATTGGTGGCTGACGGGGCGGATGCCATCACCACCAGCTGCGGCTTTCTGGTGCTGCTGCAGGCTCAGCTTCAGGCCTCGGTTCCCGTGCCGGTGCTGAGCTCCAGCCTGCTGGCCTTGCCCGCGCTGTTGGTCCGCCAGCCCCGTGTGGGGGTCTTGACCATCCGCGCCGATCGGCTGGGCCCCGAGCACCTGAGGGCCGCGGGGGTGCCTGCCGACCGCCTGGGCCACGTGGTCTTGCAAGACCTGCCCGAGGACGGGCATTTTGTGACCTCGATTCTGGGCAATGCCATCGCCCTTGACGAAGCCCGTGCCCGCCTCGAAGTGGTGCAGGCGGCGCAGGCTTTGCAGGCCCGGGCCCCGGATCTGCGCCAGGTGGTGTTGGAATGCACCAACCTGCCGCCCTATGCCCAGGCTGTGGCCGACGCCACAGCCTGGCAACTGAGTACCTTGCTGCAATCCCGTCGCCTGTTGGGCGATCGGGCGCTGGCGCAAGCCCCCTTCATCAACCCACTTGAAGCCGACTTCTGACCATGCAAGCCTCTGTCTCGACCCCTCCCCATCGCTGGCAATTCTGGATTGATCGTGGGGGCACCTTCACCGACATCGTGGCGCGCAAGCCACTGGCTGATGGGGGCTTTACCCTGGTCACGCACAAGCTGCTGTCTGAAAACCCCGAGCAATACCGCGATGCGGCAGTGGCGGGTATTCGCCATCTGCTGGGCTTGAAGGCCGGCGAGCCGATCACGCCCGAGCAGGTTGAATGCGTGAAGATGGGCACCACCGTGGCCACCAATGCGCTGCTGGAGCGCAAGGGCGAGCCCACGCTGCTGGTGACTACCCGGGGCTTTCGCGATGCCTTGCGCATCGCCTACCAGAACCGGCCGCGCCTGTTTGACCGCCACATCGTATTGCCCGAGTTGCTGTACACCGAGGTCATCGAAGCCGACGAGCGTGTGGGTGCTCAGGGTGAGCTGGTGCAGGCGCTCGACGAAGCCCGTCTGCGCGCCGACCTGCAGGCCGCTCACGACCGGGGGCTGCGCAGTGTCGCGATTGTCTTCATGCATGGGTACCGTTACACCGCCCATGAGAAAGCCGCCCAGGCCCTGGCGGCCGCGATCGGCTTCACGCAGATCAGCAGCTCCCACGAAACCAGCCCGCTGATGAAATTCGTCAGCCGTGGCGACACCACGGTGGTGGACGCCTACCTGTCGCCCATCCTGCGCCGCTATGTGGACCAGGTGGCCTCTGAAATGCCGGGTGTGCGCCTGTTCTTCATGCAGTCGTCGGGCGGGCTGACCGATGCCCACGTGTTCCAGGGCAAGGACGCGATCCTGTCCGGCCCGGCCGGGGGCATTGTGGGCATGGCCCGCACCGCCGGGCTGGCAGGTCATGACGATGTGATTGGTTTTGACATGGGGGGCACCTCCACCGACGTCAGCCACTTCCGGGGCGGCCTGCAAGGTGAGTTTGAGCGCGAGTTCGAAACCCAGGTGGCCGGGGTGCGCATGCGCGCGCCCATGATGAGCATCCACACCGTGGCGGCTGGTGGCGGCTCGATCCTGCAGTTTGATGGCGCGCGCTTCCGGGTGGGCCCTGAAAGCGCCGGGGCCAACCCCGGCCCGGCCAGCTACCGCCGTGGCGGCCCCTTGGCCGTGACCGATGCGAACGTGATGGTGGGCAAGGTGCAGCCACGCTACTTCCCATCCGTGTTCGGCCCGCAGGCCAACGAGCGGCTGGATGCCGAGGTGGTGCAGCAGCGCTTTGCCGAGCTGGCCCAGCGCGCCGGACGCACGGCCGAAGAGGTGGCCGAAGGCTTCATCCAGATCGCGGTACAGCAGATGGCCAATGCGATCAAGAAGATCTCGGTGGCGCGGGGCTATGACGTCACCCGCTACACCCTGCAGTGCTTTGGCGGTGCGGGCGGGCAGCACGCCTGCCTGGTGGCCGATGCCCTGGGCATGACACGGGTGTTTGTGCACCCGCTGGCCGGTGTGTTGTCGGCCTATGGCATGGGCCTGGCCGACCAGAGCCTGATCCGCGAACAGGCGGTGGAATCGCGTCTGCAGGTCGAGGCCCTGCCCGACATCCAGGCCCGGCTGGACGCCCTGGCCCAGGGGGCCGAGACCGAGCTGGGCCGCCAGCAGGTCAGCGCCGGCGGCATCACCACCCACCGCCGCGTTCATGTGCGCTATGAGGGCAGCGATTCGGCCCTGGTGGTGGCGTATCGGCCCGGCGACACGGCTGAGCAGACGCTGGCGGCCATCCAGGCGGGCTTCGAGCAGGCTTACCGGCAACGCTTTGCCTTCCTGATGGCGGGCAAGGGCCTGGTGGTCGAGGCCGTGTCGGTCGAATCGGTGGTGGCTGGCGATGCCCCTGCCGAGCCGCGCCATGCCCTGAACCCGGTGCGCGAGGTGCCGCGCCGCGAAACCGTGCGCATGTACTCGGGTGGCCAGTGGCACGATGCCGCCCTGGTGGTGCGTGAAGACCTGCGTCCGGGCGATGTGATCCCGGGGCCGGCCATCATTGCCGAGAAGAACGCCACCACCATCGTCGAGCCGGGTTGGGAGGCCGCGCTCACGGCCCTGGACCACCTGGTGCTGGAGCGCCGGGAGGCGCGGGCCATCACCTACGCAGCCGGCACCACGGCCGATCCGGTGCTGCTGGAAGTGTTCAACAACCTCTTCATGAACATCGCCGAGCAGATGGGGTTGCAACTGCAGAACACCGCCTATTCGGTGAACATCAAGGAGCGGCTGGATTTCAGCTGTGCCTTGTTCGATGCCGCAGGCAACCTGATTGCGAATGCCCCGCACATGCCGGTCCACCTGGGTTCGATGGGCGAGAGCATCAAGACCGTCATTCGCGAGAATGCCGGTCGCATGCAGCCGGGCGACGTGTACGCCCTGAACGATCCTTACCACGGCGGTACCCACCTGCCCGATGTGACGGTGATCACCCCGGTCTACCTGGGGCAGGCGGCCGACGAGCAGCCGCTGTTCTATGTGGGTTCGCGTGGGCACCACGCCGACATCGGGGGCATCACGCCCGGCTCGATGCCCCCGTTCTCGACCCGCATCGAAGAAGAGGGCGTGCAGATCAACAACTTCAAGCTGGTCGATCGTGGTGCCTTGCGCGAGGCCGAAATGGTGGCCCTGCTGCAAAGCGGCGAATACCCCAGCCGCAATCCGGCCCAGAACCTGGCCGACTTGAAAGCGCAGATCGCTGCCAACGAAAAAGGCGTGCAGGAGCTGCGCAAGATGGTGGCCCAGTTCGGGCTGGACGTGGTGCAGGCGTACATGGGCCACGTGCAGGACAACGCCGAAGAATCGGTGCGCCGGGCCATCACCCGCCTCAAGGACGGGCGCTTCACCCTGCCGCTGGACAATGGCGCCCAGATCGCCGTCAGCATCCGTGTGAACGGGGCCGAGCGCAGTGCCGAGATCGACTTCACCGGCACCAGTGAGCAGCAGATCAACAACTTCAACGCCCCCACGGCGGTCTGCATGGCCGCGGTGCTGTACGTGTTCCGGACCCTGGTGGACGACGACATCCCGCTCAATGCAGGCTGCCTGAAGCCGCTGAAGGTGATCATCCCCGAGGGCTCGATGCTGAGCCCCCGCCCGCCGGCCTCGGTGGTGGCGGGCAATGTGGAAACCTCCACCTGCATCACCAACGCCTTGATCGGCGCCCTGGGCCTGATGGGGGCCAGCCAGTGCACGGTGAACAACTTCACTTTCGGCAACGCACGCTACCAGTACTACGAAACCATCAGCGGTGGCAGCGGCGCCGGTGCGGTGTTTGATGCCCAGGGCCAGGTCGCGGGCGGCTTCGACGGTACCAGCGTGGTCCAGACGCACATGACCAATTCGCGCATGACCGATCCAGAGGTGCTTGAGTTCCGCTACCCGGTGCGCCTGGAAAGCTACGAGATCCGCCAGGGATCGGGCGGTGCCGGGCGCTGGCATGGCGGCAACGGTGGCGTCCGCCGCTTGCGCTTCCTGGAAGACATGACCGCCAGCATCCTGTCCAACGGCCGCCTGCGCGGTGCCTTTGGCATGGCCGGTGGCGAGGCCGGTGCCGTGGGCGTGAATCGCGTGCTGCGCAGCGACGGTCGTGTCGAGACACTGGAGCACATCGGCCAGGCCGAGATGAAGGCCGGCGATGTGTTCGAGATCCAGACCCCCGGCGGCGGTGGCTACGGCCCGGCCGACGCGGCCCGCTGAAAAGGCAGGGCCACCATGTTCGGCACGGTCTTGCTCACAGGCTTCGAGCCCTTTGGTGGGGACCCGCTCAACCCCTCCTGGGAGGTGGCGCGCCAACTGGACGGCTGCGTGCTGGCCGGCGGGCAGCGTGTGCAGGCGCTGCAACTGCCCTGTGTTTTCAGCACGGCGTGGCCGGTGCTGCGCCAGGCCATCGAGGCCGGGCCTGCCCCCTCGCTGGTCATGGCGCTGGGCCTCGCGGCCTCACGCACCGAGTTGTGCATGGAGCGGGTCGCGCTGAATTGGGTGGATGCGCGCATCCCCGACAACGCGGGTGAGCAGCCGTTGGATCAGCCCATCCTGCCCGAGGCACCGCTGGCCTGGCGCAGTCGCCTGCCGGTGAAGGCCATGGTGCAGGCCATGCAGGCCGTGGGCGCACCTGCGGCGGTGTCCTATACCGCCGGCACCTTTGTGTGCAATCAATTGCTGTTTCTGTTGAGTGACTACCTGGAGCAGCACCCGGGCCTGCGTGGGGGCTTCATGCATGTGCCGCCGTTCGGCCATGAGGCAGGGCAGGGGGGCGTGCCCATCGACGTGCAGCTCAAGGCCGTGCAAGCGGCTCTGGAGGCCGCGCTGGCCCACCAGCACGATGCCGTGATGGTGGGGGGCACCCTCGACTGAAGGGGCCCGTGGGGTCAGATGGCCCCTTTTGGGGCTGCGACCTCACGGCGCTGAACAGCATCAGGGCTTGCTGCCCTCCGGCTGGGGTGTGCCGGGGTAGGCCTGACCCTGCACAGTCAGTCCTTGGTGTGAAAGCTGCCGGGCCCGGCGCGGGCCGATACCAGGCACGCGGCGGATCAGGTCCGACCAATCGGCGAAGGGGCTTTGCTGGCGCTGGCTCAGGATTTTTTGCGACAGGGCCGGCCCCACATGCAGCAGGCTGTCAAGCTGGGCCTCGCTGGCCTGGTTGATTTCGAGCTCGGCATGGGCCGTTGTCCCCAGAAACAGGCTCAGGGCCCAGGCGCCGAGCAGGGTGCGAATCAGTGGCCGGCAGCCGTGCCGCAACAGGTTGGACATGGGGGGCTCTCCAGGAGGTGGCGAAGCCTTTGATTAAAGGCGTGTTGCTGCCCCCCTGGGGGCTTGCACCGCCACGCCAATGGTGTGCGGTTGAAAACCCCGTTCAAGCGTCTTTCAGACAACGCCCGAGTGGACACTCAGCTCACAGTTCCTCGACCCGCTGGGCCGGGTAGCTGTCCCATGATTGGCAGCCCGGGCATTGCCAGAAGTACTGCTTGGCTTCAAAGCCGCATGCCGCGCAGCGGTAGCGGACCAGCGGCTTGGCCGCGTGGTCGAGGGCGCGTTGCACCTGGGGGTGGAACTGTTCGTGGCTGAGCTGCTCCCCGGCCAGCCATCGCGCGGCGGCCACCAGTGAGGGCTCTTTGTCCAAGTGTTGCACGTAGCGCTCGCGGGCCACTTCACTTGGTACGCCCTGGGCCTGGCTCAGGGTGACCAGCGCTTCCAGCAGGTCCAGTGAGGGGTGTTCCTGGTAGATGGCGTCGAGCTGGGCCAGGGTTTCCGGGCCGCGCTTGGCGGCCTGGGCGCAGTCAGCCCACAGGGGCGCTGCCAGCGAGAGGTGGCTGGGGGCCACGCGGGCCATGTGCTGCAAGGTGTCGCAGGCGTCGCTGTGCTGGCCTTGCAGGGCCTGCAGGCGGGCCGTTTCGATGTAGGCGCGCGGGGCCTCGGGGGCTGTGGTGCGGGCTTCCGCCAAGCGTTCCAGCGCGCCCGGCACATCCTGTTGCGCCACCAGGCTGAGGGCCTGCTCACACAGGTAATGGGCCTGGCGGGCATTGAAGCGACCTTGGCCAGCCTGGTCCATGCGCTGGGCAATGCCGGCAGCCTGGGGCCAGTCGCGCGAGCGTTCGCAGATGGCCAGCAGGGCCAGGCGGGCCTGGCTCTCGAAAGGGGTGCCCTCCAGCTTGTGCAGCGCCGCTTCGGCACGGTCCAGCAGGCCGGCTTTCAGGAAGTCGAGGGCCAGCGCGTGCTGAGCACGCTCACGGTCGGTGCGACTCAGGTCGGCGCGGCTGAGCAGGTGCTCGTGCACGCGCACGGCGCGTTCGTACTCGCCACGCCGCCTGAACAGGTTGCCTAGGGCAAAGTGCAGCTCCGAGGTGTCCGGATCGTTTTGGACGGCTTCGATGAAGGCGTCGATGGCTTGATCCTGTTGCTCGTTCAGCAGAAAGTTCAGGCCCTTGAAATAGGCTTTGGGCGCCTGGCGGTTTTCCAGGCGCAATTGGCGGATATCGAAGCGTGAGGCGCCCCATCCCAGCACAAAGGCCAGCGGCAGGCCCAGCAAGAGCCAGCTGAGATCAAATTCCATGAGGGGGTTCGTGCTCGTCGACAGAGGGTGGGGGGGCCACCGGGGCTTGAGGAGGGGCTGCCTGGGCGGCCGGCTGTTGGGCGGTTTGATCCTGGTGCTTGCGTGCGGCACTGCGGTGTTTCCACCATCGGGGCACCATGCCCAGCACGCCCGCCACCACACCCAGCGTGAAGGCGGACAGTACCACCAGAACCAGCGGCGCCCGCCATTGGGTGCCGAAGAAGAAGTGGACGGTTGCGTCTTGCTGGTTGTTCAGCGCGAAGGCAAACAGGGTAAAAAAAATGGCTGCCTTGAGCAGCCACATGAGGTATTTCATTCATCTCCTCAGTGACGAGGAGATTCTAACGAGGGATGACCGGCATGCAGGCCTTGCTGCATCGTCGGGGCATCACTTCGGGTCACTTGGGCTCTTGGCCCAGTTCCTCGGTGCGCTTGTCCACGGCCTCACGCAGGGCCTTGCCCGGCTTGAAGTGGGGCACGCGCTTGCTCGGGATGGCCACGCTTTCGCCGCTGCGCGGGTTGCGACCCATGCGGGGCGGGCGGTGGTTGATCGAGAAGCTGCCGAAGCCACGGATCTCGATCCGGTGGCCACGCACCAGTGCATCGCCCAGGGCGTCAAGAATGGTCTTGACGGCGTGTTCGGCGTCCCGGTGTGTCAATTGGCTGAACCGGTTGGCCAGCTCTTCAACAAGGTCGGATCGGGTCATGGGTTCAGTCTGAAAAAGAAAAAGGGCCGGTTTTGCAACATGTGCAAAACCGGCCCCGGGGCCGGCTGATCCGTCAGGATCAGTTGTTGCCGCCGTCCAGCTTGGCGCGCAGCAGAGCGCCCAGGCTGGTGGTGCCGGCGCTTTCGCGGGCCGATTGCTGGCTCAGCGAAGCCATGGCTTCTTGCTGGTCAGCAGCGTCCTTGGCCTTGATCGACAGCTGGATGTTGCGGGTCTTGCGATCCACGTTCACCACCACAGCGGTCACTTCGTCGCCTTCCTTCAGCACGTTGCGAGCGTCTTCCACGCGGTCACGCGAGATTTCGCTGACGCGCAGGTAGCCGACGATGTCTTCGCCCAGATCGATTTCAGCGCCACGGGCATCAACCGTCTTGACCTTGCCGGTCACGGTCTGGCCCTTGTCGTTCACGGTCACGAAGGTGGTGAACGGGTCGGAGTCGAGCTGCTTGATGCCCAGGGAGATGCGTTCGCGGTCCACGTCCACGGCCAACACGATGGCTTCGACTTCTTGGCCCTTCTTGTAGTTGCGGACAGCGGCTTCGCCAGCTTCGTTCCACGACAGGTCGGACAGGTGAACCAGGCCGTCGATGCCGGCAGCCAGACCCACGAACACGCCGAAGTCGGTGATCGACTTGATCGGGCCCTTGACGCGGTCGCCGCGCTTGGTGTTTTGCGCGAACTCTTGCCACGGGTTGGCCTTGCACTGCTTCATGCCCAGGCTGATGCGGCGCTTGTCTTCGTCGATTTCCAGAACCATGACTTCGACTTCGTCGCCCAGGGTGACCAGCTTGCTGGGGGCGATGTTCTTGTTGGTCCAGTCCATTTCGGAGACGTGCACCAGGCCTTCGATGCCGGGTTCGAGTTCAACAAACGCGCCGTAGTCGGCGATGTTGGTGATCTTGCCGAACAGGCGAGTGCCTTGCGGGTAGCGACGGTTGACGCCCATCCAAGGATCGTCGCCCATTTGCTTGAGGCCCAGGGACACGCGGTTCTTTTCGGTGTCGAACTTGAGGATCTTGGCAGTGATCTCTTGGCCAGCTTGCACCACTTCGCTCGGGTGGCGGACACGGCGCCATGCCATGTCTGTGATGTGCAGCAGACCGTCGATGCCGCCCAGGTCAACGAATGCACCGTATTCGGTGATGTTCTTGACCACGCCATTGACGATGGAGCCTTCTTTCAGGGTTTCCATCAGCTTGGCGCGCTCTTCGCCCATCGAGGCTTCGACCACGGCACGGCGCGACAGCACGACGTTGTTGCGCTTGCGATCCAGCTTGATGACCTTGAATTCCAGGGTCTTGTTTTCGAAGGGCGACAGGTCCTTGATCGGACGGGTGTCGATCAGCGAACCCGGCAGGAAGGCGCGGATGCCGTTGACCAGGACGGTCAGACCGCCCTTGACCTTGCCGCTGGTGGTACCGGTGACGAATTCGCCGGATTCCAGGGCCTTTTCCAGGGCCAGCCACGAGGCCAGACGCTTGGCCTTGTCGCGCGACAGGATGGTGTCGCCGTAGCCGTTTTCGATGGCGTCGATGGCCACCGACACGAAGTCACCCACTTGGACTTCGACTTCGCCCTTGTCGTTCTTGAACTCTTCCAGAGGCACATAGGCTTCCGACTTGAGGCCAGCGTTCACGACCACGAAGCTGTGCTCGATGCGCACGACTTCGGCGGTAATGACTTCGCCTGCACGCATTTCAGAGCGTTGCAGAGATTCTTCAAAAAGGGCGGCAAAAGATTCAGACATGAAATTTCCTAGTCCGCAAGCAGGAAATGCGAAGGCACCATTGCCATCGCTAGGGGCTGATTGCGGCGGTTTTTTGCGGGCTGACCCGCGGGTTACGTTGACGAACCCCACCGCCTGTGCGCTGACGCGCGAAGGGGGCTGTGGGGGCCTTCACCGGCCGTGCTATGACAATGACAATCGCACGGCTCGGTTTTGCTCAGGTGGCGGCTGTGGGGCCGATGGCCTGGCGTTGCAGCCAGCCTTTCAACACCTGAGACACCGATTCTTCGATGGTCAACTCGGAGTTGTCGAGCAACTGCGCATCAGGCGCGGGCTTCAAGGGCGCAACGGCCCGGTTTTGATCCCGGGCGTCACGGGCTTCGAGGTCCGCGCGCAACTCGCTGAGATTAGCAGAGATCCCTTTTGAAATCAATTGCTTGTAGCGGCGCTCGGCGCGGCAGGCCGCGCTGGCCGTCATGTAGAGCTTGTAGGGGGCGTCTGGAAAGATCACCGTGCCCATGTCGCGGCCGTCAGCCACCAGACCCGGCAGGGCGCGGAAGCTGTGCTGCAGGTCCACCAGGGCCAGGCGCACTGCGGGCAGGGCCGAGACCTTGGAGGCGTTCATGCCGGCTTCTTCGGTGCGGATGGCTTCGGTCACATCGTCGTTGCCGAGCCACACCTTGCCATCGTCAAAGCGCACCGGCAGGGTGCGGGCCAGCTCGGCAATCGCTGTTTCGTGCTCGGTGCTGATGGTCAGGCCGGCGCGCAGCGCGGCCAGCGCGGTGATGCGGTACATGGCCCCCGAATCCAGAAAGTGGTAGCCCAGGCGGGCGGCCACCGCCGCCGCCACGGTGCCCTTGCCCGAGGCCGTCGGGCCGTCGATGCAGATCACCGGAATGCGTTGAGCCGGGGTGTTGACCAGGCCGAACAAGGCTTCGAAATAGTCCGGGAAGGTCTTGGCGACGCATTTGGGGTCTTCGATGCGCACGCTCACGCCATCGGGGTTGAAGGCCGCCAGCGAGAAGCACATGGCCACGCGGTGGTCGTCGTAGGTGTGGATGCTGGCGCTGCGCCATTGGCCTGCAGGCAGCGGGTGCACGCGCAACCAGTCGGGGCCTTCTTCAACCGTGGCGCCCAGCTTGCCCAGTTCGGCTGCCATGGCGGCGATGCGGTCGGTTTCCTTGACACGCCAGCTCGCGATGTTGCGCAAGGTGGTGGGGGCGTCGGCATACAAGGCCATCACGGCCAGTGTCATGGCAGCGTCGGGGATGTGATTGCAGTCGAGGTCGATGCCCTTCAGCGGCCAGTGTTGGCGCGAGATCTCCAGCCAGTTGGCCCCGCCATCCACCTGGGCGCCCATCAGGCGCGCCGCCTCCACAAAGCGGATATCACCCTGGATTGAGTCCAGCCCCACGCCCTGGATACGCACCTTGCCGCCCACCTGATGGGGCTGGGCCAGGGCGCCCAGCGCCACAAAATAGCTGGCCGAAGAAGCATCGGCTTCGACGTGGATGTCACCGGGCGACTGGTAGCGGCTGCCCGCCGGGATCGTGAAGCGGGCCCAGCCCTCGCGCTGCACCTGGATGCCGAAACGTTGCAGCAGGTTGAGCGTGATCTCGATGTAGGGCTTGCTGATCAGCTCGCCCACCACCTCGATCACGATGTCCTGCGTGGCCGCCAGCGGCAGGGCCATCAGCAGGGCCGTGAGGAACTGGCTGGACACATCGCCTCGCACGGGGATGGGCTGGTCAAGCTGTAGCTTGGGCGGGTGGATGTGCAGCGGGGGGTAGCCCTCATTGCCGGTGTAGTCGATCTGGCAGCCGAGCTGGCGCAGGGCGTCGACCAGGTCGCCGATCGGGCGCTCGTGCATGCGTTTCACGCCGCTCAGCTCAAAGTCGCCGCCCAGCAGGGCCAGCGCGGCCGTGAGCGGGCGCATGGCGGTGCCGGCATTGCCCATGAAGAGTTTGGCCTGGCGTTGACCCAGTTGCCCGCCCAGGCCGTCGATCTCGAGCACGCTGCCTTGCTGGCGCAGGCCGCAGCCCAGGGTGCGCAGCGCATCGAGCATCACGCGGGTGTCGTCCGAATCGAGCAGATCATGGATGCGCGTGGTGCCCGCACTCAGGGCCGCCAGCAGCAGCACGCGGTTGGAGATGCTTTTCGAGCCGGGAAGGGTGACGGCGCCGCCAGCACTGGCGAGCGGGGGCAGGTCGAGGAATTCGGTGCTGAACATTATTTGGCGGTGCGGGGGGCTGCCAGGCGCCATTGGGCACGGACCTGGCTGGCGCGGTCGATGAGGGATTCCAGGGCGGGGCCCTGATCGGCTTCAAGTTGGGCTTCAAACTCGGCCAGTGCGGCCTTGAAGTGGCGCATCTGGGTCAACAGCTCTTGCCGGTTGGAGCGCAGGATGTCGCGCCACACCTTGGGGTCGCTGGCCGCAATGCGGGTGAAATCCCGGAACCCGGGGCCACCCAAGGCCAGAAAATCGTCACCCGTCGGCTGGTTGGCAATGCCGTTGATGTAGGCAAACGCCAGCAGGTGGGGCAGATGGCTGACCGCCGCAAAGGCGGCATCGTGCTGCTCGGGCGACATGTGGATCACCTGCGAGCCGATCGCCGTCCACACCGTGGCGGCCTTTTGAAGGTGGGCCGTCAGCGTTTTTTCGAGCGGGGTCAGGATGACCTGGCGGCCTTTGTACAGGTCGGCATCGGCATGCTCGATGCCCGACACCTCTTTGCCCGCAATCGGGTGGGCCGGCACAAACGAGCCGATCTGGTCGCGCAAGGCCGTGCGGGCCGCCTGCACCACGTCGGTCTTGGTGGAGCCCACGTCCATGATCAGCATGTCGGGCGTGACCAGGTGCTTGATGGCCTTGAGCGTGGCCTCGGTGGCCGACACCGGCACCGCCACGATCACGATGTCGGCCCCGGCCACGGCCAGCAGTGCCGAGGGTGCGGCCAGGTCGATCACGCCCATCTGGCGGGCTTTTTCGGTGGTGGAGGGCGACTTGCTGTAGCCCACCACCCGCTTGACCAGGCCTGCACGCTTGAGGGCCAGCGCAAACGAGCCGCCCATCAGGCCGCAGCCGATCAAGCCCAGTTGCTCAAACATGGCCTGCTCCGGTGTGGGGTGTGGGCGTCATCAGGCAGCCCCGACGGGGTAGGAGCCCAGCACCTTGTAGAAGGCGCACAGGCCGCTCAACTCTTCGAGGGCCTTGGCCACGTTGGGTTGCGAGGGGTGGCCATCGAGGTCGATGTAGAAGTAGTACTCCCAGTGGCCGGTGCGTGCCGGGCGCGATTCAAAGCGGGTCATCGACACGCCATGGGTCTTCAGCGGCACCAGCAGGTCGTGCACTGCGCCGGGCCGGTTGGGCACCGAAACCACCAGGCTGGTGCAGTCGCGGCCCGTGGCAGGTGGGGTGGCCAGGGTCTGCGGCAAGGCGATCACGGCAAAGCGCGTGCGGTTGTAGGCCTCGTCCTGGATGGCGTGGGCCACGATGTGCAGGCCGAACAGGGTGGCGGCGCGCTCGCTGGCCAGGCCGGCCCAGGCCGGGTTGGTGGCCGCCAGGCGGGCGCCCTCGGCGTTGCTGGACACCGGGCGGCGTTCGGCATGGGGCAGGTGCTTGGACAGCCAGGCCTGGCACTGCGCCAGAGCCTGCGGGTGGGCCAGCACGGCTTCGATGCCATCGAGCGAGGCGCTCTGGCGCAGCAGGTTGTGCCGCACCAGCAGGCTGACCTCGCCGATCACATGGGTGGGGGTGTGCAGGAACAGGTCGAGCGAGCGGGTGACCACGCCTTCGACCGAGTTTTCGACCCCCACCACGCCGTACTGGGCGCTGCCCGCGGCCGTGGCGTGGAACACCTCGTCAAAGTTGGCGCAGTACATCAGGTCGGCAGCACCGCCAAAGAACTCGATGGCGGCCTGCTCGCAAAAGGTGCCGGCAGGGCCCAGCACGGCCACGCGCTGCGGTGACTCCAGGGCCAGGCAGGCCGACATGATCTCGCGCCAGATGGCGGCCACATGCTCATCCTTGAGCGGGCCGGGGTTGGCGGTCTTGATCTTTTCGATCACCTGGGCCACGCGGTCGGGGCGGAAGAAGGGCGTGCCTTCGCGCTTCTTGACCTCGCCCACCTGTTCGGCCACATGGGCACGCTGGTTGAGCAGGCTGAGCAGTTGCTGGTCGAGCGAGTCGATCTGGACGCGCAACTCGCCCAGGGTGGGCAAAGGGGCGTTGGAGGGCTGGGTCATGACGGTGTCTCTGGGCTTGGGGCGCTCAGGCCTTGGTTTTTTCGAATTCGCGCAGGTAGTCGACCAGCGCCTGCACGCCGGCCAGCGGCATGGCGTTGTAGATGCTGGCCCGCATGCCGCCCACCGACTTGTGGCCCTTGAGCTGCAGCAGCCCGCGTGCCTTGGCGCCGGCCAGGAAGGCGTCGTTCAGTGATTCGTCGCGCAGGCGGAAAGGCACGTTCATGCGCGAGCGGCCTTCGAGGGCCACCGGGTTGGTGTAGAGCTGCGACTGGTCGAGGAAGCCGTACAGCAGGTCGGCCTTGGCCTTGTTGCGGGCCTCCATGGCGGCCACGCCGCTCAGGCCGGCTTCGGTCTGGCGCTTGAGCCATTGGAAGGTCAGGCCGGCGATGTAGATGCCGTAGGTGGGTGGCGTGTTGTACATCGACTGGTTGTCGGCCACCAACTTGTAGTCAAAAGCGCTCGGGCAGGCCTTGAGCGCATGGCCCAGCAGGTCTTCGCGCACCACCACCAGGGTCAGGCCGGCGGGGCCGATGTTCTTCTGTGCGCCGCCAAAGGCCATGCCCACGCGGCTCCAGTCGACCGGGCGCGACGCCACGTGCGACGAGAAATCGATCACCAGCGGGGCGTCGCAGCCCAGGGCCTTCAGATCGGGCAGCTCTTGAAACTCCACGCCGTGGATGGTCTCGTTGCTGCACAGGTGCACATAACGCGGCGCCTTGCTGAGCTGCCAGCTGGCCGGGGCCGGCAGGCTGGTGTGGCCGTCGGCCTGGTTGCTGGCGGCAATGTGCACCTCGCAGTACTTGCCCGCTTCTTTCTGGCTTTTGTCGCTCCAGGTGCCGGTCACCACAAAATCAGCCGATTCGCCGCGCGACAGGTTCAGCGGCACGATGGCGTTCTCAGCCAGGCCACCGCCCTGCATGAACAGGATCTTGAAGTTCGCCGGCACCGCCAGCAGCTCGCGCAGGTCGGCTTCGGCCTGTTCGTAGATGCTGATGAACTCTTTGCCGCGGTGGCTCATCTCCATGACGCTCATGCCGCTGCCGTGCCAGTCGAGCATTTCGGCGGCAGCTTGCTGCAGCACCTCTTCGGGGATCGCGGCCGGGCCGGCCGAGAAATTGTAGGGACGCGTCATGAACAGAACCTGTAACAAAAAGACCCGGGGCCCAGCGGGCCCCGGCGGGTGGGCATCAAAAGGCGCTTGCGGGTCAGGCCTCGCCGGTGGGCTCAGTACCCTCTTCGCCGTCGGCACTGTCTGCGCCATCGGCTGCCGGGGCATTGGCATCGTTTTCAACAATGCGCTGCAGGCCGGACAGGCGTGAGCCTTCGTCCAGCGCGATCAGGGTCACGCCTTGGGTGGCACGGCCCAGTTCGCGGATCTCACCCACGCGGGTGCGCACCAGCACGCCCTTGTCGGTGATCAGCATGATCTCGTCATCGGCATGCACCAGCGTGGCGGCCACCACCTTGCCGTTGCGCTCGCTTTGCTGGATGGCAATCATGCCCTTGGTGCCGCGACCGTGGCGGGTGTACTCGGTGATCGAGGTGCGCTTGCCGTAACCGTTTTCGGTGGCGGTGAGCACGCTTTGCTGCTCGTCTTCGGCCACCAGCATGGCGATCACGCGCTGGTGTTCTTCGAGCATCATGCCGCGCACGCCGCGCGTCTGACGGCCCATCTGGCGCACGTCGTTTTCGTCAAAGCGCACCGCCTTGCCGCCGTCGCTGAACAGCATCACGTCGTGCTTGCCGTCGGTCAGCGCAGCACCGATCAGAAAATCGCCCTCGTCCAGGTTCACGGCAATGATGCCGCCCTTGCGCGGGTTGCTGAACTCGTCCAGCGGGGTCTTCTTCACGGTGCCCATGCTGGTGGCCATGAAGATGAAGTGATCGGCCGGGAAGCTGCGGTTTTCACCGGTCAGCGGCAGCACCACGTTGATCTTTTCGCCTTCGGCCAGCGGGAACATGTTGACGATCGGGCGGCCACGCGAGCCGCGCGAACCGGCCGGCACCTCCCACACCTTGAGCCAGTACATGCGGCCGCGGTTGGAGAAGCACAGGATGTAGTCGTGCGTGTTGGCAATGAAGAGCTGGTCAATCCAGTCGTCTTCCTTGGTGGCGGTGGCCTGCTTGCCGCGGCCCCCCCGCTTTTGCGAGCGGTACTCGGACAGCGGCTGGCTCTTGATGTAGCCGCTGTGGCTGAGCGTGACCACCATGTCGGTGGGCGTGATCAGGTCTTCGGTGCTCAGGTCTTGGGCGCTGTGCTCGATCTCGCTGCGGCGGGCGCCCAGCTTGGTCTGGCCGAACTCGGTCTTCACCACGCTCAGTTCGTCGCCGATGATGGTCGACACGCGCTCGGGCTTGGACAGGATGTCGAGGAAATCATCGATCTCGGCCATCACGTCCTTGTACTCGGCCACGATCTTGTCCTGCTCCAGGCCGGTCAGGCGCTGCAGTCGCATCTGCAGAATCTCTTGGGCCTGGGTTTCAGAGAGGCGGTACAGGCCGTCGGCCTGCATGCCGAACTGCAGCTCCAGGCCGTCGGGGCGGTAGTCGTCGGCGTTGACCACGCCACCATCGGCACGGGTACGGGTCAGCATCTCGCGCACCAGCTTGCTGTCCCAGCTCTTGAGCATCAGCTCGGCCTTGGCCACCGGCGGGGTGGGGGCGTTGCGGATGATGGCGATGAAATCGTCAATGTTGGCCAGCGCTACGGCCAGGCCTTCCAGCACATGGCCGCGCTCGCGGGCCTTGCGCAGGTTGAAGATCGTGCGGCGTGTCACCACCTCGCGGCGGTGCTGCAGGAAGACCTCGATCAGGTCCTTCAGGTTGCAGAGCTTGGGCTGGCCATCGATCAGGGCCACCATGTTCATGCCGAAGGTATCCTGCAGCTGGGTCTGTTTGTACAGGTTGTTCAGCACCACCTCGGGCACTTCACCGCGCTTGAGCTCGATCACCAGGCGCATGCCTGATTTGTCCGACTCATCCTGGATGTGGCTGATGCCCTCGATCTTCTTTTCGTGAACCAGCTCGGCCATGCGCTCTTGCAGAGTCTTCTTGTTCACCTGGTAGGGCAGCTCGTCCACGATGATGGCCTGGCGCTGGCCGCGGTCGATGTCTTCAAAGTGGCAGCGCGCGCGCATCACCACCTTGCCACGCCCGGTGCGGTAGCCGTCCTTGACGCCGTTGATGCCGTAAATAATGCCGGCCGTTGGGAAGTCAGGCGCCGGGATGATCTCCATCAGGTCATCCACCGTGGTCTCGGGGTGGCGCAGCATGTGCAGGCAGGCATCCACCACCTCATTGAGGTTGTGCGGCGGGATGTTGGTCGCCATGCCCACCGCGATACCGGCCGAGCCGTTCACCAGCAGATTGGGCAAGCGGCTGGGCAGCACCAGGGGTTCTTTTTCGCTGCCGTCGTAATTGGGCCCGAAATCGACGGTTTCCTTGTCGATGTCAGCCAGCATCTCGTGGGCGATCTTGGCCAGGCGGATTTCGGTGTACCGCATCGCTGCCGCGTTGTCGCCGTCCACCGATCCAAAATTACCTTGACCATCCACCAACATATGGCGCAAGGAAAAATCCTGGGCCATGCGCACAATGGTGTCGTACACCGCGCTGTCACCGTGCGGGTGGTATTTACCGATCACGTCGCCCACGATACGCGCCGACTTCTTGTAGGGCCGGTTCCAGTCGTTGTTCAACTCGTGCATGGCAAAAAGCACGCGCCGGTGAACTGGCTTCAAGCCGTCTCGGGCATCGGGCAGCGCACGCCCCACAATCACGCTCATCGCGTAATCGAGGTAGCTGCGCCGCATTTCCTCTTCGAGACTGATGGGCAGAGTTTCTTTGGCGAACTGGGTCATGAGAGGTGGTGTTTGCGGCAGGAAAGGCTCATTTTACGGGCAACGCCCTGTCGCGAACTAGCAACAAACCGTGCATATTGCGCGCTTGTCCTGCACGCAGCTTGAGCCAGACCCTGAGCCGTGGCGAACGGGTGTGGCACAATTTAAACAACGTTTTTGGTGGTGGTCACTGGAAGCGTACGTATTTGCCGCGCGGCTGCGGCTTTTTCCCCAAGAGGAGAACCATGAAGAAACTGAACAAAGTGGCGATGTTGTTTGCCTCCGCTGCCCTTGCAACCGCTGCTGGCGCTCAAACCGTCGACAACTGGAAAAACGGCACCGGCGAACTCGTCTGGAAGAACGGCACCAACGAACTGTGCTGGCGTGATGCCAACTGGACCCCGGCAACTGCCGTGGCTGGTTGCGATGGCGCTATCGCTCCGAAGGCTGCTCCGGCTGCCGCTCCTGCTGCTGCCCCCGCAGCTGCTCCGGCCGCTCCTGCTGCTGCCGCTCCTGCTGCCGCTCCGGCCGCAGTTGCTGCAACCAAGGTGACCTACGCTGCTGACGCTTTCTTCGACTTCGACAAGTCGGTTCTGAAGGCTGAAGGCAAGGCTAAGCTGGACGATCTGGTCGGCAAGGTCAAGGACATCAACCTGGAAGTCATCATCGCCGTCGGTCACACCGACTCGGTGGGCTCGGTGGCCTACAACCAGAAGCTGTCGGTTCGCCGCGCTGAAGCCGTGAAGGCTTATCTGGTGTCCAAGGGCATCGAAAAGAACCGCGTGTACACCGAAGGCAAGGGCAAGAGCCAGCCTGTGGCTGACAACAAGACCGCCGAAGGCCGCGCCAAGAACCGTCGCGTGGAAATCGAAGTGGTTGGCACCCGCGCCGCCAAGTAATCCCCTCCGGGTTACAACAAAAAGCCCCGGCAACGGGGCTTTTTTTATGTCTGCTTGAATCACAATTGCCCCATGACTGAAGCACAGACCTCCGCGCCCACCCTCAATGCCGACCCGGCCGAACTGGCCAAGTTTTCAGATCTGGCCCACCGCTGGTGGGACCCCGAAAGCGAGTTTCGCCCCCTGCACCAGCTCAACCCGCTGCGCCTGGACTGGATCAACGCCCAGGCCCCGCTGGTCGGGCGCAAGGTGGTCGACATCGGCTGCGGCGGCGGCATTCTGTCGGATTCGATGGCCCGCAAAGGCGCCGACGTGCTGGGCATCGACCTCGCCTCGAAGGCGCTGCGCGTGGCCCAATTGCACGCACTCGAAGCCGGCACCACCGGCGTGCAATACCGAGAAATCAGCGCCGAAGCCCTGGCCCTGGAGCAACCCGGCCAGTTTGACGTGGTCACCTGCATGGAAATGCTGGAGCACGTGCCCGACCCCGCTTCGGTTGTGCAAGCCTGCGCCACCCTGGTCAAGCCCGGTGGGCATGTGTTCTTCTCCAGCATCAACCGCAATGCCAAGGCCTTTTTGCTGGCCATTGTGGGCGCCGAATACGTGCTGAACCTGCTGCCCCGCGGCACCCACGAATACGCCAAACTGGTGCGCCCCAGCGAGCTGGCCGCCTACTCGCGTGCCGCCGGCCTTGATTGGCAGCAAACCCGCGGCCTGGGCTCCAACCCGCTCACCCGCCGGTACTGGCTGAACGACGACACCAGCGTGAACTACATGGTCTCGACCCGCCGCTCCACCGCCGCCTGAAGCAGAAGAAGGCCCCCTGCATGTCGTTTGACCCCACCCTCCAAGCCGTTCTGTTTGACCTGGACGGCACCCTGATCGACAGCGCCCCCGACCTGGGCGCCGCCGCCGACCAGATGCGCCTGGCCCGTGGCCTGCCCTCGCTGCCCTACGAGCGCTACCGCCCCATGGCCGGCGCCGGGGCTCGCGGCATGCTGGGCGAGGCCTTTGGCGTGACCCCCGACCACCCCGACTTTGCCGCCCTGCGCGAAGAGTTCTTTCAAAACTACGAAAGCCGCCTGACCCAGGCCACCACCATCTTTGATGGCGTGCCCGAGCTGCTGGCCCAACTGGTGGGCCGCCAACTGCGCTGGGGCGTGGTCACCAACAAGTCGGCCCGCTTTACTGAGCCGCTCACCCGCGCCATGCCGCTGTTCAGCACGGCCTCGGCCATCGTCAGCGGCGACACCACCCCCCACGCCAAACCCCACCCCGAGCCCCTGTTCGAGGCCGCCCGCCGCCTGGGCGTGCCCCCCGAAAAATGCCTGTACGTGGGTGACGACGAGCGCGACATCATCGCCGGCCTGGCCGCCGGCATGGGCACCGTGGCCGCCTGCTACGGCTACCTGGGCCAGCGCACCGACACCGCTCAGTGGGGCGCCCACGCCGAAATTAAATCTCCGCTCGAGCTCTTGCAATGGCTGCCCGCAGCCTAAAATAGAGAACTCTGGGGCTGCACTGGTTTCGACGTGGGTTCGGACGCGCAGCAGGGCATGTCGAGGTTCAGTCACCTCGTTAAACAGCTGAAAAAAACTAACTGCAAACGACGAACGTTTCGCACTCGCCGCTTAAACACCGGTGAGCCTCACAACAGTCGGCCAATGGGCTGGGCAAGGGTGCCGCAAGGCGTCCAGGCTGTGGGGTAATTTTCATTGGCTGGCTCTGTGTCGGGTACCTTGGCATGGGGCGAGAAAGTAGGGTGCTGGCGTCTTGTACAGCGTGCGACTGCGCGGTACAGGGTGTGAGACTCAAATCAGATCGCTAAACATGTAGAACTGTTCGAAGAAGGCTTGCGGACGGGGGTTCAAATCCCCCCAGCTCCACCAACATAACGGCTAAGGGCGCTCATCAATATCTGGTGAGTGCCCTTTTTCTTTGGGGCCATCTCTTTCCCATGTCGTTGCGTGATGGCCATGGTTCCAACAACCTCTTTGCATGCGCAGGTTAAGGGAATCTTTTTACCGTTGAGGGCAGCGGCTGTCTTCCGGCGGATGAGCTTGCACATCTGGCGATGCTGTGGCGACATGAATATGGGCCATCTGCTTGCAACAAGTCTGTCCGTTGCCGCCGCATAATTGACCTTTTTAAAAAAATAAAGCTGAACCTTGCAGTGGTCATTAGTGATCTTTGCAAGGCTAGGCAATTAGCGGGAGCTGCATGTCGAATCAGTTTTTTGAGAAGCCAATTCTCAACTCTCCGTACGGGTATCCTGGTCGCCATTGGGAGCTTGACGGTACTGGGCAACCAACCCAGCAGATTGTCGAGACTCGCCGCCGCGCTGAGTTCATTACCCCGATCCCCAAGGCCAAGAAGCAAAAGGGCGTCGCTAAGCAAGACGCTCTGCTGTTTGATGATGAGCTGTCCACGCAGAAGCAGGCCTACGACCACACTGCCGTCATCAACTCGGTGCGGCAAGAGGTGGACAAATGGCGTGCACTCAAGAACCCAGCCGACTGGCGCGTCACGCCCGAAACCGCGCGTCTGCTGCAACACTGGCGCCACCATCAGTTCAGCAGCATCCGTCCGTTCTTTTGCCAAGTAGAGGCTGCCGAAACAATCATCTGGCTCACCGAAGTTGCCCCTCAAGTCGGCAAGATCGGCCAGACCTTTCTCGACCATCTGGCCAACGCCAACAACGACGCCAACCCGGAACTGATGCGGTTGGCCTTGAAGCTGGCGACCGGTGCGGGCAAGACCACGGTGATGGCCATGATCATCGCGTGGCAGACCGTCAACGCTGTGCGCCGACCCGGCAGCAAGAAGTTCACGCGCGGCTTCCTCGTTGTTGCGCCCGGCTTGACCATCAAGGATCGTCTTCGCGTCTTGCAGCCCAACGATCCAGAGAGCTACTACGCCAGCCGGGAACTCGTACCAAGCGACATGCTGGATGACCTGAACCGGGCAAAGATCGTCATCACCAATTACCACGCGTTCAAACTGCGAGAGCGCATTGAGCTGTCGAAAGGCGGGCGCCTCTTGCTGCAAGGCCGGGGCGGCGATGAACTGAATACCCTCGAAACCGAAGGCCAGATGCTCCAGCGCGTCATGCCTGACCTGATGG